>JBBRSO010000005.1:0-51144 GCA_038245405.1 Bacteroidales bacterium
AGTCAAAATAACTCTCGTTGTTTTTATTTGTTCGAAATTGAAAGATACATCTTGTGATACCGTTGGCCTTCCTTTCGTTTTCATTTCAGTTTCAAGCTCAAAACCTCCCGGTGTGACATTCTTTAACTTTCCGTTGTATTTTACTCCTTCATTGTCTGTCACTTCAACTTTCCTTCCTTCATTCTTGTAATACTGTTCTATTACTCCAAAGGGTAAGTCCAGCCCTGGCGATGATACCTGTAAATCGAAATCCTCAATGTCGCGATCAAGAGAGTTTTCAAGATGCCTGTGTATTACTGCACATTCATCAATTGTTATTCCTTCATTTTTATCGGCAAGCACTACAATTCTGTTTGCACTGCTTACTTTTACAGAAACAAGGAAGAACCCTGTGCCCTTTATAAACTCTTCAATCAACCCTTTTATTTTCTGTTTTTCAATCATTTTCTAAAAACCGATAACAAAATAGGGGACTCTGGTCCCCTAGGTCAAATACCCCTCAATTCGCATGCAAAGGTACATATTTATATTAAATCACCAAAAATTTACTTTTAATATTGAAGTATTAAGCTTGTGGTTCAAATATGTAGCTTTGAAAATCAACAAACATTACGATATTTGCTGACACGCTGATTAATTGAGTTATCAGCTATTTTTACATGGCAAAAATTGTGATACAGACTGCTATATATATTGAGGAAGAAACATTAAGCTTATGTAATTGCACCTTGTGTCCCAGACATTGTAAAGTTAACCGTTTTGACGGGCCCGGGGGATATTGCAAAACGGATGCAGGTATGAATATTGCTTCAATCTGCATCCACAGAGGGGAAGAGCCTGTTATAAGTGGCAAAGAAGGAATCTGCAATATTTTTTTCACCGGATGTAATCTGCGTTGTGTTTTTTGTCAGAATCATGAGATAAGTCAATGCAAATCAGGATCAGTAAAAGTGAATAATGATTTTTATCTGTTACTCGATCAGATTATGGAGATACTGGGAAGCGGTATCACTATGCTTGGCTTTGTTTCTCCCTCTCATGTTATTCCCCAGGTGAAAGCGATACTACGAGGCCTTCATGAACAGGGATTGAAGCCAATAACAGTCTATAATACAAATGGATACGATACTTTTGAAACAATCAGGAGCCTCGACGGCCTGATTGATGTTTTTCTTCCCGATTATAAATATGTTACCCCCGAATTGGCAAAAGCATATTCCGATGCTTCAGATTATCCGGCTGTAGCTTTTAAAGCAATTAAAGAGATGCATTACCAGAAAGGATCGACTCTTTCACTCGATGAAAACGGAAAGGCAGAGAACGGTTTGCTGATACGTCACCTTGTTTTGCCGGGGCATGCTGAAGAGAGTAAAAAAGTGCTGAAAACAATTGCTGAGGAGTTGTCTCCGGGAATTCATCTGTCACTCATGTCGCAGTACCATCCCACCACTGCAGTTTCTGATCATCCGATACTGAACCGTTCATTATATAAGTCTGAATATGAGGATGTTGTGTCAGAGATGGAGAGGCTAGGATTCAGGAACGGCTGGATTCAGGATCTGGATTCAAATGTTAATTACAGACCGGATTTTGGGAAGGATCATCCATTTGAATGAGAAGAATTACATGAACTTCTCCCGTTTCTGCAGATTAAACAACGCTACCAGCAGAAAAACCAGTGATCCGGCAACAAGGATAATCCTGTTTTTAAATGTGATGATAGCCCAGGTTGTTTCATTTACGTCGCGCGGCAATTCGTAGGGATTAAGAAAGACATTCCACTGACTTTTCCCTTTCAACTTCAATTCTTTGTATGATTCTAGAAGCCGCCCGTGACTCTGGTATATATATCACATTCCCCTTTATAATTCTTTAGGATTTAACCTGTTTCAATCATTTGAAATATACATTTCTTTTACTTCCAATTTTCTATATTCTCATTTTGGATATATACAATACCTCACCAAATATTCATTATTTCATATGTCAACAAATCAAATTCAGTCTTCGGATTCGAGTTGCAGTCAATTTTCGGCAAATTACGTGCGGTTATTTAATGACTAAAGCAAGACTTTTGCAGTAACCCGGAGCGCTTGGTCTTGCTGTTTTATGAAATATTGCTTTCTGCAAAGCCACGATTGCCGATTAAAATTTGGATGCCGCAGGATAGCATTAATCCATAGTGAGCGGTTGCGATTTATGTTGCATACCTTATACCCATGCATTCTGCAATACAAACATAAAAAGAGCAACAATGCACAAAGAGAGTACCAAAGAATATTACCACCATTTTTTTTGCTCTTCTTTTTTGGCACCTAGATTGTTTTGAATTATTCCTTTATAATAAATTTCCCAGCCCTTATTAAAGTATTTTGGATTCGGTGAAAACAGACCGGCTCCAATATCTAAATCTCCTGAATTTGGAATTCTCTTTTCACCCCAATTACACTTTTTCGGAATAGAGTCCTTATAGCTTGTCCAAGTTCCAACACAGAGATTATTCGAAAAAGTATCACTTTCAATATCTGAACCATCATAGTAAATTTTATTATTATCAAATGAAAATTTAGTTTTCCAAATTCCTTGGAATATTCCTGAGCTATTCTGACTAGGATCTTGACAGAAATGAAATTTAGCTAACAAAATGTATTCTTGAGTAGAAAATCTTTTGATTGCTTCATCATCGTTTTGTTTCAAAGCTTCTTTATATAGATCTTCTCTTTCCTGATCCTTTATTTTCCTAATATGAATTATTTCAACTTCACCTAGAAATTGAAGGACATTTTCCATAAGTTTGGTTTTACCATATAAAAAGTATTTGTCTGGTTTATTCTTATCTTTAATTATTGTTAGATATCTAATTTTTAATCTTTGATAGTCATTGCCAACAAATCCTAAAATTGCATTAGAATCAACAAGCATTGAACTGAAATCATAGGGGATGAATTTAACAAGAAGTTCTTGTTTTTCTAAATTTAACTGATTAATGGATTCAGATAAAAATCTATCGCTTTCCATCGAATTCTGAGAAAGACATGGTGTTATTCTCATAATTATTATAAAAAGAAGAATAAAACGTATCATAATTCTATTTTTTTAAAATCCAAAAATGATGTTTAAAGGATTAATGTCTCTTATTGTTAAAGTTCCTAAATTTTTTCCAAATAATGTTCTAAGCTTTCCAAAAATAGTTGAGCTTGACCATACGGCATAATTTCCATCAACCATTGAATACGATTTACCGGGTAAAAAACATCCTAATGTATCAAAATGATAATTTCCAGTATGTATTAATATGCCTCTGCTTAATTGCACTTCGGCTTTTGAAATTATGTAACAATTAAGATGACCCAATGCTCAGTCTCTAAGTGCTCCCGGATACTCTTGTGCCTGACATGTTTAAGGCTTCTCGCCGCTGGAGTTGCAGACAATTTTGGCAAATTAAAACAGTAACTCCGGAGTGCTTGGTCTTGCTGTGTCATGAAATATTGCTTTCTGCAAAGCCACGATTGACGATTAAAATTTGGATGCCGCAGGCGAGCATTAATCCATAGTGAACGGTTGCGATTTATGTTGCATACCTTATGCCTAATGTATTGTGCAACGCAACAAACATATTGCAACCCGAACCCCTATTTACTCGTAAAATTTATTGTTTTGCAGTGTATTAATTCATTATAACGTGTAAAGCCCATAAACTTTAAAGGAGGTTTAAATGGAAGTTTAATAATGGTATTTTTAGTGAAACCCTCGGTTTCATAATATTCATTCTTATTAATTTTAGATCCGTGACATTCTACTTTGTATTTACCATGATACTTTTTAAAACATGTATATTCATATTTAAATGTATATGACTCATTAGGTCGAAGGAAAATAAGACCACCTGTTGAAAACATTGCTACCTCCAACTTGGAAAGTAGAATAGGATATTCAATAGGGCTAATATTATCCCTCTTATTCAATCTCAAATATTCGCTAATTAAAAAATCCAATAAAGTTGAATCGACTTTTTCAGGTCTTGGATAATTAAGAATAGCGGCGATTCTATGATTTGTTTGATCCAAGGAATCGAATTTAGGGGGGTCCGGGATTGTTAAATCATTAAAATTGTATAAGAATTCAGCATCAACTCGTTTTCCATTGTAGGTAACATCTATTCTATTACTTACATCAGTATATAAATACACCGAATCATCCGAAAGATTACTTAGTTTTAAGAACAAAGTATAATCTGAATATTTTAATTCTGCAACAATTGGATTATGATTTGCAACAATATCATTAGTAGGGGATATCATGCAATCAATTAAATAGGTCATAATAATTAAAAAAAGGTAAGCCATAATTATTTTGTTTAGTTATTAAATAAGGTTCAATTTTTAGAAAAGATCGATTTTTTGATAGATCATAATTACTCCATTTTAAGGCTGCGGTTTTGAAAGGTTTCCAATCTGAATTTTGACTGTGTTGGTAGCCGGCTTGCCACATATATGCAGCGTATTCAGACATATTCTTGTTAAAATCTAATCCAAATTTCTCGAAATGGGCAACATGAATGAATTCGTGTCCCATAGTTAAATATAGATGTCCTAAACTTTTATGAGAACCTTCCCCAAAGTAAATTTGATACTTTCCATCTATCAACTGGTTTGAAGTGAAGCCCCATGCAGTTACACTCCCTGTGGAGTTCGCTTCTACTATTTCGTTATTATAAAACATATCTAGCTTATCTTTATAAGTATAATTTGGAAAATAGGTTTTCTGAAACCCATATAAATCATAATCTGCAGATAGTTGCGTTGAGCCTGTCTGTTCAAACTCTACTTCATCCATCCTTAAGGCATGATTATAGCTCCTTCTGTATTTATTAAACTTTATTTTGTTTTCTAACTGTTGGCCCATGTGCCAACCAGAAATCCCACTTTGCACCAATGTCACGTATGTATTAGCATTTTTCCAGTCCCATTTGAGGGGATTAAACTCAAAATTATTAACCATTGATGTATTTATATACATATTTGCTAACATCACAATTGCGGTAATAATAAACTCACCATCTGGATCAGCATACTTTAATGGATTATTGAGGCAGTAAGAATATCTGTTGAAATTCTTTGTTATGTCGGGTGACTGAACATAATTATCGGGGCTGAGAAACATTGCTATTAGTGGATCATAAACTCTTCCGTTCATGTTTATGAGGTCAAACTGATTTAAGTGTTCATGACCGGTAAAACCTCTATCGAACAAGTGTGTAGTAGATACATTTGTAAAGGTCCAGTCATCAGGATTCCGCCTCCTACCCCAGGGATCGAAGCTTAGTCTTTCCAAAACTGCTCCCGATGGGTCTGTTATTACATCAAAAGAACCAAGAAAATCTGAATGTATGTAATATTTATTCCATTGATCATTCTTTTGTTCAAGAATTGCAGTAAGACCTGTCGGAGTTGAAATATAATAAAGCTCTCTTATACTATTATCCGCACCGATCTCTTTTTCATAATTTCCTAAAGCAAAAAACTTTGTTTTAACAATATTGCCATTCAAACTATATTCTGTCTTTACTCTCTGCTCATCGGGGCCATAAGTAAAGGTCAATAGCTTAGTATCTAATGACGTAGAATTAGTCAACGAAGAAATTTTATTAAATTTTGTATACTCAATACTCTGATCAGTTAAACCTGATTCGTAACCGGACAGACTATTTATGCTATCAAGACGGTGAACTAATGAACTTTGATGGTATTGATATGATCCGATCCCCGACTTTGACAAAATATTTCCTTTGCCAGACTCATCATATGTATTTGCAAGAGGATATCCGCTTACGCCATAAGTTAAGAGTCTATTCAAGTGATCATATGTAAAATTTTCCTCAAGAAAGTTAATAGAAGAATTGATTCCTTTCCGCTTCATAATATTTCCATAAATAGGATCAAAGTCATAATCCCAGTTTTGAATCCAGGTAGAACCAAGCTTAGATGCCTTTTTATCGATAAAGCCATTTACATCATTTAAAATTACTGTGTTTATTCCATTTCCATATGTGTAATTATCTATCTGTCCGTACTTATTCATGCTAGTTGCATCCCAGACTGCCTGATTATTAGCTTTTACCTGGTAGGGATAGCCATAGTTATTAAAACCAGTTTCAACTGTGACTTCATTATTTATTACCTCTTTATTTATATTTCCATAGTCATCGTAAAAATAATTTGAAGTAAATGAATTGTTATCTATTGTTTCTGTTTTTGTAGAAATGCGATTAAAAGCATCAAATGTAAATGATTGAGTTTTATTTGACACTGAAATTGATGTCAATAATTCACTTACCGGATCATAAATATTTGTTGTAGTTTCACCTCCAAGCCATGTCTTGTGATCAATTCTTCCCAAAGCATCATAAACGATTGTTGACTTGTTCAACATTGCATCGGTCTGATTAACAAGTTCTCCTAATCCATTATAGTCATACTGAATGGTCTTAGCGTCAATATCATGCAACTCTTTCTGAAAACCATAATCGTCATAATCTATTGTAGTTGCGCCTGAGGGTGATAAAATTGTTTTTGCTTTTCCCTCAGCGTTGTAATGGTAAGAAATTTCTCCACCTGGGTCTGTGGATTTGCATAATAATCCTGAAGCATCATTTTCTTTCTTATAGATTTGTTCATTTTTTGTTATCGTAGTTTCTAGGCCATTATAAGTATAGCTTGTTGCTGTTCCAGATGGATAAACTGTCTCTGTGGTTAATTGTCCGATATGATCATCATCGTAAGAAAATTTAATATATTGATCTCTTGAATTCCCTTCAAAATACGGCATGTATGATTTATCAACACGGCTTTTGGAGTCATATACCTTATCGTTGACAAGATAAGTTCCATCAAATGATAGAATCTTAGATCTTACCTCTTTGCCAAGAAAATCAAAGTATGAAATTTTTGTTGGTTTATGCGGGGATTCTGATTTAGTAAAATAAAGTTCACCTATTCCAAGTGCATTATACGACCATCCCTTGGAATTAATTATTGTTTGTCCATCTGGATATTGAACTCCGGTATTTACACCAAAAGCATCATATTGGTATGAAGTTCTAAGATTTGAATAGTCAAATTCTTCAAGAAGATTTCCAGTTATTGGATCATAACCATATTTAAGAAAATGATTGATTGAGTTGTACTTCTTATAAATAAACCGATTTAATACTGGTTCGTATTCAAATGTGTTTGATCTGGTTATAGATCCGCATGTTACACTGGAGGTTAAAATATTGCCAAATTCGTCATAAGTGAGTGAAGTTTCAACTGAAGGGGATGCCCCGAAAAGTTTAATTTCCTTTTTCAACAAACCATTTTCAAAGTATTCATAAGATTTTGAACGAGTGATTGATTCTGCACCTCTTGTATATGCAATCGAAGAGGAAAGGGGCTCTCCGAGGGAATTATACTCAGGATATGATTCATAAATCTGAGAAACAACGGTTCCTGAAGAGGTTTTTGCTTTTGAAGTTTTCGAAGTCAGGTTACCATCGTTTGCGATTATAGTAGCAACCTCAGTTATTGTATTATTTATTTTATTTTCAGCAGTTGATAAAGGAATATATGAAAAATGCCTCTTACTATTATCAAGAGAAATATCAACCGGGGCCAGGGAAGTTGTTTCAGATACTAGTATATTGTTGATATATTGTTTTGAATCAAATTGATACATATTATAGTATGTCGTACCAAAACGGAATAAATCTTCCGATTTTGTCAAATTAATAAGATCTTCTTCTTTTAATTTTAAGAATCCGAGAATACCTCTTCCCTGTAGGTGAATCATGAGATCTTCGTAATAATAATTTGTATTTGTAAAAGGTATTGTATTCCCAGGACCAAAAGACTGAATATTTTCAACCAAGTAAATAGGTAATTTAAATTTTGGTGTTGGAAATCCGAAATTGCTTGTTGAATTACTAAATGAAATGCTTTTAGGTAGAACTCCATATGTAATGGTCGATCGTATATTAAGGCCATTTGAAATTTCAGTTAATAACCTTGATTTATCATCTGGCATATAGCGGATAATTTTAGAAACAGTAATTTCACCCGCTGATTTTTCTCTTAAATAGAGATCGATTTGACCATCTCCATCCAAATCGGTTACAGATAAGTCGTTCCCGCCAGCACCATCTGAGCTCCATCCAATTTCTCTTTCTGTGAAGCTATTACCATAATAGTAATACGCGTAAATGGTTGTATTTGTCCCAAGCATAAAAGGCCATGTAGATTCATGTATGATATCGCCTTTACCATCACCGTTTAGGTCAGCAATATAAAATTTTGTCAATTGACCACTATTAGGCGAAAAAGATACATCTATGAAGTTTTTTCCTGTTGAAAATAATAATTTGGTCCCTCCTGTATTGTACCCCAAAATATCCGTTTTACCATCCCCATTTACATCACCGAAGCAGTATTTATCATAATCAAAGAAAATTGGAGTAATCAATTCCGTTAACTGATTAGCAATAAAGTCATATCCATAAATGTGAATATGGCTATTACTATCTAAGAAATAAATATCAGTTTTTCCATCACCATTAAAATCAATTGGTCCCATTTTATTTGAAAAATTTGTAGAGCCAAAAGAGCTTGGTAAACCTATGCCATTCCAAATCTGATTTTTATCCGGTGTATAGAAAAAGCATTCGCTTTTTCCATTACCATCATAATCCCCTGGAATCATAGCCCATATAGCCGAAACAGCTATTGGAGGGTCCGAAACCAAGTCAATCCCATTAAAATGGTAAAAGCTGAATATATTTTGAAATTGATCCGTAATATCCCCATTCTGGTAATTTGGATTGTTTGTATTATCCACCGATTCAACTGTATATAAATCAGATTTACCATCACCATCAAAGTCAATAATACTACCACCATCGAATTTTCCCCAACTATAAGTTTTACCGTGCCCAAGGTTTATTGAATATGGATTTATAGGAATTTCTTTAAAAGGTTCGAAATTTGTACCATCCTGGTTTAAATATACTTTAATTTTGTCTGAAGACGAATATGTTGTTTTTACCGGAATTACTACAAGATCACTTTTCCCATCTCCATTAATGTCGGCAAAATTAAAATCATTGTCCCCAATTGTAGTTAAATAGGAATCAGGGTAACTTGAAGGAGAAAAAAAACCATATCCAAATATTGTCTTATTAAACTTTAAACCTGTTGACGCGCTTTCTTCAATTTCGAAAAGATAAGAATATGGATCAAAAAAACCGTGGCCATAATTAAATGCATATGTTCTTACTGTAGACATCTGACATTTAACCATTATTTTAGCTATCAGTATGTCATTGTTTATTTCAACTCCTGCACTAAAATATTTATATGGATCGGATCGTTTCTTATATTCGATAACTATTTGATTATAAGGATTAAGATTAGCATTATCATTCCCAGTATATTCAATAGTATTTAATAATGGCATTCCTGATGACGGGTCTCGCAAATAGGTATACTTAATGTAATTACCATTTGTATCCATCTGTTTAGTTAACAGCCATGTAAGCTTTGTTGTGCTGTTGATTTCACTTACGTAACTATTATCGGCATTTCCATACTCGAGTGTAGAATTGTCTTTTAAATTTTTTACTTCAAACCAGCTTGGACCATTTCCACTTGTGCCATGCATAATCGACTCGGTAAAAGTCTCCTGTTCTGTTTTATATTTAGATCCATCGGCACCCTGACTTCCTCCATTTGTTTCTAGAATAAGTAGATTACCATCTATTGCATATTGATCTGCGGAAACCATTTCAATGGCTTTCACTACCTGATTGTTATAGTAAGGATTAGCAACTCTCGATATTGAAGATAACCCTGCCAAATTCCATCCTAGTCCTAAAAGACCATTCCCTGACTGACTATTATATTGCAAACTTAGATTCGGTTTTACCCCGTTTGTTCCCGGGGAACAAAAAAGTGGAATTGAATAGGACAGGCCTCCAAGCTGGGTTGTAGTAACACTCCCAGCTGTTGTTCCAACTTCCAATTCTGTATTGATAGATCTGTATACGGAAGGATCGGGAATTTGTTCCAAATAACCAACCTCTGGGAAATCTGTTGTCAGCTTGACAACATCTGAATACGTCATATCACAATCTGAATTGATTTGACACCTGTAGTAATCATTCTGGAAAGCTTCTGATCCCTTGATTATCAGAGTTGGTGTTTGAAAATTTTCAGCTGGTAATCCCGAGAGATCTGTCCATGAGTTAACTCCATCCGCTGATACCTGCCATTGATATTGAAGATTGGGACCTGTGGCAATGACTGTGAATGAGGCATCTTCATTTAATGTAACACTTGAGTTGACAGGTTGAGTAACAATAGAAGGCTGTGCTTTAATAAATACATCCTTTAGTGTAGGATAAGCTGACGGGCATGAAAATCCGTTTGTATAGGAAACTGAAACTGATTGATTACCGGTTGCATTCCATGTAACGCTTATTGTTTTTGATGTTGAACCCGAATTAATGGTGCCACCTGAAGATATTGTCCAAGTGTAACCGGTCATTCCGCTTTCTGTGGTATACGTAACGCCTGATGTTCCGACACATACAGATGCACCGCCTGTGATTGTTGGAGATGGTCTTTGATTAACTGTTACAGAATAATTAAGAGGAGATACAGCAGTACACCCATAGGAATTTGTATAATTTAATAAGATTGATTGAGAACCAGCAGCAGTCCAGTTTACATTTACAGAACTTGTTCCTCCTCCTATTGTAACATACCCACCTGTTGGAATTGACCACGTATAGCCTGTCATTTCTGTTTGAGTTGTATAAATTACTCCAGATGTCGCTTCACAAACAGTTTGTAAACCAGTATTAATTTGTGGGCTAGGTCTGGGATTTACTGTAACATTTTTAACATAAGAAGAAGTAGCTGTACACCCATTTGGGTTTGTATAGTTAACGGTAACTGTCCGAGCGCCGGCAGTATTCCATCTAACAGTAACTGTATTATTTGTTGAGCCGCCACCTGATGTTAAAGTACCACCACTTGAAACTGACCATGTATAACCTGTCATGCCTGTCTGTGTTGTATAGGTTACCCCTGATGTCGCTTCACAAACAGTTGATAACCCATCAATTGTTGGTGTAGGAAGTGAGTTAACAGTTACATTCTTGCCAGTAGGATTTGCAGCCGGACAGGAATACCCATTTGTATAGCTTACGTTGACTGTTTGAGCTCCTGCATTATTCCAGGTAACACTGATGGTATTTGAAGTTGAACCTGAATTAATGGTCCCCCCGGCAGAAATCGTCCAAGTGTAACCTGTCATTCCACCCTCAGTGGTATATGTGACGCCAGAGGTACCTTCACAAATTGAAGCAAATCCAGTAATTGAGGGAGAAGGTCGTGGATTGACCGTTACAGGATATACTGTGGTATTCGGACATGAATAACTATTGGTATAGGTAACGTTTACACTCCTAGAACCCGCGGCTGTCCAGTTTACATTTATGGTATTTGTATTGGAAGGACCATGGATATATCCCCCTGAAGGAATTGTCCATGAGTAACCCGACATACCTGTGGGTACAGAGTAAGTTACACCTGTTGTCCCTTCACATACAGTTGAAGAACCGGAAACTCCAAGGGAAGGAACAGGATAGACTGTCACTTCCACATTTGCACACGAGGAAGAGGTACAGCCATTCACCCACCTTGCATAATATTTTGTTGTAGAGGTTGGCGCAGTGATTGTAAGCGGTGAACCTGTTCCAACCTCACCCGACCCGCAGCTGGAAGAATACCATCTGAGGATATCCCCCGATCCTCCGCTGGCGGTTAGCGTAATCGTGGAATAAGCGCCAGGACAGTAACCACTATGGTTTGACGATGCAGATGAAGGCGCTGTGGGAGAGCCACATGCCTGGTTGACCGTTAGCGGCCTGTTGCCAATCAACATGTTACCGCTTCGGGCGGAACCCGAATTTGAGGGAACAGTAACTGTAACCATGTACCCGTTTTTAGTGTAAGTTGCAAACCCGGTATAGTTCGATACATTATAATTCGTGCACCCTCCCTGTGTGGTTACCGCTACGGTGTATTGTCCCCCGGACCCTGATGCATTGATCGTGGAGGGACTTATCACTGTTACGGTACATTGTCCAAAAATATTACTGTTAAGCCCAGACAGAATTAGTAAAGATATTATTATCACAAGGATCTTTTTCACCGGGATTGTTTTCATAAATGGGTATCAGGTTAATCATGTATTAATGTCTTGTAATCTCTATTTGAAGAAATTTTAACTTTATATACTGAGATGAAATATTAATCAGACCTTTCTAAATTTTTGAGTGTCCCTTTATATCATATTTCTTAACTTCCTCTTTGAAGAGCGATCCGTCCTCATTAATAAACTTCCATGTTCCCACGGGGTTACCCATATCATAGGTTCCTTCAAAGAGTCATATATTTTATTGTCGATCATGACACGGAGTATATAGATTCCATCTTTATACCTGTTTTATGTCTATCTCAGTATGATTCCCAATATTTTTTTTGACCATAATTTCGAAGCCGGATAAATCATATACTCTCAGTTCATTTAGAGAGTTTAACGGAATATTTGATATGTCAATTTTTATCAGCCCTTTATTGGGGTTTGGATAAACAACAATGGTTGTTTTATCCTCTTCCGACACCAATTTTTCTTCCTTTGCCTTATCTGAATCCAAGACTTTGTCGGTTATTACTTGATCTGATACCAGGGCTTTATCAGTTTTTGATGAGCCCATAGAATATTCAAATGATCTTGGGTTAGGATTGCCTGGAGGGCTTATAATCTCAACTACCAATATTCTGCTTTTCCTGTTTCCATTATCATCGTAGGTAAAAGCTACAGTTTGACCAGAAAGTCTCATTATAAATAATAATAAAAGATTTACGATGATGATTCGTTTATGATTCATTGCGTTAAAATTTATAGAAAAAGTAGATTGAAAAATTCAAATTCAATTTACCAAACCCGGGGTGTACCCAGGTTGGGTTTGTTTAATATCAAACACATGTGTTTCAACGATCCTTTTTTAAATCAGACAATCGTTTAATCGGGATAGGGTAGTTTTTGTTACCTTAATAATTACCAAAAAGGCAATAGAACCTGATTTTATTCTATAGTAACACATTCATTTTCATATAATTAAAACCATATTATAATTTTTAAAAATTTTTGCTCAGACAAAAAATATATTTGAAAATGAACACATTTGAACAATTTTCCATGGCACGGATTGCAAATCCGCGCCATCTATGGGTTCCCAGGGGAAGGAGAAGCCCACTTTTCCCCCTTGGGGGAAATAAGAAAGGGGGTTCTTTTTACATGAACTTCTCCCGTTTCTGTAGATTAAACAACGCTACCAGCAGAAAAACCAGCGATCCGGCAACAAGGATAATCCTGTTTTTAAATGTGATGATAGCCCAGGTTGTTTCATTTACATCGCGCGGCAATTCGTAGGGATTAAGAAAGACATTCCACTGACTTTTACCAAGAGCATCGCTGAGTGTCAGGAAAAAGAGACCGAAGATGATCATTAATACTGCTGTTCCATTTCCATTTCTGACAACTGTAGAAAGCATGAATGCCATAATACCAAGAAAAATTACAGGAAACATTACCTGCATTGTCACATTCACAAACCGGAACTTTACGATGAGCACTGAAGAAAGAAATGTAAATACGAGCATTATCAGGAAAGCCACGATAAAGATCAGTAATACTCTCACAAGCCATACTTTATACCTGTAATTCGGAATACCGAACAGGATCTCAATTGTTCGGGCATCCTGGTCATTCTGTATACCAAAAACGGTGGGATAAAAAATCAGCAGGACTCCTGAAAACAGGAAAACGCCATACAGATCACGCATATTTGAAACATCCTGGTCGAACACATAGATAACCGATAAGCCGAGATAAAACACTACTGAGCCAGCCAGGAACCAGATAAATCTGTTTGCAAAAATTATCCTCAGGTTATATACAACCATTTTTTGTACCAGATTAAGAAAATTGTATAAGTTTCGCGATCTCATATGCTTGCGTTTACATTGTTTTGTGGACTAAGGATCTCTTTTCTTCTTAGCAGCCAGAGATAAGCATCTTCAAGGTTTGGTGTTGCATTAATAGCTCCTTCCCATGGTGATATTTCAGAAATAACCCTCACTCTGATATTTTCACCTTCCGACATGTGATGCACTACAAGATGGCTCTCCACAAATGTTCCAAAATCTTTTGCAGGAATGTTGAATTGCCATACATGGCCTTCTGCTTCCTTTGTCATAGCAATTGGTTCCCCGAAATACCTTAGCTTGCCTTTATTCAGTACTGCAACTTTTTTACAGGAGCTCGAGATATCCTCAATAATATGGGTTGAAAATATTACTATCCTGTCGCGGCCGAGCTCAACAAGCAGATTCCTGAATCTGATGCGTTCCCGTGGATCGAGACCAGCGGTGGGTTCATCAACAACAAGAATACGTGGCAGATGAAGAAGAATCTGTGCAATTCCCATTCTTTGCTTCATACCACCGGAATAGGATCCGATTTTTTCATGACGCCGCTCTTCCATATGAACAGATTTGAGAACATATGTCACGCGTTCTTCCCTGGTTTTGACATCGGTTATATTTTTGAGCATAGCCTGGTAATGAAGGTAATCATGAGCAGTCATGTTCTCATAACTTCCAAATTCCTGCGGTAGATATCCAATCAACCCCTGCAGCTCTTCCCGCATCTTCTGTGTATCGAGACCATTTATCCACACCTTTCCATAGCTCTGTTCAAGAATACCGCAGATAATTCTCATAAGTGTAGTTTTTCCCGCGCCATTCGGGCCCAGCAGACCGAACATACCGTTTCCGATATTCAGTGAAACGCAACTCAATGCCTTGAATGGCTTCTTCTTCTTACCAATAAGTGGAACAACTGCTACCACCTTATAGATATTCTTCCTCAAACCTTTGAATCTTCCTTCAAGCCTGTAAATGTCGATGTTTTCTTTTGTAAGCTTCTGTCCGGTTTTAAAGATAAACAACCCGGTGAACCATAGAAAACCAAGTATTATAACAATAACGATATTGTCCCATTTGTGATAAAACCATAATAGATTCAGAAACGGGATTATCCAGAAGATGACTGAATCAAAGATTTTTGAGAATCTGGCCAGCCACCTCTTTTTACCACCGGAAGTAAGATTGTCTATCAGCTCACTGAATGAAGTCCAGATAGATGACAGAAAAAACCATGTTACAATTGCGAAAACAAAAATCCAGAATCCTTTCTGCAAATAAAAATATGTGAAGTAGAAAATATATCCAGCCAATGGAATCTGCCAGCCTATCTGAGTCATATCCTTTAAAGACCTGAATTGTTTTTGCAATCCCAGTCTTTTCCTTATACGTGCTCCTGCCTTCCATTCGCGTGACCATCTGTTTTCCCGTTCATAGATCTTCACCAGACTTTGTATCCTGATGTTGATACTTTCGTCAGGGGAGATTACGGTTTCCCTCGCTTTTTTCAGGCTGTTCATCACAAACCATGTTCCCGCGGGGACTAATAT
Organism: Bacteroidales bacterium; assembly: GCA_038245405.1. Classification (GTDB taxonomy): domain Bacteria; phylum Bacteroidota; class Bacteroidia; order Bacteroidales; family VadinHA17; genus LD21. The sequence goes on from JBBRSO010000005.1 coordinate 15,641, forward strand.
TATTGAGATGATGGAGGTAATAAGCTTCCAGAGGAACTTATCGACATTCAGGTAGATTAGCGCTATAAGGAAAGTAAATAGGATAATCTGGATTGTTTTGTTTTTCCAGGGAAGCGAATTGAACCATTTAAGTGCATTTTCGAGACCCGTATAGAATGTGGGAATAAAAACCAGTGTAAGAAGGGTACTCAGAGTAAGTCCGCCAATCACGGTAATGGCAAATGAAGCACCGATAACTGAAACAAATTCAGCCTTGCCCATCGCCAGCGGGATCATAGCAATCACAGTTGTAGCTGCCGTAATCAGGATAGGACGCAATCTGGAAACACCGGCTGTCATGAGAGCTCTTTGTACCCTGTAGCCACGCTTTCTTAAAATATTTGTATAGTCTATGAGAATAATTCCATTATTCACAACCACTCCCAGCAAGATTAAAAAGCCTGTGAGTGTATTGAGGTTTAAGAGTGAGTTCCCGGTCAGTATAAGAGCAACGAGTGAGCCAAGAGCTGCAAGAGGGATGCTGAACATAAGAACCACAGGGGTTGCAAGCGATTCAAACACTGAAGCAAGGATCATGTAGATCAATAGGAATGCGACACCGATTATGAAATACAGATCTTTCCACTTATCTTCTTCATGAACAACTTCGACGGCAATACCGGCAGGTATATTCAACCCTGATACAATTGATTCAATATCGGCCCTTGCACCTGCCAGCAAGTCTTTTGAGTTTTTTATCTCCTCATTAAAATCGTATGTAACGGTAATTCGTTTTTCCTGGTTTTCCCTGTGAATGCTGCCCATTCCTGAAGCAAATACAATTTTTGATAATTCATCCATTTCGATTACTGCACCATTGCTCCCATTAACCAGCAGGTGTTTCAGGTCGTCTATTGTTTTGTCTTTTTTCTCTTTCGATTCGCCAGGCTCATCAGCATACTTAATCATAATATCATAATTATCTGTGCCCTGTCTGAACTGTATTCCTGAAGAATACTCGCGACCGAATGTTGAAAGTGCCGAGGAAAGATTTAATAATGTAAAATTGTTTCTTCCCAGGTAATCCATGTCAAAGAGGAGATGAACCTCAGGTTTATTTTCCTGGATATTTATTCTGGAAGTGTTCATTGAAGAAAGACTTCCTACTGAAGCTTTAATATCATTAGCCAGATTTTTCATCTGTACAAAATTCTGGCCTTTTATGATTACACTTTCTTTGGTGGAACCTAACCCGAGCAAATTCATAAATTCATCTCCCTCGCCATCTCCGCCTCCCATGTTATCACCGCCTGAAAATCCACCGCTGGAAGATTGCTCGTCCATGCTTATTTCAGCCGATGTGATATTCTTTACCTTCTTAAGGATATCACTCTTAATTTCAGGAAGTGTCCTTTTGCTATTCTTATCCCATTCTTTCTTAAGATTAATTGTGATAGTGGCTTTTTCCTCTTCAATACGACTCACTACGTCTTCCTTCTCAGGCAGAGAAACAAGTCGTGATTCAACTTCTGCAACAACAGCATCAGTTTTTTGCAAGGGTGATCCTCCGGGCATTGTTACTGTGAGTCTGAAAACAGGTGTCTGAACCTCCTGGGATGTGCTGATGCTCAGGGCCAGACTTATAAGAAGAGTGGCAAAGAAAACTATGAGAGTGCCAATGATTGTTGAGGCAGGCTTTCTCATGCTTGCTTTTAAAATGAGGTGGTAGCCCTGGATCACCCTGTTATGGATAGAGAGTTTTTTGAAGATTTCAGAATTTGTTCCTGAGCTCCGGGTGAGCAGGAAATAGGTTGCCATTGGGATGAAAAGCAGCGATACAGAGAGTGATACAGCGAGAGTCGAGATGATAGAAATACCAATATTTTTGCCAATTATTTTTATCATATAATTATTGGCAAAGATAAATGGCATGAAAACGATCAGAGTAGTGAGCGTTGAGGCGAAGACCGACCGCCAGACTTCAATTGTACCTTGCTTTACAGCTGTTTCGGGATCTTTGCCCTGACCGGCGAGGCGATATATATTTTCCAGAACAACAACAGAATTATCTACCAGCATACCTATAGCCAGGGCCATTCCGACCAGTGTAAGACTGTTTATTGAAATATCGTAAGCGTAGAAAAAGTTGAAAGCAGCATAAACCGACACTGGAATAGAGACTGCGATAATGGCTACCAGGCGAATATTCCTCAGGAAAAACCACAAAATCAGAATAGCCAGAACACCGCCTGTGATGGCAAGATCGATTATCTGATTTATATTTTTTTCCATTATCTCAGAGTTATTGTTCTGGACAACAATCTCAACTCCTGATGGCGCGAGTGTTTTATTCAATTCAGCTATCTCTTTTATAGTAGTGTGTGAGAGATTTATAAGATTTGCCTGGTTATCATTGGCAAGGGAGATTGTGACAGCATCGAGCCCGTTTACCCTGCTATAAGAGCTCTGTTCCTTTACTCCGAATACGATCTCAGCAACATCCTTAAGTAAAACCGGACCAGTGGTTTTAACAATCAGATTACCAATTTCTTTTACATCGGTATATTCTGACGAGACGTTTACAAAGAGCTGATTGCTTCCATCATAAACCTTGCCGGCAAAAGCCCGCTTTGCTCCATTATTATTAAGAAGATTCCGAACTTCACCAATAGAAATACCGTTAGCTTTGCATGCTCTCTCATTCAATCGGATCTCGATTGAGTTTTCCATTCCTCCATAAACCTGTAATCCGGCAATACCGTCAATATTTTCAAGATGAGGCTTTATCTCACGGTCTGCAATGTTTCTTATCCTGTCTATCCCGCCTTCACCGCGAACCTGGAGTGTCATAAACTGATTTGTCAGTTCCTTCAGATCTATTTTTATCACATTGATAAAGAATTCAGAAGGAATCGAGTTCTTAACGATATCAATTTTCTCCTGAAGTTTCAGATTTGCATATTTCAGGTTAGCATTCTGATTATAGTATATGAATATATTACCGCTATTTGAATTGATATTCGTCTCGATTTTTTCAACTCCCTCGAGTGTGCCTATTGCGCCTTCAATAGGTACAATAGCCTGTGTCTCAATATACGATGGATCTTTCTCAATAGGTGTTGCCACCTGTATAATTAAAAATGGAAGCTGCGCATTCGGAAGGAGTTCAACAGGAAGCTTTTTATAGGATACATAGCCGAGCAAGGTGAGCCCGAGGAAGAGCATACTTATAAAAATTCTTCGTTTTAAAATAAAATTCATTCCCTGTATTATAAAGAAATTTATGAACTCTTCACAGACTCATTATTTACACCTCTTACCCAACTGCTGAAGGTATCGAACACCCAATATACACATGGAATAACAATAAGTGTAAGCAGGGTAGATGAGACTAGTCCTCCGATAACTGCAAGGGCCATAGGGGCTCTTAGCGATGCACTGTCACCAATTCCGATGGTAAGCGGCAAAAGTGCGAGTATGGTAGTCAGGCTGGTCATGAGTATCGGTCTTATCCTTTGTGTTCCGGCAGTTACTATTGCCTCTTTTTTCGAAATACCCTTTTCCCTGAGCTGGTTTATCCTGTCAATAAGCAGAATTGCATTATTTACAGCAATACCTCCAAGCATAATTATACCAATGTAAGCCATCATATTCAGGGATTTTCCAAATATGAAAAAAGTAATCACAGTACCTACACCGGCGAGCGGAATAGTAAGCATTATTACAAATGGTTGAATAATTGATTCAAATTCGGCAGCTAAAACCATAAAAACGAGCACTAGTGATAAAATTAGTGCGAAAGTCAGATTCTTGTTTGACTCCTTACGTTTCCGTTCTTCTCCGCTTATAACCATTTTATAATCAATTGGCAGTATAACCTCTTTGAGTGACGCTTCTGCGCTTTTTACAACGTGATCGAATGCTGTATTCGCACTTACCATTGCATTTATATAGCAGATCCTGTCCTGGTTTTTCCTTGTGATTTCCCGCGGACTTACTATTGTTTTAATTTTGGCAAGCTCACTTAGAGGTACTTTTATACTGCCTGCAGTAATCAGGAGATCGCGAAGCTGATTAAGAGAGATCTTGCCAAGCTTTATGGTAATATCTTTCATCTCACCATCCTTTTCAAAACTGCCTGCAGAAGATCCGTCAAGAAAACTTTTCACCTGGTTTATAACAGTTTCAGCCGTGACATTATAGTAGCTGGTCTTAAACTTATCGATAGCTACTTCTACCTCCGGTGTACCCTGATCGATCGACGTCGTGATATTATATAACCCGGGATTCTTCATCAGTATAACTTTGGCTTCGTTCACAATTCTCTCAAGCTCGTCATAATCTTCTCCCGATACTTCGAGTGTGAATGGGGCTTCAGATGTCCCGAGCGAAGTCTGCAGTGCAGTTTCTTCCCTCGTAAAACTTGTTTCCAGATCGGGGATAGTTTTCAGATAATTGCCTATGAGAGTAATTGCATCTTCCGTTTTTTTCGCAAACCCCTTAGCGAGGATGATCTTTAATGATCCTGTATTATCGCCTTTGGTTACCCCGGTATTCAATAATGATGTATTGTCGGCTCCTGCCTGGGAGTATATCATTTCAATTTTTTCGCCGAGAATTTCTCTTACAATCCCCTCCGTTTTCGTAATAGTGCTTGAGGTTCTTTCCAGACTTGTACCTTCCGGTAATCTGATATTCAGTGTAAACTCTGCAGATTCTGATTTAGGCATGAATTCGCTTCCCAGCCTGGGTATTAACATCACAGTCAAACCGAGTAGTAAAACTGAAACAAGAATGACAAGTTTCCGCTTTTCAACTATTTTCTCTAGGAGTCTTTTATACCAGCTAAAATCCACAGGGATGGTGGTATCAACATTTTTCTTTTTGTCGGAGAAAAACGTTGAAACCAGCATAGGAATCACAAGCATTGCTATTACTAGAGATGAGAGCAGCGAAAAAGCAACTGTCCAGGCCTGATCCTTAAACATTTCTCCTGATGCTCCGTGAAGGTAAACAATAGGCAGAAAAACCACTATCGTAGTAAGAGTAGATGAAGTTATTGCAGATCCAACTTCCCCGGTTCCACGTATTACTGCTTCGCGCAAACCAACTCCTTCTTCACGCAAACGGGTAATATTTTCGAGAACAACAATTGCATTATCCACAAGCATTCCTGCACCGAGAGCCAGACCACCAAGTGTCATGATGTTCAATGTAAGATGATTGAAGTACATAAGGTTGAAGGTGGCAATGATTGAAATTGGTATCGCAACGCTGATAACCAGAGTGGTGCCAATTCTCCTGAGGAAAACATATAGTACAAGCACTGCCAGAAGAATTCCTATTATGAGTGTGTTTTTTACTTCTCCTATTGCATTATGGATATATGCTCCCTGGTCCTGGACTCTTATAAACTCATAACCGGGTAAGGCTTTCCCGAGGGTGGTGATCTCTTTTGAAAGACTCTTTACTACATCAACAGTATTAAATTTTGGTTCTTTGTAAATTGATAAGCCAACACACCTCTCACCATTAATCCTGACAATGTTTTCCGGCTCTTTATTTGCAAATTTCACTGTAGCTACATCTCTAAGATAAACAGGCACTTTATCAGATGGTGCTTGTGTTGTTAAAGCTGAACTTCCGGAAGAAGATAACGTCGATGCTGCAGAAGACTGTTTAAAACCTACAACGATGTTTTCAAGATCATTAAGGTCCTTAAGAACACTAACCCCTTTTACCACATATTTAAGCCCCATATCAACTATGGTGCCGCCTGATACGTTTCTGTTGTAATTAGCAATCTGTAAAGCTATGGCATCGACATTGAGACCGAAAGATTCGAGTATGTACTTATTGGTTTCTATAACAACTTCACTCTCTTCTATTCCGGTAAGCCTTACATCGGCAACACCCTCAATACGGACCAGCTCATTTCTGATATAATTCTCAGCTATTTTTCTGAGTTCTTCCATATTTGATATGCTGGAATTTTTCAGTCCTACAATCATAACAGGGGTAGCGTTCGGATCATATTGTGATATCGTGAAGCTCTCGAGATCGGAATTCTGACGAAATGTATTCAGCTCTTTCTGAAGATCAAGGAATGCCTCATCCATATCCTTGTTCCAGTCATATTCTACCGTTATGGTGGCTGTTCCAACCTGCGACACAGATGATACCTGAAGGACATCGCTTTGACGGGTAGCCAGAGACTCAATCTGTTCAACGTAATTTTTTTCTATCTCCTCCGGCGGTTTTTGTCCGGCTTTCAGTTCTATATATATCTTTGGGTTATTGAGGTCGGGAAATAAGTCAGTCCCGAGCTTACCGAAAGATATAAACCCCAGCAGAACAATCCCGAGAACAAGCATTAATACTGTGACCGGGTATTTTACAGCAAATTGAGCAATCCTGTTCATTACTTAATAATTTTAACCTTCGACTTATTGCTGAGAGTCTCAAAGCCGGTTGTAACAATCCGCTCATTTTTAGTCAACCCTTTTGTAACCTCAACATCTGACAGATTTTCAAGTCCTGTTTCAATAATTCGTTCAACGGCCACACCCCTGTCAACAACAAAGACGGTCTTCCCCCGCTGGCGTGATAAGATTATATTCTTAGGGATTACAATAACCGAATCCTTGTGATTTATGACGATATCGGCTTTTACAAACATCCCGGGACGCATTCGGTAATCCGGATTATTTATTGAGATATTTCCTTTGAATGTTCTTGTCTCAGCATTTATTGCAGGCGATAACTGGGTAATGTTTCCGATGATAGTATCCTCGGGAATGGTATAGTTTGTCAGCTTTACAATTTGTCCCGGCTTTATTTCAGAAATATATTTTTCAGGAAGCTGGACTTCCATATACATTGTCAGGTAGTTCATGATCTTAGCTATTGAAGAACCGGTCTCAACCTGGGTGCTCTGTGTATAGTAAGGCAGATCAACTATTACCCCGTCAATTGGAGCAACAATTTTTGTTTTGTCAAGCTGAAGCTTTGAATTCTCAACAGTGGTTTTTGCATTTTCATAATTTATACCGGCTGTCTTGAGCTCTTTCAATGTTACCCCGCCTTTTTCATAGAGAGATTCTTCTTTTTTGAGTTCACTCTCTGTAAGCTCAAGATTCAGCTGATTGGTCTCCATCTTTATGGAGTTAACATATTCCCTGTCTTCAAGACGTGCGATAAGAGCTCCTGCTTTAATTTTATTACCCAGTTGCCATAACCTACCTGTTTCCGGATTTTTTTCAAGAAAATATGAAGCAGAGATCCTTGATTTTAACGTAACCTCCCCTGCAGGGAAAGCAGTCCCGGTGGTGTTTATAAATTCTTCAATCGACTTCAACTTTATCGTTTCAACCGAAACCGGAATTTCAACATCAGCAGCTAGATTCTGTTCCTTGTTCCTGCAGCCTGTAATTGCAAAAAATGCAAATGCAATAATGAAAATACTTTTTCTCATTTTATTATAATTATTGTTTGTCTAGGGTCAATACTGGTGTAACCATTTCTTTTTTCTCAAAATCATAAAGCGTCTGGATTTTGAGATTCAGAAGTTCAAGTTTATATGATATCAATGAATTTGTATATGTTAACTGCTTCTCAGAAAGCTGATTCTGGAATAAGTTGAGATCCATGCCTGTCAGATCGCCATTTTTATATCTCTCGAGATTGAGATCATATGTGAGCTGTGCATTTACAACGTTCTGACGCGCAATCTCTATCTGGTTGCTTAGATTGAGAAGATTCCTGTAAACCTTTCGGATGTCGATAATTATATTGTTCTTCTCTTCATCAAGTGATATCTGTGATGTGGCTATTGTGGCTTCCGAAGCCTTTATCATCGACTTTCTTCTTCCCCAGTCCCACAAGGGAATTTCGAGCGACAGACTAACTACTTCATTATCTGTCCGGCTTTCTTTGTCATAAACATTCTGGAATTTTTCATTGTCTCCGAATAGACCCAGGGATAAACTAAGATTCCCTTTAAATTCATTCATTGCTTTGGTGCGAACGAGATCGAATTGTGAAGTCTCAATATCGATCTTTCTCTGACGCAGCTCCATTCTGTTTTTCAAACCCTGATCAATAGCAAATGAAATATTCACTGAAACAGTATCTACGGCTATATTGGGGATTACAACGAGATCCTCATAAAGGCTCATGCCTATTAATAATTTAAAATCATCTTTGGCATTCTCAAATGAAACCTGTCTGTTCTCAAAATCTGATTTTGCCGTGGCAAGGTTTAGTTCAGCCTGAAACATCTCTTCTTTTGGCGAAATGCCTGCATCTACCTTGTTCTTGGATACCTCGTAGGATTTAAGCATATTCTGATATGCCTGGTTTGCTATTTCCATACTTTTTTGCTGCTGATAGACATAATAAAATGCCTGTGTGACTCCCTTTTCCAGGGACAGAAGCTGTATGGCATAATTTAACTGGGTGTTCTCAAGAGCCAGCTGAAGTTCCTTAAGATTAAGCTTTGTTTTGTTGTAGGTGAATAAAGGCTGATCGAGATTGATAGCAAGATTATTGCTGAATCCTTTTTGCTGCTGTGTAGCGAACTGGCTGTAGCTATCGAGATAACCAAAGGTATTGGTAAGTGAAAGGGTTGCATCGGTAACCAATATAGGCTGTCGCACCGAAAAAGTTCCATATGTCTGAGTTTTCCGCTGGCTGTTATAGTCGGAGATAAGGTCGTTGAATACTCTGTCGCGGCTATAACTGAAAGGAGTGAGCAAAAGGGCGAACTGCGATTTGAGAGATGCATTCTGTGCATTAAGGTTTTCCTGGCTCCTGATCAGACTAAGTCTGGTCTTCTTCATTGAAGGGCTATTGAGCTCAGCAACACTCAGACTTTGCTCAAGTGTTAAACCCTGTTGCGAAAATGCTGTCACGCAAGTCAATAGCATAAAAATAATTGACAAATTTATTTTCATTATCGTACTGGTGTTTTTCATATTTATAGTGATAAAGATTTTTGTTTTCTTTAAGTTCTTTCTCCTCCTCGGCAACCCCCCCAACCTCCATTTGGGGAGCTTTCAGCCTTTGAATTTCTCTGTGTAACTCTGCGTCTCAATAGCTATCGGGGCTCAGTGTAAGTTCTTTTTTCTTATCAACCTCAGCCTCAGTTTCAGCCTCCTAGTTCTGCTTCACCCATTTGATTGCATCTCCAATCACAATCCTTCCCGACGATTTATTTGTAAGTACCACCCTTGCCGAATCTTTCGACAGATAATATCTGCCCAGATTATTCCATCCGCCATCGGCTTGCATATAATCAATTGAAATATCGTCAACTCCTTCATCGTGGTAAACTTTAAAATGAAGATCCTTTATCTGATTGTCTCTATCTGAGTTATCTTCACCGTCATCCTGATCTCCTCCTTTGACCTGCATCCTGTCAATTGTTTTGCCTATGTAGCAGTAAATATCATAATATCCTTTTCCGGTGATGGGAGTCATCCATGTAACAGATTTATCGCCTGATCCTGATCTTGTGTATATTGCCGACCTGATGTATTTACCATAATATGATGTAAGCACAACAGGTTGCCAGTACTCAGGAGTATTCCAATTGCTTATTTTCATATACGTGTTCCCATTCCTGTTCTTTACCCTAAGGAATTTTTTAAGTGGGCTTGTGGTATTTTGTTTGCTTGAAATAAATCCCGGATCCTCGTTATCTACAATTATTTCAGATGGATCCGAAAACAGGGGCATTGAAAGAAGCGTTTCCTCTCCTGAGAACTCTTTGCTCTCACCCTTTGATTTTAATATTTCGGTGAAAGGAAACTCGATATCACCGGGAATATTTTTTGCCACGAGAGTATTTATCATCATTGTCCGTGGTTCCGCATCTAGTACAATACCGATCCTTTTTGCTTCACGGGGGGCGAGGAATATAATCCTGGAGATATCTTCCGCATCCATGCCACGGCCTTTTTGAGAAAGACTGATTTTTTCATCTGAAACTTTCTGACCACCCGTTTTGAACGATACATTGAACAAGCCTGCAACGGCTTCAGGGTTAGAAGCAATAAATGTGACCTGGTAGCGTGAACGATCATCAACAACAATTTCAGTTGCTCTCAGACTAGTAAATAAGAACCCGGGTTGATCCTTGCTGTTATACCATGAATCGAGTGATGAAATGAAGTCAAATCCAAACTTTGCTTTTACATCAGAATAGAATTTTTGAATATTGATATTTTTAAACTGGTTATTATCAATGTATTCAGAAAACCACGGTTTGAATTCATTTAATCCGGCTTTTGACCTTAAGAGGTTAAATAACCAGTCACCTTTTACAGTCAATACGTTTCGTAAAGTATCTTCTGATGGATTTTTTGATAAAAGTTCTTTGAAGCTAATATTCCTGAGTATGAGGTTCGCCTTATCGTTGTCTGATAGAACTCCCATCCCTGTCCTGAAATCATTGTTTTCATCGCCAGTTGTAAGGTGCTGAAGATGGGATTCAAACACTGCATTTATAACAGGGTATTCGGAAGAATAGAAGTTATTTTTAAAGAAATAGAAACTCGGACCAAGTCGGTATCTTGTAGGCTCGTTCAACATAATACCATTTTGCCATCTGAAATTTTCGCCACTTATAAATGCATTCCTGATACACCCATTGAATATCCTTACTTCCAGCTCTTTGTCGGTGATCACTTCATTGTTACGCGCCATCCGTCGCTTCTGATTTTTGAATCTCTTATGAAAGCCTGCATTATCAATTGTAGATAACTTCTCAGGAAGAAGTACCATTGATGGTTGCACTTCTGCCCGTGTCTGTGTGTTTTTTTTAGGATAGGAATAGAATTGAACCGGAACCTCAACAAGACTAAGGGTTTTATATGGATACTTTGTAGAAAAATTGGTTTCAAGTTCGCGCATTAAACCGGAAACCAGTGTCGGAAGAGTGTCTTTTAACTCACTCAGATCTTTTTTATAATAATCATTCCCCGGAAAATGGTAACTAATATAATCGATGGAGTCAACTGTGAGAGTATCTGACATATAGTTCCCCATCACAAGGGTTAATCCGGAAAGCGGGTTCTCAGACCTGAAAAGATTGTAGCCGTTTTCAGTTGTCATTCTTCCCTGCGATATTGGCGAAAGACCTGGCTCGGTTTTGACATGCAATGTATACCTGGTAAAATCGAGTTTTATCTTTGCAGGGTTGGCAGGATAATAGTTGAGACTTGTTACAGGGTACCAGTGGGTCTCTGGCGTTAATAAGACATAATTTTTCTCAAGGAATGACTGTCTTTTATTGACGTTCATCATAATAATCCTGTAGGGAGCAAGTCGCACATTGTCACTGTAGTATGGATAACAGAATGATTCGTTAATTGTACCGGAGTAGGAAATCACTACACTGTCAGAGGAGCCCGGATTGAGTAACTTGCCACTCTCAATTTCAATGATCTGATTTGTCCTGGTATATTTCAGATCAACTCCACCTGAAGAGACCTTTTGAACTGCGAGTGATGGGTTTAACGAGAATAGGTACCGATCGAGGGCCGAGCGGTTTTCATTTATTATTTTTAGATTGGCGGTAGCTTCCATGGTTTCACCCTTATGGATAAATGTTATGTCAGCATCTGTTATTGTAGCGAAATTCTGATTTTCAAATTTCCTGTTTGTTTCAATAACTTCCTTCTTGAAATCTCTGGAAATACTGTATTCATAATATGTACGAAAACCAAAGATCGCTGTCCCTGCTGCAAATGCAACCATAAAAATTACTGTAAATACTCTCTGTATGCGTGATTGGGGCAATCGTTTGAATAACAAGACTGTTGCAAGTACCAGCGCCATGCCAGCGAAGAAATACATGAGTCTTTGACTAACAATAGCGCTTAGATTATCAAAACCAATTATGCCTGATTTGAATATGGGCATGCCGAAGGCCATGTAATCAAAAATATTCCCCATTCTGAACCACAGATAGAATATGTTGAGTGCAGCATAACCAAGAAGTACAAGAAATGTGATTGCCTGATTCCTGATAACCGACATTAAAAAGAATGCTAGGCCGAGGCTGTATATTATAGTAGGGACTGATAGAATGAGAAGATACCAGAGGTACGACATATAGTCAATTGTCATAGTCGTAGAGATAATGTTAACGATCATACCCATTGCAAGAACGACTATATTAAGCCCCAGGAATAAACGCAGTATGCCCCAGGTCTTACCGATGATATACTCCAGATTCGACATCGACCTGGTGTATAATACTTCGTTGGTATCTAGTTTTTTATCTCTTTTAAGAAAGTCAGCCGCAAGGAAAATCACCACAAATGCCTGACCAATATTCAGAAGATAAAGATTCATCAGTGGTACTGAGGAAGGAAATGAAACCAACTCCCAGGGCTCATCTCCTATGGGTGAGAAAAAACCTATGTTTATTATAGTAAAGATAAACAGCGCTCCCAGTGCGAAGAGCCTGAAGAACCAGCTTCTTCTAAGTGTCTTCGCCTCATACCTGGCAACAGTTTTTATATTATTAAGAAATGCCATAGGTTAGTGCTTATTAGTCAGAGATTTCGGTATGTAATTTATGCTCCATGAAATATACATACGCATGCTCAATATTCGGGATAATGTTTGTATAGGGGAATTCAGGAGCATTATCTGATACTATCTGAACTTCCCAGCCGGATTCTACAGGTATGGTGGAGATTACATTATAGTTCTCTTTTACCTTCTCATAATCAGTAGGGTTTAGAGTGAGTTTAAACACGTGACCCACAGCATGTTTTACCAGTGTTTCAGGTGAGCCGGTAAATACAAGCTCGCCTTTGTTAAGTAGCGCCATTCCCTGACATGTAGAGGAGATATCTCCGACGATGTGTGTCGACAGGATTATAGTTACATCGTGCTGGCTTAATTGTGAAAGGATATTTCTGAATCTGATACGTTCATCGGGGTCGAGGCCTGTAGTAGGTTCATCAACGACGATTAATCTTGGATTCCCGATAAGTGCCTGAGCTATGCCGAGACGTCTTTTCATTCCTCCTGATAATCTGTTTGCCTGCCGGTCGCGAACTTCCAGCAGCCCTACCTGATCCAGTAAGCGATCTACCTCCGTTATTCTTTCTTTTTTATTTTTCAAACCGGCCAGAGACCCTGAATAATCGAGGAACTCCCAGGTCTTCAGTGAAGTAAAAAACCTGAAATCCTGTGGAAGATAGCCAAGCATGGCTCTGAGCTCTTTCCTGTTTTTCTGAATATCTTTTCCATCAACAAGTACCATTCCTGAGGAAGGTTTCATTAGAGTTACAAGAATCCTCATCAGACTCGATTTCCCTGCTCCGTTAGGACCAAGTAAACCGAACATGCCATTTCCGAACTCAAGATTAATATTCTTTAGCGCATGGTTGCCGTTAGGATATATCTGGTTTAGGTCGTGAATCTCAATTTTCATAAAGTAAGGTTAACATCCGGAATTTCCCTGGAGATTTAGTTTAGACGATATAAAGACGTTCAAAATTTCAAATGTGACAAAAAATTAAGATGATTAATCAATTTTTTTTTGAATGATGCAAATTTTTTCGAAAGAATTCTTATAAGTTAACCAGAAATTTCTCTTGAAGATCCCTCGTTCATCCACCTTTACCATTCAGTGAATTTAAATATCAATTGAATCGCGGCTGCTTCCTTCCCCCCCACTCTCAAAAAGTCGAAAAAGACATTTTATCCTTCAGCATTGCGGATAAATGGGGTTAATTCCTAATTTTGTAAAAAACAATCAAGGTGGTCTATCTGACAAACAAGCGAAAAATTATCAACGATCCTGTTTATGGATTTATAAGCATTCCGGGAGATTTCGTTTTCGACCTTATAGAACACCCATGGTTTCAGAGACTTAGAAATATCAAGCAACTCGGGCTCACAAGTTTTGTGTATCCGGGGGCAACACACAGCAGGTTTCAGCACGGACTTGGCGCGCTACACCTGATGAACATGGCGATCGCCACCTTGCGCGACAAGGGTGTAAAGATTTCTGCTGAAGAAGAAGAAGCTACTCTGATAGCAATACTTCTTCATGATGCCGGACATGGACCATTTTCTCATGCACTCGAGAATTCAATAATAAGCGGAATAACACATGAAGACATTTCGCTTCTGCTTATGAAAAAGCTTGATGAAGAGTTTTTTGGAAGGCTCACGCTTGCAATTGACATATTCACAGGAACCTATCCAAGAAAATTTTTGCATGATTTGATCTCAGGTCAGGTGGATATGGACAGACTTGATTACCTGAGGAGGGACAGTTTTTTTACCGGAGTGATCGAGGGCACAGTAGGTTCAGACAGGATAATAAGAATGCTAAATGTTATTGATGACAGTTTGGTTGTTGATGAGAAAGGGATCTACTCAATCGAAAAATTTCTTATTGCCCGAAGACTCATGTACTGGCAGGTTTATATGCATAAGACGGTTATTTCTTCAGAGAGTCTGCTTGTTAACATACTCAAACGGGCGAAAGAATTAGCAGATAGCGGATTTGAGCTTTATGCAACTCCGGCGTTGAGATTTTTTCTTTTTAATAATGTTGGTCCTGAAGATCTGCTATCTGATGGAAAGTTTACTCCTGGTCTGATCGCCACAAACTTTACCAGGTTAGATGATTCTGATATAATGGTAGCGGCAAAATACTGGGCAGACCATTCCGATAAAGTTCTTTCTGATCTCTCGGGCAGACTACTGAGGCGAGATCTTTTCGCAATAGAATTGCAGAATGAACCGTTTTCTGATAAAAGAGTGAATGATTTGCGGAACCTTGTGAGGGATCAACTGGATGCAAAAGCAGGACTTGAGGGATATTATGTTTATACGAACAGCATCTCAAATCTGGCATATACGCCTGATGCACCCATCGTTAATATACTTCTGAAAACTGGAAAAACTGCCGATATTTCAACTGTTTCGGATATGTTTGACCACAGATTTCTCTCTGAAAGAATTACAAAATACTTTCTATGTTATCCAAAAGAATGTCGATAATAAAAATTTAATCATATGGAATTTACTGCTTTAACAATCGCCGGATTTTTGAATGGTGATATAGTGGGCGACCCCAATATTAAGGTAAACACTCTTGCCAAAATAGAAGAGGGGCAAACAGGAGCCTTATCATTTCTTTCCAACCCTAAATATGAACACTACATTTACGATACAAAATCATCAATAGTACTTGTTAATAAGAGCTTTGTGCCGACTACTAAAATAAGTGCCACTCTTATTAAGGTTGATAATGCTTACGATGCCTTTGCTTCTCTGCTCCGGCTTGTAGATCAATCGAGGCCACGCAAAACAGGAATCCACCCCGGTGCAATAATTGAACCTTCTGCTAAGATAGGAACTGATGTTTATATCGGACCTTTTTCCTATATAGGTGAAAATTGTATAGTCGGCGACGGTTGCTCTGTATATCCTCAGGTTTATATCGGCGACAACACAAAACTTGGGAATAAATGTGTCATCAATCCGGGAGTGAAGATTTATCACGATTGTATTATTGGTGAAGGCTGTATTATACATGCAGGATCTGTGATCGGCAGCGACGGATTCGGATTTGCACCACAGAATGATAATGAGTTTATTAAGATACCACAGCTTGGCAATGTAGTCCTTGAAGATCATGTCGAGATCGGCTCTAATGTTACAATTGACAGAGCTACAATGGGTTCAACATATATTCGCAAAGGAGTCAAGCTCGATAATCTAATCCAGATAGGCCATAATGTTGAAATTGGTGAAAATACTGTTATGGCTGCCCAGACTGGTATTTCAGGTTCTACCAAAGTCGGGAAAAACTGCATGTTCGGAGGACAGGTTGGGTTGGCCGGACATTTAAAGATTGCTAATGGAACAAAAATAGGAGCTCAGGCTGGGCTTCTCGGGGATGTTAAAGAAGAAAACACTATAATCATCGGTTCTCCGGCTATCGAAGTAAGAAATTTCATGAAGTCATCAATCATCTTCAGGAAATTACCTGAGATGAAGGTGAAGATTGATTCCCTGGAAAAAGAGTTGGAGTCTCTGAAAAAGAAGTAGATTTGCCACATTTAGGAATGAATTGTCTGTGATAAATCCAGTTAAGGGATAATTTTCTGGATTGTTCGAATTTTTTTATTTTTTTTGTACCCGAAATTTAATTTAATAATTCTATTTGATGAGTGAAAAACAAAGGACTCTTGCAAAAGAAATAAGCCTTACCGGAAAAGGTCTTCATACAGGTAACAACGTAACCATAACCTTTAAACCGGCACCAGCAAATCACGGTTATAAATTTTGCAGGATAGATCTCCCGGGGAAGCCTTTAATTGATGCACTTGCAGAACATGTTACCGATACTTCAAGAGGAACCACTTTAGTGCAAAATAATGCTTCAGTTTCTACAATAGAGCATGTTATGGCTGCTTTCCATGGTCTCAGAGTCGATAATGCGCTCATAGAACTGAATGGTCCCGAAGCTCCTATAATGGGAGGCTCTGCCTGGAAGTTTGTTGAGGCGATCAAGGAAGCCGGAATTGTTGATCAGAGAGAAGACCGGAATTATTTTGTGGTAAAACAGAAGATCACCTATTCCGATGAAGAGCATGGGGTCGATCTTATTGTGTATCCTGATGATCATTTCAGTGTTAATGTACTCATTGACTATAACTCCAAAATACTTGGAAACCAGTATTCAATTCTTGATTCAATCGACGACTTTGAGAAAGAAATAAGCAAGAGCCGGACATTCGTATTCTTTCATGAACTTGAGCCTCTTTTTAACCGCGGACTCATAAAAGGCGGTGATCTTGACAATGCAATTGTAATTCTTGAGAAAGAAGTTGAACAGACTGAGATTGACCGTATAGCACATCTCTTTAACCGCCCCGGAATAAGTACACATACTGCAGGCATACTGAATAATACTGAACTAAGATATCCTAACGAACCTGCCCGTCATAAATTACTCGACATAATGGGCGATTTAGCTTTGGTAGGGCATCCTATTAAAGGGAAAATTGTTGCCACCCGTCCTGGCCACTATGCCAATACGCGTTTAGCAAAAATTATACGTCAGGAAATGAAAAAGGCGTTATCAAAGCACGACATTCCACAATATGATGCTTCTAAACCGCCGATATTTACAGTTGAGGATATAAAGAAAAAACTGCCCCACAGATTTCCGTTTTTAATGGTCGATAAAATTATTGCACTCGATGAATCATCAATTGTAGGTATCAAGAATGTAACCTTCAATGAATCTTTCTTTCAGGGTCATTTTCCTGATGAGCCTGTTATGCCTGGCGTCCTTCTGATTGAAGCGCTGGCTCAGACAGGTGGTATCCTTGTATTAAGCGCTGTAGAGGAACCTGAGAAATATTCAACATACTTTCTGAAAATCGATAAGCTTAAATTTAAACAAAAGGTAGTCCCCGGTGATACTGTGATTCTTAAAATGGAACTTTCCGACGTTATACGAAGAGGGATAGCCACTATGTTCGGACAAGCGTTTGTGGGGAACAAACTCGTACTCGAGGGAGAAATGACGGCACAGGTAGTAAAAAACAAATAATAAATTTAATGATCTCTAATTTAGCATTTGTACATCCAAAAGCCCAATTGGGGAATGGTGTAATTGTTGAACCGTTTGCATACATCTCCGGTAATGTAATTATTGATGATGAAACATGGGTAGGTCCAAATGCCACAATAATGGATGGAGCCAGGATCGGGAAAAACTGCAGGATATTTCCTTCCGCTGTTGTTTCAGGCATACCACAGGATCTTAAATTCAAGGGTGAAGATACAACTACTGAAATAGGCGACAACACTACTATAAGGGAGTGCGTTACAGTAAACCGTGGTACCGTTGCGGTTGGTAAAACCATCATCGGAAACCACTGTCTTCTTATGGCATATTCTCATGTAGGTCACGATTGCCTGATAGGTAATAATGTGATCATAGGTAATTTAACCGCACTTGCCGGAGAAGTCGATGTTGACGATTGGGCTATCCTCAGCGCCGGTACAATGGCTCACCAGTTTACACACATCGGAGCTCATGTTATATGCGGTGGTGGTGCAAAAATCAGAATAGACGTTCCTCCCTTTATTAAAGCTGATCGTGATCCTCTCTCATTCCTGGGCTTAAATTCGGTGGGTCTTGCAAGAAGAGGGTTCGAAAAAGCCCGAATCGACGAAATTCATGAAATTTACAGGACAATTTATCAAAAAGGGATGAATATCTCACAGGCACTCGATTGTGTTGAACAAGAATTCAAATCATCTGCAGACAGAGATTATATTATTGAATTCATAAGGAAATCGGAGAGAGGGATCATCAGGGCAAGATAAAAGATGTTACTCCTTCCAGCCCTGAGCTGAGATCTCAACTTCTGATCCGTCGTCGCCCCCAATATAATAACCTGATCCTTCGGATGTCATGTGCCCTATGATTTTTACAGACTCCATCTGTCTTACTTTATCTACATCCTCAAGCGGCACGGTAAATAGAAATTCGTAATCTTCACCTCCGTTCAATGCAGGAACCATTGGATCAATATTGAATTCTTCAGCCAGCCGCGTGGTTTCATAATCAATTGGTACCTTGCTATAGAAGATTTTGCATCCTGTACCGGATAATCTGCATATATGAATCAGATCAGATGCCAATCCGTCAGTTACATCTATCAAGGCTGAGGGAAATATTCCATTCTTACTGAGTTCGGTAAGAACTGAAATAGGTATCTCAGGTTTAAGTTGTCTGCCGATAACATATTCGAAACCAGTAAGGTCAGGCTGCGCAACTTTTTCCTTTACAAACAACTTTCTTTCCCTTTCGAGTAACTGAAGTCCTAAAAAAGCCGCGCCGAAATCACCCGTTACACAAATCAGATCATTAGCCTTAGCCCCATTTCTTTTTACAATCTTATCCTTATCTACAGTTCCGATGGCAGTAACTCCGATTGTCATGCCTGTGATTGAGCTTGTCATATCTCCGCCAACCAGATCGACATTATATTTTTCGCACGCCAGTGAAATTCCTTCGTAAAGTTCCTCCACATTTTCAAGTTTGAATTTAGAACTTATGCCAAGTGCTATCATAAGCTGACCGGGCGTTCCATTCATAGCATAGATATCCGATATTGCCCTGATAACAGCCTTGTAGCCAAGGTGCCTGAAAGGAGTATAGATCAGATTGAAATGAATTCCTTCGAGAAGCAGATCAGTTGTCACAAGAGTCAGTTTTTTACCTGAGTCTATAACAGCCGAATCATCCCCAATGCCAAGAATACTTGTCTTGGTGGAGTTTTTTATATTTTGAGTAAGGTGATTAATAAGCCCGAATTTCCCAAAATCGTTTATCGATTTTTTATTTTCAGTTTTGTCCATTCTTTTTTTTTTAAAACCTTTGTGCCTTTCAATTTAACTTACTTTCCCAAAGGTCGCAAATTGATTTTCTTCGTTTACCCCGTCTTCAAGGGGAGCGACGAAAATCAATTTACTCTTTTTCGGGCGGCATATTAAGCTTCAAAGGTAAATAGATTATTTACTAATGATATCTCTTCCAAAAGGTGACAATGCAATAGCTGTGAGTTTAAAATGTTGTAACCCAAATGGAATTCCGATAATCGTTATACAAAGGATTAGTCCGAAAATGGCATGAGTAATTGCAATCCAAATTCCACCTGTTAGCAGCCAGATAATATTCATAATGATATATAAACATCCTGAAGCTCTAGAATGGACAACAGTATCGCGTCCAAAAGGCCATAATGAAAGCGATGCCATCTTCAATGTCTGCAGACCGAATGGGATTCCTACTATTGTGATCATAAGAATCAGGCTTCCGATAAAATATTCGACGGCAATGATTATTCCTCCGAATATTAGCCAGATGAGATTTCCAAGAAAATTCATATAATCAGGTTGTTGACTTATTCAAGAATAATGTTTTTATCCTTTGGATACTTAACGGAATAAGTCAGAATTATCTGTCTCGATTCCTGTGGCTTAAGCTCAAGATCCCACTTTACCTCACCAGTCTGCTCATTTAACCTGCCTCCCGATAATTCACTCGGATCCACAGTGATACTGCTGTTCGACGAAACAGGAACCTGATCGTTAAGAGTTATTTTGACGCTTGTTGGCTTATTGTTTCTTATTGTAAGCAAGAATGAAAAAATATCAGTCCTGTTTCCCCCCAGCACTCTGCGGGTGGTGAAATCCTTTCTTTTTTCTCTTCTGACAAGTATGCTGTTATCTGTTCCTAGAGAAATAGTCAATGTATCGGTTAACTGTTTAACGTTAAGAGTCGTCTTGCCGACAAAGGAGTTTTCGAAATACAGAGTTGCTTCACCCGTCTGCAGACTTAGTTTTGCCCAGTCGGTAATATAAGCGGCAAGATAGGCTTTGTCCGATAACTTGGGAGTTGTAACATATTTATATTCCGCAGGTGAGGTAAGTCTCTGGATCTCCACGGTCTGCAATTTCCCATCCGACGGAATAGTATATGGTACAGCAATGTCGAATGTAATCGTAGTCTCGCCAACCTGTTTTTCTACCATTACAGGGGCGGCTTCAATCGCTTTTTCATCCTCGACTTTGCTTTCGCTCATTACTTCCATCATTGCAGGAGCTACTTTGCGTTTATCCAAGGCTGCTTTTCCTCTGTACAATATTGGCTGAGGATTATTGAAATCAATAAACCAGGGATAAATGACAGGAATGTCACCCGCAACCCAGGGCGTTGCATTTGAAAAGCTCAGCTTAACATCGGTCCAGTCAATACCTGAATTCTGAAAAACATTTGCTTTATAGTATATCGCTACCGGATTCTTAATATCATCTACACGAATGTCGTAGGATGGATACCAGCCGGCATTTGAGACTACATAGCTATAAGTCATTTTCCCTGATAACTGTTTTTCGGAAGACACAGTAACAAGTATTTCGCCTGAAGGAAGCTGTTGTTTTCCAAGCTTATCGGAAATCTGCTTCTGCAGAGCTGTAATCTGTTTGCTATATTCCTTTATGAGCCTTTGCTTTTTTAATGTAGTTGTATTTATCTGTTCAATGCTGCTGGTATATAGCTCCAATACATTTTTCATCTGCTCAATTGTAAATGTTGTTTCCTTCACAAGAATTGCTCTGTTGGCAATAAGAAATGCTTCCCTTTCTTTAAGGGTACTCAGAGCGGCATTCTCATCTTCCACTTTTGTTTGCAAAACTTCAATCTGGCTTCTTATACTTTTGACCTCCGGAGAGTCTTCAAGATTCTCAATATAATTATTCTGATGATTTACCGAGAGAATAGTGAAATCGCCATATCCTTTTACCTGAATGCTCTGAACGTCGATGTATGGCGATAATCCTGCCAGCTTGAGAATTGTTTTCCCGGGCATAATATTTACCGTGCCTTCATGGTCAACCTGGGCTCTGTCAGGAAAGACTGTAACGTGCTTTATATCAGCCTTTATTGATTTTTCACTCTGAGCTGATATGGTAAGACATCCAGCTAAGATGAATATTGAAATTGCAAATATCTTTTTCATAATATGGTTAAAATTAGCAGTTAAAGGTAAAACTTTTTCTGGAATGTTATGATGAAGTCTGTGGCGAAGTCTGAAGACTTCGCCGATCTTTCGTTGTGGTGCTTGTCGAAGTCTTCAGACTTCGACAAACTGTTACACCTTTGCGCTTAGCGCCTTTGCACCTTTATGCCGTTGCGCCTTTCTTAATATATGTTAAATATTTCTTTTTCTCATAACGGTATCATTATTCTATTACCTTTGCCCGGTTACTAATAAAAGTAAAATGAACGGACTAAGAATTGGGAACCTTTCTATAGCAGTACCAATTATTCAGGGAGGAATGGGAGTTGGGATTTCTCTTTCAGGGCTTGCTTCCGCAGTTGCGAATGAAGGTGGTGTGGGTGTTATCTCAAGCGCAGGTCTCGGTCTTTTATATAAAGATTTTTCATCTGATTATCTCGAAGCCAGCATTTATGGCTTAAAGGAAGAAATACGTAAAGCGCGTGAAAAGACAATTGGAATTTTAGGCGTTAACGTAATGGTAGCAATGACCAATTTCACCGACATGATTAAAACAGCCATCGCCGAGAAGGTTGATTTAATTACAGCCGGTGCAGGTCTACCGCTCGATCTTCCATCTTTTTTAAAGAAAGACAGTATCACAAAACTTATACCTATAGTATCATCGGCCAGGGCTGCAAAAATACTTTGCGAAAAATGGAAGGCAAATTATAATTACCTTCCCGATGCAATAATTGTAGAAGGACCAAAAGCCGGAGGGCATCTGGGTTTCAAGGAAGAGCAGATCTTCGACAACGATTATAAGCTCGAGAAACTTGTCCCTGAAATTGTGGCTGAATTAAAAATATTTGAAGAAAAATACGATACAAAAATACCATTGATCGCTGCCGGAGGAATTTATACCGGTGAAGACATTCATAAAATTCTCGAACTGGGCGCTTCAGGTGTACAGATGGGTACCCGCTTCGTAACTACAGACGAATGTGATGCATCTGCAGCCTTCAAACAAGCATATATCGATGCTGAAAGCTCTGATATAGAGATCATCAGGAGCCCGGTAGGAATGCCAGGACGAGCGATTCTCAGCAATTTCATCACAAAAGTGCGGGAAGGTAAAAAACAACCTCAGAAGTGTCCTTTTAAATGCATCAAGACATGTGATATCTCAAAAAGCCCATATTGCATTATAATTGCATTAATAAACGCACTTAAAGGCAACTTTGAAAATGGTTACGCCTTTGCCGGTGCAAATGCTTTCAGGGCAACGAAAATTACATCCGTTAAGGAACTATTCCAAGCATTAAAAACAGAATATACAGCAAGTAAGTAGGGCAGGGGGCTGGTTGCAGGGTTCAAGGTGCTGGTGCTGGTGCTGGGTGCTTGGTGCAGGGAGCAGTGTCCCCTAGTCTCTTCGTCCCTAAGTCCCTAATTCCCTAAGTCAATTTTCAATTCTCGTTATCCCTTTCCCCATATTTTCACTCTTATTCATTCCCCCCTCGCTTTTATTTTGTATTTTTGTGCGCTTATTTAGATTAAATATGTTTAACGGAATGGTTATTGATGAGGTTTAGGTTAAGGTTGAGGTTGAGGTTAAAGTTAAGCTTAAGATACTCAACC
This sequence comes from Bacteroidales bacterium, assembly GCA_038245405.1. GTDB lineage: Bacteria > Bacteroidota > Bacteroidia > Bacteroidales > VadinHA17 > LD21. The sequence goes on from JBBRSO010000005.1 coordinate 38,821, forward strand.
TTAGCCTCTACCTTAACCTTACATATAATTTGATTTCATGACAAAAAGAAAATGGAAAAAGATCAGGATAAAATATTGAATGATGTAACTACAGGGGAATATAAATACGGGTTTTACTCCGATATCGAGATGGATAAGATCCCCAAAGGCCTTAGTGAGGAAGTGGTAAGACTAATTTCATCTAAAAAGAATGAACCCGAGTGGCTTCTCGAATTCAGATTGAAGTCATATCGTCATTGGCTTACAATGAAGATGCCAACATGGCCGAATCTTAAAATTGCACCTATTAACTACCAGGATATTATATTTTATGCCGCCCCCAAAGAGCGGAAAAATAATGGTAGTATAGAAGATATTGATCCGGAGCTTAAAAAAACGTTTGATAAACTGGGTATTCCTCTCTCGGAGCAAAAACATCTGGCAGGCGTCGCCGTTGATGCCGTTATCGACAGTGTATCAATTAAAACAACCTTCAAGGAGACACTTGCAGAAATGGGGATCATTTTCTGTTCTTTCAGTGATGCAGTAAAAGAATACCCCGACCTGGTAAAAAGATATATGGGCTCAGTAGTTCCTTATACCGATAATTTCTTTGCCACTCTCAACTCAGCTGTATTCAGCGACGGGTCGTTCTGCTATATTCCAAAAGGAGTAAGATGTCCGATGGAGCTTTCTACATATTTCAGAATCAATTCGGCAAATACAGGGCAATTTGAGAGAACACTCCTTATTGCCGATGAAGAAAGTTATGTCAGTTATCTTGAAGGGTGTACAGCACCTTCGCGCGATGAAAACCAGCTCCACGCCGCAATTGTTGAAATAGTGGCGGAGAAAAATGCTGAGGTTAAATATTCTACTGTCCAGAACTGGTACCCTGGTGATAAAGATGGTAGAGGAGGTGTTTATAATTTTGTTACTAAACGAGGCATGTGCAAGGGTGAAAGCTCAAAGATCTCATGGACACAGATTGAAACAGGATCTGCCATCACGTGGAAATATCCTTCATGTATTCTTCGCGGTGACAATTCAACAGGCGAATTTTATTCGGTCGCTGTTACAAACCATCACCAGCAGGCTGACACAGGTACTAAAATGATTCATATCGGAAAAAACACAAAAAGTACAATAGTCTCAAAAGGAATCTCAGCAGGAAGAGGCCAGAACAGCTACCGTGGTCTTGTTAAAGTTCTGAGAAACGCATCAGGTGCCAGGAATTATTCTCAGTGCGATTCATTGCTTCTCGGTGATAAATGTGGTGCTCACACCTTTCCATACCTCGAGGTAGATAATTCAACGGCCATAGTGGAACATGAGGCTACCACCTCAAAAATAGGGGAGGATCAGATCTTTTACTGTAATCAGCGCGGAATCTCAACTGAAGATGCGATAGGTCTGATAGTAAACGGGTATGCTCGAGAGGTAATTAACAAGCTTCCCATGGAATTTGCAGTTGAAGCACAAAAACTTCTTCAGATTAGTCTGGAAGGTAGTGTAGGATAAACAAAACTTTAAAATAATATATTATCATGCTGGTTATTAATAATTTAAAAGCATCAATTGGGGGCAAGGGTATTCTAAAGGGAATCAGTCTTAATGTTAAACCAGGGGAGATCCATGCAATAATGGGACCGAACGGTTCGGGGAAAAGCACACTGGCAGCAGTTCTTGCAGGACGTGAATTTGTGGAAGTTACTGAAGGGACTGTAACATATCTGGGTAAAGATCTTCTTGTGATGTCACCTGAGGACAGGGCAAAAGAGGGAATATTTCTCGGGTTTCAATATCCCATTGAAATTCCCGGAGTAAGCATGGTTAACTTCATGAAGACCGCTGTGAATGAACATCGTAAACACAAAGGACTCGGTCCACTCTCCGCATCTGATTTTCTTAAGATGATGAGAGACAAAAAGGAACTGGTTGAAATTGATTCCAAACTGGCTAACAGATCAGTAAATGAAGGATTTTCAGGTGGTGAAAAAAAGAAAAATGAAATTTTCCAGATGGCCATGCTCGAACCCTTACTCGCTATTCTTGATGAGACAGACTCTGGTCTCGATATCGATGCTTTGAGAATCGTGGCCAATGGAGTTAACAAGTTGAAGCGAAATGATAATTCATTTATCGTAATCACTCACTATCAAAGGCTTCTCGACTATATTGTACCTGATGTTGTTCATGTACTATATGATGGAAGAATTGTAAAAACTGCCGGAAAGGAACTTGCTTTAGAGCTTGAAGAAAAAGGATATGACTGGATCAAAAAAGAGATTGAAAATACTTTAGCATGATTGAAAAAACTGATATAACAGACAAATACATCGGTCTTTATAGAGATAATATTGATAAGATTTCCGGTATCTCGAGTCCTTTTATTAATACTTTCAGGGCTGCTGCATTTGATAAATTCAGCAATTTGGGAATTCCTACAAAAAAGAACGAAGCATATAAATACACAAATCTCAATCTCTTCTTTGATCACGATTATGAGAACTATTTTATGCCCGTGTCAAAAGACTTTCTCGAGGCTGAGAAATTCCGTTGCGAGGTAACGGATCTCGATGCTCATGGAATAGTTTTGTTGAACGGATTTTATCCAACATTGAAGGAAAAGCTGGTACAATTGCCAAGTGGTGTTTGGATTGGGAGTCTTAATGAAGCATCAATAAAATTCCCTGAAGTATTTCAGAAGCATTTTGGTAAATACGCACATAGCGACACTGATGGCCTGATCCATCTTAATACTGCGATGGCTTCCGATGGAGTTTTTGTTTATGTTCCGGAAGGTGTTACACTTACCCGGCCCGTTCAGGTCGTAAACCTTGTGCAATCGAACGATGATATGTTTAATCAGCACAGGAACCTTATTGTGGCTGAGAAAAATTCAAACTTTTCGATTATAATCTGCGATCATACCCTGTCTCCTAAAAAGTTCCTGACCAATGCAGTTACTGAGGTTTATGTAGGAGAAAATGCTCATTTCGATATTATAAGGGTGCAGAATGAGCATAATAATGCGTGCAAGATTAACAGCACTTTCATACATCAGGAAAGGAAGAGCGTTACTTCTTCAAACAATATAACACTGCACGGTGGACTGATTCGTAACAGCACTTATCATCATCTGGGTGGAGAAGGCGCTGAGAGCCATTCATACGGTTTATTTCTTGCCGATAAATGGCAGCATATAGATAATTTTGTTAATGTTGATCACGCAGCGCCACATTGTACAAGTAATCAGTTATTTAAAGGTGTGCTTGATGATATGTCTACCGGAGCATTCAATGGCAGGATACTTGTCCGTCCTGATGCTCAGGGTACCCTGGCTTATCAGAGAAACAACAATATCATCCTTACCGATGATGCAAGAATGGATACTAAGCCACAGCTGGAGATCTTTGCCGACGATGTGAAATGCAGTCATGGCGCCACAATTGGACAAATAGATGAAGATGCCTTATTCTATCTGCAGTCGCGGGGAATTAATAAAAGAGAAGCCCGGCTGATGCTTATGTTTGGCTTCGCACATGAGGTTATTCAGAATATTAGTGTTGAACCCCTGCGTGAGAGGATGGATAATCTGGTTATGCAGAGGTTGAAAGGTGAACTTTCCAGATGTGCAAGTTGTATGGTAAGATGTGGGTAAGCTGAATTGAAATGAAGGACATAGGAGAAATAAGAGCCGAATTTCCGGTGTTGCAGCGTAAGGTCTATAACAAGCCTCTCGTTTATTTCGACAACGGGGCAACCACGCAGAAACCACAGCGTGTGATAGATGCTATGGATGAAGTTTATGAATCATATAACGGCAACATACACAGGGGTGTGCATTACCTGAGCGATATGTCGTCTGAAGCGTATGAAAAGTCGCGCGAAACAGTCAGGTCCTTTATTAATGCCGGAAAACGGGAAGAAGTAATATTTACCTCCGGAACTACAGGATCGATAAACGGAATAGCTTTTTCTTTTGGTGAAAGATATATTAAGCCGGGTGATGAACTCATTCTGAGCCAGCTTGAGCATCATGCGAATATTGTTCCCTGGCAGATGATGTGCGAAAGAAAAGGAGCAGTAATACGTGTGATTCCAATAAACGACAAAGGGGAAGTGATCCTTGAGGAATATTATAAATTGCTTTCTCAAAAAACGAAACTTGTAGCTGTTACACAGGCTTCAAACGCACTTGGCACCGTGCTCCCTTTAGATAAGATAATAGAAGCTGCACATCTTGTAAATGCTGCTGTACTGGTAGATGGAGCACAGGGTATCCAGCATGGGATAGTTGATGTTGATGCACTTGACGCTGATTTTTATGTCTTTTCGGGACATAAGATCTATGGACCGAATGGAATAGGCATATTATATGGTAAGGAGAAATGGCTGTCAGAGCTCGATCCTTTTCAGGGCGGAGGTGATATGGTGGATAAGGTAACCTTTGAAAAGACAACATATAACGAGCTTCCGTTTAAATTTGAAGCCGGTACAATGAACTATCCGGCTGCTGTTGGACTGGCTGCGGCACTTGATTATGTAACGGTTACCGGAAGGGAAGATATTGCAAAAAGGGAAAAAGAACTCCTTTTATACGCTACTTCGAGGATGCTCGGTATAAAAGATGTAAAAATATTCGGAACTTCCGAGAATAAAATTTCTACAATATCATTCCATATTAAAAATATTCATCAGTACGACACCGGTATGATTCTTGATAAAATGGGAATTGCTGTCAGGACCGGAACGCATTGTGCCCAACCTGTGATGGACCGATACGGAATAGATGGCACCGTTCGTGCCTCCATGTGTTTTTACAATACAAAAGAGGAAATTGACGTTCTTGCTGCTGGGATTGAAAAAGTGAAAACTATGTTTGCCTAATTGATGATTATGACAATTAAGGAAGTACAGGATAATATTATTGATGAATTTTCTTTGTTCGACGACTGGATGGATAAATACAATCTTCTGATTGATATTGGAAAGGAATTGCCGGCAATCGATCCAAGGTATAAAGTAAAGGATTTTCTTATCGAAGGCTGTCAGAGTAAGGTATGGCTCCATCCCGATTATGATGGCAATCTTATTTCTTTTACAGCCGACAGCGATGCAATAATTACAAGAGGCATTGTAGCACTTCTGATAAAAGTTTTATCAAAAAGAACACCGGAAGAGATAATATCTTCCGATCTTTACTTCATCGATAAAATAGGATTGAGACAAAATCTCTCTCCAACGCGTTCAAATGGATTGCTTTCGATGGTTCGTCAGATGAAGCTTTATGCCATGGCTTATAGTGTAAAAAAATAATTAACAAAATGGATTCTGCAGAACAACTGGAAATTGAAACAAGAATAGGAGAAGTCCTCAGAAGTATTTATGACCCGGAAATACCGGTGAATATCTATGATCTGGGTTTAATATATGATATCAATATTGATGAAGAGCATATAGCCCACATCACAATGACACTTACCGCCCCGAACTGCCCGATGGCAGACGAGCTATTGGAAGAGGTAAAATATAAAGTAGGGGGTACGCGTGGTGTAAAAGATTGTGATCTGAAACTGACTTTCAGTCCACCATGGGATAAAAGCATGCTCAGTGAGGAAGCAAAACTTGAACTGGGATTTCTCTAAACTCAAATTATATGGATACTTCAGTTGCTGACACTACATCCTTCCTGATAAAAAAATATGCAGAGGAAGTTGGGTTTGACTTGGTTGGCATTGCCCGTGCCAGATCACTTGAAGAACACAAACCTATATTAAAAAACTGGGTTACCATGGGTATGAATGGCGATATGGAATATCTCGGCAAGCATATTTCCAAGAGAACGGATCCGGGTATTCTCTTTCCAGGTGCAAAATCTCTTATTGTTACGGGGCTCAATTATTACAGCTATAATAAACAAGGTGGTAACGGGTGTCCGGTAATTTCACGACATGCTTACGGCATTAATTATCATACAGTTATAAAACTGAAACTTAATAAGATTTTAACTTATATAAAAACTATCCAGCCAGAGGTGAAAGGGAAAGCCTTTGTCGACACCGCTCCTATTTTGGAAAAAGCATGGGGCAGGGAGGCAGGTCTGGGTTCACCGGGTAAAAACTCAATCTTAATAAACAAGAAGATCGGATCTTTCTTTTTCCTTGGTATATTGATAGTTGATATTGATCTTGAATATGATCAGCCTGTAGAAGAAGATTATTGCGGCTCATGCAGGAGTTGCATCGAATTATGTCCGACCGGTGCAATAAATGAAAATAAAACTATCGATGTCACAAAATGTATAACTTACCAGACACTGGAAGCAAAAAACCAGATTCCTGAAGATATTATTACCAAACTTGAAGGCAGGGCATTTGGATGTGACAGATGTCAGGAAGTGTGCCCCTGGAATAAAGAACCGGAAGCTCATAAAACTACCGAGTTTGAGTTGCCGGAAGAAGTTCAGAATATGAATGCAGGAGATTGGAAAAACCTTAGCCGGAAAGATTATAAGCGATTATTTAAAGATTCGGCAATCGGAAGGCGATCATATTGTCGTTTTATGGATAATATCGATGCAGCTCTAACAAAGAAATAATCTCATTTATACTACACTTCAGGAGTCAAACCTGCGCCCACTGCTCTGAGCCTAAACCATTAATAAATCTCTGAATCAATGAAAAATAGAGCAATTAAACTGGTTGTATCACTGGTGGTTATGTTTATTGTATCGTGCAATGATCCTGAAACAGTTGTCACAAACATCGTTCACACTGACGGATCAGTTACCCGTAAGATTGAAATGAAAAGTACGGAGAAAGATGCAGAGAAAAGATTTAAAAACTCTGAGCTTCAGGTACAGTTCGACAGAACATGGTCTGTAAAAGATTCAGCCGAAACGCATGATAAAGGTGATACGGTTTGGGTAAGAAGAGCAGAAAAACATTTTAAAAATGCTGACGAAATAAATCTTGCTTATAAATCGGATTCAGGACCTGACAATGAAGTACACCGTTATACTGAATTTAAAAAAAGTTTCAGGTGGTTTAATACCGAGTACCGGTTTTCAGAAATTATTGACAAAAAATTATCATATGGCTATCCATTAAAAGATTTTCTGAACAACGATGAGAGACTATACTATTATTCTCCTGATGAGATGAAAGAATCAAAAAAGGAGAGCCCCGACAGCCTTAAATATATAATGCTCAATGATACAATCGGAAAAAAGACAGATCGCTGGCTATCGAAAAATATAGTTTCGGAATGGATCGAGGAGTTTTCGAGACTTACTGCTGCACGATCAGCTGATATTTCGAAAGATTCGCTAAGATCAAAAGAAGAAGAATTTGTAAAGATCATCAGCGCCAATGGGATAAAATTTGATAGTCTCTGGGAGAGTGGCGTAATATTAAGAAAGTTCATAGGCTCAGAAAATGCCCTGAAGTATAAAGTTGAAGCTGATACAGCTCTTGTTAAGGTGACCAACAGCTTATTGCTTAATTTCAAGGACTATTCAATAAAAACAGTTATGCCTGGGAAGCTGGTAAATACAAATGGCTACATCGATAGCAGTAATAATTTGCTCTGGCCTGTTAAATCAGAATATTTTCTGGCTGAAAATTATGAGATGTGGGCCGTTTCGAGAATTACAAACCGCTGGGCATGGGTAGTTTCAGCTATCTTCCTGGCTTTTGTTGCAGCAGGTGTTACACTAAGGATAATAAAAAAGGACTGAAAAAAATCCAGTCCCTTCTAACCATCAACCTAAATAACTATCGGTTATAATCTTTTAACATCAGCATGAGTTTCTGACGTGTGAAGAATATTCTGCTTTTAACTGTGCCAATTTTTAAACCTAGTTCATCGGCAATTTCTTTATATTTGTAACCTTCTATATGCATCATAAAAGGTATTCTGAATTCATCACTCAAAGATGCTATTGCATGTTCAATTTCCCCTTCAGCGTATTTCGACTCAGGTGAAATAAATCCCTTATCGTGTGGCTGATTAATATAAAAGAGATCCTGTGTACCATCAATTATAGTATTCTCTTTTACATTTCGCCTGTAATTATTGATAAAGGTGTTTTTCATTATCGTAAATACCCATGCTTTAAGGTTGGTGTAATCGACAAATTTATCTTTATATGTTATAGCTTTCAGGTAGGTGTCCTGCACCAGATCCAGAGCACTGTCACGATCTGACGTAAGGCTCATTGCGAAGCGATGAAGATTTGTCTTCATTTCGATCAGGCTAGTGTTAAATTCATATTGTGTCATAGTTCCTAGTTTTTATTGTTGAACAAATCTGTACAAATATACAAACAAAAAAAGATAATAAAATCTTAATATCTTAAATTCTTTGAAATTTCAATATTTTTATAATTAAGCATCATATCAATTCTATTAATTTTCAGATAATTAAGTCCGGGCTTTTTAAATTTCTTTTAAATTGCAATTCCCTTCTGGTTCTGATTCATCGATCTTTTGAAAGATTAGTTTACACTTAAACCAATCATGAAAACAAATTTAAGTCTTATAATTTTCCTCTGGATTAATATTGGGTTAAGGTTTGGTTAAGGATATATTAAGATTCTCTTGTCTTTTAATATGATTTATTAATTCTAGTTTTGTAATTTTAAAAGAAAATGAAATGGATTTTCATATAAAACTTAGTAACAATCAGATCCTTAAGGGTATGATCCTAAGTCCGGGCGAGAATACAAAGGCAGTCTTGATCCTGGTACATGGACTTGGTGAACATGTTCAAAGGTATTTGTACTGGGCCGGATTATTCAGAAATGAAGGTATCGGATTTATAGCTGTTGACCTTCCCGGTCATGGACGGTCAGAGGGCAGGAGAGGAAATATAAGCAGTTATGAGCTCCCGGAGGAAATGCTTGATATTCTTATAAAAACAAGCATCAGGACATTCCCGGGTTGTCCGATTTATATTTATGGCCACAGCCTGGGAGGAGGAATCGTTCTTGATTATCTTTTAAGAAAAAATCCACGAATTAAAGGAGCTATAGTTACATCACCGTGGCTCCGGTTGACTTTACAACCTCCAAAGAGCAAGGTAATACTCGCATCAATAATGAAAAACCTGATTCCAGGTTTAACCCAGCCTTCGGGTCTTAATGTTAATTATATTTCGCACGATAAAGCTGAAGTTGAAAAATATACCAGCGACCCGTTAGTTCATGGAAAGATCTCGGTAAGCTTGTTTTCCAGTGCGATGTCGGCAGCGAAGTATTCCCTGGAACATGCTTCAGAATTAAAAATCCCAACTCTAATTCTGCATGGTAGTGATGATATGTTAACTTCACCTGAAGCCAGCCGCGAATTTGCCGGCAAGACAAAAATGGTTGACCTGAAGATATGGGAGGGCGGATATCATGAATTGCACAATGAACCATTCAAAAATGAAGTTTTCAAATACATTATGAACTGGATCGGGAGAAATTGATTGCGTAATGCGGATTGAAGATTGCGGATTTTAAGTCTGAACTCATAGATCCGAAATAGATATTCCGAAATCAGAAATAAACAAAACTATGGATCTGAGAACTACTTTTTCTATTGAGCCTTCAAGGGATAAAATCACTTACAATGATAAAGTGATGTTCTTAGGATCGTGTTTCGCATCGAACATGGGTTCACAGATGGAGCTTGGCCATATGCAGGTGATGATCAATCCTTCAGGTGCTGTATTTAATCCCGTTTCAGTGTGTAATACATTGGATACAATAACCAGTAATAAGAAATTTTTTTCCAACGATCTTCATTTTTTTGATGGTAACTGGTTGAGTTTTTTTCATTACACAGATTTTTCTTCTGATGATCAGAAAAAAGTACTTGATAAGATAAATACAAAAACAAAAGAGGCCTCACAATTCCTGGCCGGTTCAAAATTTTTGTTTATTACTTTTGGTACGGCCAGGGTCTACCTTTTCAGGGAATCAGGTAAGATTGTTTCCAATTGCCATAAAATTCCTTCCCGGCAATTTGACCACAGGTTGCTTACCGTTAATGAAATTGTTGATTTATGGTCCGATCAGCTTGACAAGCTACACTCTCATTATCCCAACCTTAATGTTTTATTTACAGTCAGTCCGGTGCGGCACTGGAAAGATGGCACCCACGGGAACCAGGTCAGCAAGTCTGTCCTGTTTCTTGCTATTGAAAAATTGCTTGAGCACAAGACTGCCCCCGGATACTTCCCGGCATATGAGCTTGTGATGGATGATCTGCGCGATTATAGGTTTTATACTGAAGACATGCTTCACCCGTCACCGCAGGCCATTAATTACATTTGGGATGCATTTGCAGCATGTTATCTCAATTTCAGTACTCTGAATTCATGGAAAGAAGCAGTTAAAATAAGCAGAGCATTCAATCACCGGTTAAATACCGAATCTCTGTCTAAACGAACGCAATTTGCCGATAAGATTCTTAAACAGATCTCTGACCTCAGAATAAAGATTCCTACTATAGATCTTTCCCGCGAAGAAGAGTATTTTCTCAAAATGAGAATAACTGAATGAATTGAATATTAGATTGCTGAGAAAAAATCCTCAAATTCATTCCCGAATTGAACAAGGTCACCTCCTGAACAAATCATCTATTGTGTTGTTTTTACACTTAAAGCCTAAACATGAAGTATTGCCTGTTATTAGTAACTCTCATATTATCAATATTTTCAGCCCTATCAGCACAGCAGAATACAGGAAAAATTAAAGGAAGAGTCTATAATTCAAAGAGCAACGAGGGTGTGCCTTTTGCTACTATTCAGATTTGGGGTACTACATCAGGTACGTTTACTGACGAAAATGGGAAATTCGAATTGTCTGGTCTTAAGCCTGGATTTTCGGAACTAAGGGTCTCTTCTGTTGGTTTCAAGCCTTATATTTCAAGCGCAGTAATGGTTACCAATAGCCATGAAGTTAACGTAGATATCCCGCTTGAAGAAGCTGAGGTTACTGTGGGAGAGGTTGTTATCAGAGCCTCGCCTTTTGCAAAAAAAATAGAAACACCTGTTTCAGTAAGAATTATCGGAATTGATGAAATTGAAAAAAACCCGGGTGGCAACCGCGACATATCGAAGGTTATTCAGTCATACCCCGGTGTGGCATCAACACCTGCGTTCAGAAATGATGTAATTGTAAGAGGTGGTGGGCCGAATGAGAACAGGTTCTTTATTTCTTCTCTCTGTGCGCAGATCATACCTGCAATTCCTGTTCAGTGCATTGAAATTACCATTCCTGCCAACATATACCGACTTTCAGCTTAAATATAAAATACGTCTCGATCCTAAAAATGAACTTACAGTAATTGGTCTTGGCGCAAAAGATGATTTTAAATTAAACCTGAAAGCGAATGATACAGAATATCAGCGCTATATACTCGATTTTCTGCCTGTTCAGGAACAGTATAGCTATGTTTTTGGTCTGGTATTTAAGCATTTCAGGGCAAACGGATATGATACCTGGGTGGCAAGTCGGAATTATCTTAATAACCTTCAGTATAAGTATCGCGGCAATGTTAATGCAGATACTAATAAACTGCTCGATTATCTTTCGGGTGAAGGAGAGACAAAAATTCGTTATGATCGTACTATTATTGGAGAAAAAGGTCTGAGATTGACCTATGGAGCCGGTTTTGAATATTCACATTACAGAAATTCCACTTACAGAAAGACGCTTTTAGAAGGCATTGAAAATGAAATTAGCTATAACAGTAATCTCAGATTAGGAAAGTACAGTATTTTCGGACAGGCGAGCAGATCATACCTTCATGAAAAGCTGAGCCTGTCTTTTGGAGTAAGAACTGATATCAATTCATACTCGGCATCGATGTTAAATCCGTTCTCCCAGCTTTCGCCGAGATTTTCGGCTTCTTATACTATATCAGAAAAACTGAATTTTAATTTAAGCCTTGGCAGATATTTTCAGCTTCCCCCTTATACTTCTATGGGGTATTCGGATCTTAGCGGAATTATTATTAACAAACAGAACAACCTCAGGTATATTAGAGCAGATCATTTAGTTGCAGGTATTGAGCTGATCCCGTCTGAAACCATGCAATTTAGTATTGAGGGATTCTATAAAAAATATTCACATTACCCTTTTTCAGTTAAAGATTCAGTTCCTCAGATGAAGAGCTGGTTTCATCCTCAAGAGGCAGGGCTTATGGTTTCGAAATCCTGGGAAGACTCAAAGAATTCAAAAAAATCAATCTTGTATTTTCTTACACTTACGTAAGGAGTGAGTTCCGGGGATTGGATTCACAATGGATCCCATCATCATGGGATAACAAGCATCTTTTCAGTCTGTCA
>JBBRSO010000006.1:0-49904 GCA_038245405.1 Bacteroidales bacterium
AGTGATTTGTATCTTGGTTTAAGCTGATTCACAACATCCTTAAGAGCCGCAACCTTCTGATGATTGATAAGAGATTCTTCGGGATCAGGGAGATCGGACTGAATATTCACAGTTACTGTTTCGAGATTATCCTGAAGGTGATCGAATGGTATTGGCGAGAGCTGCTTTTTTCTTATAAAATCCACACAGTTGTTAGTGGCTATTTTAAAAAGCCAGGTGCTAAAGGCAAACTTCGGAGTATATGATTCAAGATTTCTGAAAGCTTTGCCAAATGCTTCAATAGTGAGATCTTCGGCATCAGAAGCGTTGTTAACCATCTTAAGAAGCATATAGTATATTGAATCTCTGTATCGATCCATAAGACTGGCAAATGCTTTTTCAATTCCCTGTTTTGCCTGCTCAACAAGCACAAGATCGCCTTTGGCTTTTTCTGATAATTCGTGAACTATTTCCATTTATTTTTACCGGATAACTTCCGGTTATTGCTTATGTAAACTATGCCATTGAACAAAGGTGAAAAGATATCAAAAATAAGTAAATATGGTAGTAATCCCGATTCATTCAACTTTTTCTGTGTCAAAGTAAAAACTATTATCTGACTTAAGAGTCGTAATACAAAAATCGCAAGAACCCATTGCCAATTAAAGAGGAATGACAACAGAACAATCATTGTTGAATAGAAAAGTACCCTGGTAAATGGCTCAGTGAAAAGCAGGAATTTATCCCGGGACTTATAAAAAGGAGCTGTTGTAAGATGTCTTCTTTTTTGAGTTAACCAGTCATTAATTGAATGATAAGGTACTGATCTGGTGTGAGCCTCCTGCCGGAATTCCGCCACTGTATTGTCACCTTTAGCTATTGCATTCACAAGTAAATCATCATCACCCGAAACTACGTGATTATGTGATCCGAATCCTTTATTGTTGAAAAAAACAGAACGGCGATATGCAAGATTGCGTCCAACACCCATATAGGGAACACCCCTTATTGCCATTCCAAGATACTGCATTGCAATGGTTGTGCAATCATACCTTATATATTTGTTTAGTAATCCGGGCTCCCTAAAATATCCACCATATCCAAGTACAAAGTATATATGCTCATCAAAATGTGAAACCATTTTTTCAAGCCATTTGTCCGACTCGGGTTTACAATCAGCATCGGTAAAAAGTAGAATTTCGTTTTTAGCGGCTTTTATACCGATGAACTGTGCGAATTTCTTGTTGTGAGAAAACTTCGGGTCTTTGTTTACTGTTGAGATCCTAAGATTAGGATATTTTTCCAAAAAACCAGCAAGGATATCATAGGAATTGTCTTCTGAGCAATCATTAACTACTATTACTTCAAAGTCGGGATAGTCCTGACCTAATACAGAAGGCAGGAATTCCGCCAGGTTTTCAGCTTCATTTCTGGCGCATATGATTACCGATACAGGCGGCTTTTTACCGTTCCCTTCTTCCGTTTTCTTCAGGTAAACCGCCAGATAGAAGAACAGATAATAGAAAAGTTGCACGGCTGCGCTGGCAGAAAAAATACAGAAGACAACTAATAATAAAATAGATTTATTTTCGATCATCTATACCTCAAATAAGTCAGCAATATTAGTAAGATTAACGGAAAGGCAAAAAATTTATTACAACAATAATAGTTATTTATAACTTAGAAACGATCATTCATGACTTATCTGAATATTCTGTTTTCAAAATTCATACCTTATAATTTCATAACCCGAGTGGAAAATTTACCTTTGTGCTTCGAAAAACGAGTAAGGTTAATATGTTTACAATTGAGAGCAGGGATCCTGAATCCAAAGCGCGGGCAGGCATTCTGAAAACACCACATGGAGATATCCCTACTCCTATATTTATGCCGGTTGGAACGGCAGGTACCGTGAAAGGTATTCTGCAGCGTGATCTGACAGATGATATGAATGCAAAAATAATTCTTGGGAATACTTATCATCTTTATCTGAGGCCAGGCATTGATATTCTGAAAAAGGCCGGAGGCTTGCATAAATTTATGTCGTGGAGGCGACCATTGCTCACCGACAGCGGAGGATACCAGGTATTTTCATTAACAGGTAACAGAAAGCTTACCGATGAGGGTGCAATTTTTAAGTCACATATTGACGGATCACGTCATATCTTTACCCCTGAAAATACAATCGACATACAACGAATTATCGGTGCTGATATAATGATGGCGTTTGATGAGTGTGCTCCCTGGCCATGTGATTACGCATATGTAAAAAAATCTGTTGCCCTTACTCATCACTGGCTCGACAGAGCGATTATCAGATATAAAGAAACTGACCCATTATGGGGTGCTGAACAGTTGCTCTTTCCGATCGTTCAGGGTGGTACTTTCGACGATCTGAGAAAAGAGTCGGCAGAAAAAACTGCTCTTGCCGGTCTGGAAGGAAACGCGATAGGAGGGTTGTCGGTAGGAGAACCTGCAGAGGAGATGTACCGTATCATAGAGATTGTAAATGAGATACTTCCTGATGACAAACCCCGTTATCTAATGGGAGTTGGAACACCGGTAAACCTTCTTGAGGCAATTGACAGGGGAATTGACATGTTCGATTGTGTTATGCCTACGCGTAATGGAAGAAACGGCATGTTGTTTACCTCTGAAGGAACCCTTAATATGAGGAATAAAAAATGGGCAGACGACTTCAGCCCGATAGATTCCGAAGGTCCTTCGGCAGTAAGTACTATGTATTCAAAAGCATATCTCCGGCACCTTATTATTTCAGGAGAAAATCTTGGCGCCCAGATAGCAAGCATACATAATCTGGGTTTTTATCTTAAACTTGTGGAAGAAGCCAGAGAAAGAATTAAAGAAGGCAATTTTAAAAAATGGAAAAACTCAATGATAAAAAAACTTTCAGAGCGATTATAGATTCTCTGAAGTTTAAGCTTATCGATGCTTACATTATTAAGAAGTTCCTTGGCACCTTCTTCTTTTGTCTTGTGTTGATACTTACCATTGCGGTAGTATTTGATTTTGCTGAAAAAATCGACAATTTCATGGAGCACAAGGCCCCTTTCAAATTAATTATCATTGAGTATTACCTGAATTTCATTCCATATTTTGCGATGCTTTTTGCGCCTCTTTTTGTGTTTATTGCCGTTATATTCTTTACATCAAAAATGGCAATAAGCACTGAGATAATAGCTATTCTTAACAGCGGAATGAGTTTCAGGAGGATGTTATGGCCATACTTTCTTTCAGCTTTCATAATTGCATCAATGACATTCATGCTTACAAATTTTGTAATACCAAAATCGAACCGCATCAGGATGGAGTTCGAGGAAAAATATTATAAACCATCCACAAGGAGAGTAACGCTGGAAAACATACACAGGATGGAGTTTAAGAATGAATATGTTTATATGGGAACATTCAATCCTCTTAGCATGAGAGGTCAGAATTTTACGATTGAAAAGTTCAGCGACAGCGGTACCCTGGAATCTAAGTTTTCAGCAACATCTGTGGTGTATGACACGACAATCCATAAATGGACTGCCCTGAATTATTATATCAGGACCATAACTGATGACCATGAAGTTATAACCCGCGGAAAACAGATCGATACCGCGCTGAATATAAAACCGATGGATTTCTCGCGCGATCCGAGCTTTGTCGGAACAATGACATCGTTAGAGCTTGAAAATTATATTAAGTTATTACGTTTGCAGGGTTCAGATGAACTTAAGCTCTTTCTCATTGAAAAATACAGAAGGTTTGCAAATCCATTTGCTGTTTTTATACTTACTCTTATCGGGGTAACCCTCTCCTCGAGGAAGGTCAGAGGAGGGTTGGGAATGAATATAGGGATAGGTCTCATGCTAAGCTTCTCCTATATCCTGTTTCTTCAGTTTGCTTCACAATTCTCCCTCAAAGGCAGTCTTGGGCCGATGCTCGCCATGTGGATCCCGAATATTATTTACTCGGTAATAGGTTTAGTGTTATATAAAATGGCTCCTAAATAGAATAGAAATCGTACAATTTCCTTAAAATTGTACCCGCAATATAAAATAAGGTTAGTAGTGAATAATTAATAACGATTCATATGCCAGTTAGTAAAAAAATAAAGGAATTACAGGAAAAGCGTGAAAAAATCCTGCTTGGAGGAGGAGAACAAGCTATAGAAAAGCAGAAAGCCATGGGGAAACGCACTGCTCGTGAGCGTATTATGGCACTTCTTGACGAAAATTCCTTTAATGAGTATGACTTATTCGTTGAACATGATGCACGCGATTTCGACATGGATAAGAAGTCACTGCCAAGCGATGGAGTGATTATTGGTTCAGGAACAATTTACGGCGCTCCTGTTGCAATTTTTGCTCAGGATTTTACCGTTGCCGGCGGATCACTGGGGTTAATGCATTCCAGAAAAATCACAAAAATCATGGACCATGCCCTGAAAATGAGAATGCCTCTCATTGGTATCAACGATTCAGGTGGCGCCAGGATTCAGGAAGGCGTGAATTCCCTGGCCGGGTATGGTGAGATTTTCTTCCGGAATACAATCTCCAGTGGTGTGATTCCACAGATCTCAGTTATCCTTGGTCCATGTGCCGGTGGTGCAGTCTATTCTCCAGCTCTTACCGACTTCGTTTTTGTAGTCGATAATATTTCGAAGATGTTTATTACCGGACCAGAGGTTATTAAAACAGTTCTCGGCGAGGAAATCTCAATGGAAGATCTGGGCGGGGCAAGGGTTCACAGTGAAGTAACAGGTAATGCACATTTCTTTGCCCTAAGCGAGGACGAGTGTTTTGATCAGATCAAAAAGCTTATCACTTTCATACCCTGGAACAATACACAAAAAGCCAGGATGTTCGAATCAGGCGAACCAAAACCGGAATATAATATTAATAAGATAGTACCCGAAGATCCTACACTTCCTTATGATGTTAAAGATGTCATCAGGGCTGTAGTTGACAACTCCGATTTTTTTGAGATAATGGAGCTTTATGCCAAAAACATAGTGATCGGCTTCGGAAGAATGGGTGGACGAACAGTCGGATTTGTAGCAAATCAACCACTTGAGATGGCCGGTGTTCTTGATGTTGATTCCTCCGATAAAGCTGCAAGGTTCATTCGCTACTGCGATGCTTTTGATATTCCTATCATTACACTAGTTGACCTTCCGGGGTATCTGCCTGGAGTTGATCAGGAACATGCTGGTGTTATCAGACATGGTGCAAAAGTGCTGTATGCATACAGCGAAGCTACCGTACCCAAACTAACTGTAATACTGAGGAAAGCTTATGGCGGCGGATATATAGCCATGAGCTCAAGGCATCTGCGCGCTGATTTTGTTTTTGCATGGCCTTCAGCTGAGATAGCCGTAATGGGTCCCGAAGGCGCTGCAAATATAATCTTCAGAAAAGAAATTATGACCGCCCCCGATCCCGACGCAATGAGAAAACAAAAAGTTGAGGAATATAAAGCCAAGTTTGCCAATCCGTATGTCGCAGCTTCACGTGGATATGTTGATGCTGTTATTGAACCATCGGAAACAAGAAAATTTTTGATGCACTCAATTGAAGTGTCACAAAACAAAGATGTTCCCAGGCCATACAAAAAACACGGATTGCCACCATTTTAGTCTAAATTCTCAAAAAGAAATTATATGGAGAAAAATGATAAGCTTGGATTCCTAAATATTGATACCAGTATGTATCAGACAAGGATCAGCAAAAAATTTAAGAACAGGAAGCCTTATAAAATACCCGATCCCAGGATAATTCTGAGCTTTATCCCCGGAACTGTACTGGATATTTTTACAGAACCCGGACAGACAGTAACAAAAGGTCAGGATCTCATGATCCTTGATGCAATGAAGATGAAGAATAAGCTGAAATGCATTATGGATGGGAAAGTGAAATCAATTGCTGTAAAAAAAGGTGATAAGGTTTCAAAGGGAACTGTGTTGATGGAACTGGAATAACTGTTACATCCAGCCTTCCCAGATCACATATTTTCTCAGACTCTCCGGTAATTGGGGTTTCTTCGAAAATATCCCGTAAACACTTGATCCACTGCCCGACATGAGACTGAATATGGCACCTGAATTATATAATTCTGTCTTTATCTCACCTATTACAGGATGTATTTTAAAGGCATAATCTTCAAAATCATTTACTATACAATTCTTCCATTCATAAACAGGATGTAAGTATAGTGAGTCAAGATTCTGATCAGGCATGGAAGGCCGGCAGTTTCTGTATGCTTCGGCTGTATTTATTCCAACACCCGGATTAAGAAGAACCAGATATAAACCCTCCTGCACCGGCGCAAGATGTGTTATTAATTCGCCTCTTCCCGTGGCAAATGAAGGTTTGCCATCGATAAAGAACGGACAATCACTCCCCAGCTCCAGTGCCAAAGTATTCAGTTCGCTTCTGTCAATATTCAGGCTGTAATGTTTGTTAACAGCTTTCAGCATACATGCGGCATCAGATGAGCCACCTCCTAAGCCGGCGCCGATCGGTATCGCCTTGTGTAGATGAACCTTGAGAAATGGAAAATCATAGCTTTTCCTCAACTTCGTGATAGCTTTCATTATCAGATTATTGCCGGGATCGCCAGCGACGCTTATTCCTGAAACTGTTAGTGTATCTTTATTCGATCCTGTGTTTACAATAAACTCAAGAGCATCTCTTAATCTGATTGGATAAAAGACTGTTTCAATATTATGAAAACAGTCATCCCTTTTTCCCGTAATCCGTAGACCAATATTTATTTTTGAAATGGGGAAAACAATCATAGCTAAGTGAATAAATTGAGCTAAAGTTTTGAGTGACTAAAGTTATAACTTCAACACTGACAAAGCAAAAGTACCAATCAGTTTTGATTTATTGCAAATCATGCTTCTAATAGCTTTTCAACAAGTTTTTAACAATTCGTGTTTGTAACAATAGTCGGCTTTTATCAGGTTACAAGGCTGGTATATTCATACATTTGCCACATGCGACGAATTGAATCAGTTGCATTCTAATTAATTATAAATCAATAAAATAGTCATTAATGGCAAAACAAAGAAGCAGCCCCAGACCTACGATTACAACGTTGCCTGATTTTGGGAAAGTACCACCTCAGGCTAATGATATGGAGGAGGCTGTTCTTGGTGCAGTTATGCTCGAAAAGGAAGCAGTTATTACTATACTCGATATTCTTAAGCCTGAGAGTTTTTACAGGGAAGCTCATCAGAAAATATTTAAAGCTATATCAGATCTTTCGTCTCGTGAGTTCCCTGTCGATCTCTATACTGTTACTGAGGAGTTACGTTCTCATAATGAGCTTGATAGTGTCGGTGGACCGGTTTATCTTACTCAGCTCACGGCAAAGATAGTGTCGGCAGCAAACGTTGATTATCATGCAAGGATCGTGGCTCAGAAATATATCCAGCGTGAGCTTATCAGAGTTTCCACTGAGATACAGACCAGGTCATTTGATGACAGCTATGATGTAACTGAACTTCTCGATTATTCTGAGAACGCTCTTTTTCAGATTGCAGAAGGAAACATAAAAAGAGAAGTAGCTCCGATAAATGTTGTAATAAAAGAAGCAATCAGGGAAATAGAAGAAGCTGGTAAGAGAGAAGATGCCCTGGTAGGAACGCCTTCGGGCTTCACAAAGCTTGACAGACTTACTTCTGGCTGGCAGAAAGCTGAACTTGTGATTATTGCAGCCCGTCCGTCAATGGGAAAGACAGCCTTTGCTTTGTCGATGGCACGAAATATGGCAATTGACCATGGTAAACATGTGGCTATATTCTCGTGTGAAATGTCATCGATCCAGCTGGTAAACAGGTTAATTATATCAGAGACTGATCTGCCGGGTGATAAGATAAAAAACGGCCGTTTGTCAGAGGAAGAGTGGAAACAGCTCGACACCAGGATAAAAAAACTGGTACAGGCTCCGATTTTTATCGATGATACTCCGGCTATATCTATTTTCGAGCTCCGTGCTAAATGCAGACGACTTATGGCACAACATAAGCTCGATATTGTTATTGTGGATTATCTACAGCTTATGTCGGGCCCCGAGAATTCAGGAAGCAGGGAGCAGGAAGTCAGTACAATTTCACGTTCTCTTAAAAGCATAGCTAAAGAGCTTAATGTTCCTGTACTGGCCCTCTCGCAGCTTAACCGTTCAGTTGAGATGAGAGGCGGTACAAAAAGACCGCTTCTTTCTGACCTTCGTGAATCGGGAGCGATCGAACAGGACGCCGATATGGTTGTATTCATACACAGACAGGATAAATTTGGAATTCCAACCTTTGAAGATGGTTCCTCAACAAAAGGGATCGCTGAAATCATTCTTGCGAAAAACAGAAACGGCCCTGTTGATGATGTGAGATTAAGATTCCGCGAGGAGAAAGCGCAGTTCGTTGATCTCGACGACTTTGATATGGATGACAGCACCGATATGAGTGCCTCACCCATCATTACATTAGGATCAAAGATGAACCACGATAACTTCAGAAAACTTGGTGGTGGATTCGATAAAGAAGCTGATATACATGATGAGCCTCCGTTTGCATAAAAAACTTCACATAACCCCCTGCCCCCTAAAGGGGGTTATGATTCTGTAATAATCTTAAGCTGTCTTGTAAATAACGGCCATAAGGCTTATCAAATTTACGAGATACAAATCTTCTTAAAGCCCCCTTTAGGGGGTTGGGGGCAAAAAAGGTTTAATTGATCTTAAATATCAGCTTCAACCCAACGCTTTTGTACCGTAGGTCTTCAAAACCGGCATACACGCCAAATTCACCAATGAACAGAATTTCGCTGATGCTGTATCCTATTTCAGAATAATTTGTACTATTCCTTATTCCCAGATATGAAAAGCTGAGATTTTCGCGCATCAGAGTATTGCTCATAACAGGAAGGAGCTTGAGCAAGAGATAGGGTGTTGTATATTTAACATGTGCTTCTACATAAAACTCGGGGGTACTCAATGTATAAAATGAAGGAATCATAAAAGCATCCTCATAGTTATTTATCAGAATAAGTAAGGGTTGTGAGTTAAAGTGGAAGAAATCATAAAAAGTCAGATTCCGGTTATCCAGATAGCCTGCTGTTCTTAATCTCCATTTGAATTCACTAAAAGCTCCCACTGTTCTTGTTCTGGCAACTTCAAATCGTAGCAGATCGCTTCTTCTCCAGCCTGACGGGATTTCATTGAACTCATTTATACCATGTATCCAGGTGAGGTTGAAAGTTGGCCAGTCAGAGCCCCTTGGAAACTTAACGCCCTTTATCATTCTGTATTTCTGATATGGAGTATATGTGATTTCGGCAGCAAAATCAAAATGACGCTGGTTGCGCAAAGCGTTTATCTCATTTGACCCGGGACCGAGATATGGATTCACCGGTATGTTGGGAGAATAAAGCGTTGAGGTTTTAAATATTGAAAAATTTGTATTATTCCCGAGCACCTTTCTTTTTTCAAAATTGATGCTGACATTGACATTTAATCCATTAACTATCTCTGATGAGTAGCCTGTTTTAAAATACGTAGACTCATATAATTTCAGATAGTTTTTCTTAAAGAGTAATGAATAATCAAGATTCAGGAATGGGCTTATTCCTCCACCATTGTTTATATCCCTGCTGCTGGAACCCACCCGGGCAAATATAGCCTGGTGTCTGATTTTATCATAGCTGAAAATGGTATTTACATTCCAAATCAATTTCTCCCTGCTGAAAGTCCAGCGGGCATCAGGAAACGCTTCAAGTGTTCCGGATTTTTTCCATGATTTTTTTACTTCGAAATTCCAGCCATAGCTGAAGCCGTCAACTGAATTGAAATTAACACTTTTGAAATTAATCAGTCCGTCATAACGGAACATGAAGCCTGTTGTATCATACCAGCTATGGCCTAACGCTATATCCTTTAACCTGACGCCAGCCTTTTTAAAATTTCTTTCGGCCGAACCGGTAATGGTGTCTGTTTTTATTTCCTGACGGATTATTGTTGATTTTATACTGTCGCTTATTTTAACAGCTTTACGCTCAATGTCAGATAATGGGATAGGTCTGATTTTTGCCCAATAACTACTGTCATATTTACCTGCATCCTTTTCTACTTTTTGAGTAACATTTTCTTTAATCTCAAGTGATTTTTTCCCGCTATCGATACTCGCCTGAGATTCTTTTTCCATTAACCTCGCTAGTTTTGCCATATCGCGGTTCGTCAACTGATCCTTTTCGAGAATCTTGCTGATCTGTTTCTTTTGTTTTGAGACTATCGTATCAGTGGTTTTTTTGGTTACTGCTTTTGAGTAATCAGAAATTAAAGCAGCTGGTTTCTGCAGTGACAGATTTGGTTTAACTACTTCATACTTAACTGAACTCGAGTAACCGACGTCAGCTTTAAAACCCATTATACTTATGTTTATCTCAAATTGATGACTCACTGGCATCCATATATCATCCTGGACAGGTGTGAATAATTGTTCGATTCTGATTTTACCGAACAGGTTATCATTCGTCAGGTCGACACTCTGGAGGCACCAGAGATCTTCAATAATATAGATGATTCCTTCAAAAACCTGCTGACTCTTTCTTTTTGGAATAACCTGTATTTTATTTATTGTGAAATCACCTTGTCGTGAGGCTCCAAGATATTTAAAATTGTAGTGTGAAAATGCATTAGGAGCAAGAGGGGAGATGGCCATGTCGGCAAGTACAGGCTGATAAAAGCTTGCCTGGATAAAGCTCATTGGTGAGATGTTATTCCCTTGCTCGGGAAAGGTACTATTGTAGGAGATCATTTTCTGAAAATACTTATCAGGAGAGGTGAATTCAATTTCATTTACTGATTCCATGAAAAATGAGTCTCCTGCTTTCAGAACTTTCTCCTCCTTTTTGGGTTTGGATCCGGCAGAAACTGTTGCACTGTTCGAAGTGTTTTGCATTTTCATTGATTTCTGCAGGAGCCGTGGAATCTTATTTATGATGAGATTTCCCTTTAAGTACACTTCAGCCTTATAGTAATATATGTTATTAAGGTAATACGGAGCAAGTCCAATTGCCTTTCTCATAATCATATAAGCAGGATCTTCTCCCGTTCCCATTATTCGTACCTCAGGAATCTCATAATACTGGAGTGGAAGAATAATATTTCTGATTGTTTCATTGCTCACATTAAGATTTTCTGTTACTGGCTGATAACCAAGACTTTGATAAACAACGGTATATGTACCGGCTGGAAGATTGATTTCGTAATCGCCCTTAGTGTTTGTAGTTGTACCCTGACGCAGCTCTTTTATAAAGACTGTGGAGTATTGGATAGGTTCCCCTGTCTGGGTCGTTATTCTGCCTTTTAGAGACTGTCCAGTTGATAGAGTTGCAAATATGCTGAAGATAATTATAGATAGGAATAAATGTTTCATATCGATCAGACGAATATCTCTACAATATTTTCCCGGCCACAACTATTACAATTTCTCCTTTGGGAGGTTTTTCTGTATAATGTTCTGAGAGGAATGAAAGTGTACCACGTATATTTTCTTCAAATATTTTACTTAGTTCCCTTGAGACACAGGCATTCCTGTCTGCCCCAAGATGCTCGGCCAGATCATCGAGAGTTTTTACCAGACGGTAAGGCGATTCATAAAATACCATTGTTCTGGTCTCTTCCTCGAGTGCTGTCAGCCTTTTATTTTTACCTTTTTTGGGCGGGAGGAATCCTTCGAAACAGAATCTGTCGCAGGGCAGTCCTGAATTTACCAATGCCGGAATAAGCGCCGTTGGTCCAGGAAGTGTTTCCACCGCAATATCTTTCTCAACGCATGTTCTTACCAAAAGGAAACCTGGATCTGAGATTCCAGGTGTTCCTGCATCAGATACCAGTGCGATTGTCTGGCCTCCCAGGATCTTTGAACATATCGATTCAGCACTCTTATGTTCATTATACATATGGTGCGATTGGAGAGGAGTGCTGATATTATAATGACTCAATAATTTTCTTGTCTGTCGCGTATCTTCCGCAAGGATAAGATCAACGCTTCCAAGTATTTCTACTGCCCTGTATGTAATGTCTTTAAGATTCCCGATTGGTGTCGGGACGAGATAGAGTTTACTCATTAGAGGGGAATTTGAGTCTGACCAGTCCGAGAAGCTGGACCACAGCTTCATTTTCATGTTTTTCACCGGTGTAGCTCATAATTATTGCCATGGCATCCTGAAGACTTTCAGCTTTATCAAGCCTGGAAATTGCCTGATAATATGAGTCTTTGTTACCTTCAAATATTTCACTTATAAAGAGAAACCTGTCATTCAGTCCTATCGCATCTGACAGGTTATTAATTGGTTTGGATTTTAAACTCTGAGAAAGGTCATTATCATGATATTTACTGCTTATCTGTTCCTCGTAGAAGTCGGCGGGAGGTGTGAATTTGTCAGCAATGCTTGCTGTTACGGGTATCTTTTTTTCAGATATTTTTGTAACTGTTTTCTTTTCAGGTGGGGCAACAGCGGTAATCTCAAATTCTGCTTCCTCGTGCTTTTCGGAAAGTATCTTTGCCTTTGCTGCCGGTTTATCAACGACAGGCTTTTCCGCAATTAGTTTATCCTCTGTTGGCTTATCCTCTTTTGGTTTATCCTCTGTTAGTTTATTCTGTATCTGTTTATCCTGTACAGGTTTTTCTTTAACAGGTTCTTCTTTTGCAGGATCTAATATATTCTGGTTCTTCAGTAAACCGATAACTTCACCAGCGCTTCTGCATTTCGATTTTGCAAGTTCTACCTGTATGGCAGGAACTCCGGGGTATCTTTTCAGATCATCAATTATCTCTGATGCTGCGTTAAGATCTTTAATAATTAAATCTATCGTTGCGTTGAAATCCATACCATTTGATGTTAATATAACAAACCATTTTCTTTATTTTGTAAAAGTAACGATATTCAGCAAGTCATTAACGGATAAAATTACATTTTAAGTATCTAATTCAGACATTTGTTTTATGGATTTCCTTGAAAATTCAGTGAGAGTGACAGGAAAACGGGGATCAATTGAAGTGATCACCGGATCGATGTTTTCAGGTAAGACAGAAGAACTGATAAGACGCTTGCGAAGAGCCAAGTACGCCGGTTTGAAAGTTGAAATATTTAAACCTTCCCTCGATATAAGATACTCGGAAACCAGAGTGGTCTCACACGATTCCACTTCCATAGTCTCAACACCTGTCGATAATGCATCTTCTATTTTACTTTTAGCCGGTGATGTTCATGTAGTAGGGATAGACGAAGCCCAATTCTTTGATGAGTCAATAGTGGATGTATGTAATACGCTTGCGGATAATGGGATACGTATTGTTGTGGCCGGACTGGATATGGATTTCATGGGAAAACCATTTGGACCTATGCCTGGTTTATTATCGATAGCAGAGTTTGTAACAAAAGTGCATGCAATTTGCATGCGGTGTGGAAACCTTGCTCAATATTCCTTCAGGAAGAGTGAAGATGACCACGTTGTTCTGATTGGCGAAAAAAACCTGTATGAACCACTCTGCCGTAACTGTTATAATGCAGCTTTAAAAAAAGAATTTTGAAAGTAACTTCTTCTGAAATCGCCTCTATTGTAAATGGAAGACTATCAGGCCCTGGTGATCTGATAAATTCTGATGTTGCAACAGATACCCGTCAGCTGAGCTTTACGGAGGGTATTGTATTCTTTGCATTAAAAGGCAAGAACCACGATGGTCATGGGTTTATTAAGAACCTCTACCAGAAAGGTATTAAAACATTCGTTGTCGAAAACCTCCCTGAGGGATCAGAATCATACTCAGGTGCAGCTTTCATTATTACCAGCGACACTATAAAGGCACTTCAGTTGTTGGCAGCACATCAGAGGCAGCTGTTTAAATCTCCGGTAATTGCGATTACGGGCAGTGCAGGTAAAACAATCGTTAAGGAATGGCTGGCTGATATCCTTGGACTGACTACTTCTGTGATCAGGAGTCCAAAGAGCTATAATTCACAGATTGGGGTTCCGCTATCGATACTTAAGCTTGACGACAAATATAAGCTTGGGATATTTGAAGCGGGAATTTCATATCCCGGCGAAATGGCCAGGCTGCAGAAAGTAATAAAACCCGATATAGGGATAATAACAAATATCGGCGATGCACACAGCGAAAATTTTAATGACAGTAAATCCAAGACTGTTGAAAAACTAAAGCTGTTCATCGATTCATCCATGATAATATTTTGCAGTGATCATGCGATAATTCGTCAATCAATTTTTGAGAATGAGGATCTAAGGTCAAAAAATCTGGTTGACTGGTCAACAGTTAATGAACTGGCCAGGGTTTTCGTCACAAAAAGTTCACTGCCCGGAGGCAAGACAGCTATCAGTCTGAAATATAGCGGACAGCTATATAACTATTTTATTCCATTTGCCGATGGTGCATCAATCGAAAATGCCATTACTGTGGCAACAGCATGCCTTGCTATTGGAACACCGTCTCAAATAATTTCAAAGGGCATTGAAAGTTTGTCGGCAGTGGCAATGAGAATGGAGGTGAAGAGTGGTGTAAATAATTGTCAGCTGATCGAAGACTATTATAATTCCGACCCTGGTTCACTTGGTATGGCGCTTGAATATCTCAAATCGCAACATTACAAAGATACAACACTGATCTTGTCTGATTTTGTACAGAGCGGGAGGGACGAACCTGAGTTATATGGCGGGATATCTGACCTCATAAGGAAAACCGGCATTAAAAAATTTATTGGCGTTGGGGCTGCACTTTTACGCAGCAAAGAATTATTTGATGCGAATTCCAGGTTCTTCAGCACAACAGATGAATTTGTAAATAATTATAATGCGGCTTTATTCCGGAATGAAGTGATACTTCTAAAGGGCGCAAGGATCTTCGAGTTTGAGAAGATT
Organism: Bacteroidales bacterium; assembly: GCA_038245405.1. Lineage (GTDB taxonomy): Bacteria > Bacteroidota > Bacteroidia > Bacteroidales > VadinHA17 > LD21. The sequence goes on from JBBRSO010000006.1 coordinate 14,926, forward strand.
GGGAAACTGCTTGAGCTACAGACTCATCAGACAGTACTTGAGGTGAATCTTGATGCCATTTCGCATAATCTCAATGAGTTTCGCCGTTATCTTAATCCAGGTACCCGTATTATGGCGATGGTGAAAGCGTTTGCCTATGGTGCAGGTCCGGCTGAAATATCAGCATTACTGGAATATCATCGCGTAAGCTACCTGGCAGTAGCTAATGCCGACGAAGGTGTCGAACTCAGGAACTCGGGCGTAACGCTGCCTGTGATGGTAATGAATCCTGACCCGTCAGCCTATGAAATACTTATAAAATATTCTTTGGAACCAGAGATCTACAGCCTTCCATCGCTTGACCAGTTTCTGTCAATTGCTTCAAAGAACGGGCTCATAAATTATCCGGTTCATATTAAAATTGACTCCGGAATGCATAGACTGGGATTTATGCCGGAGGACATTGATTCATTGGTAACTAAGTTAGGAAACCAGGAGTTTGTAAAAGTTGTTTCAGTTTTCTCACATCTTGCTGCCAGCGAAAATCCTTCATTTGATAAATTCACACATCACCAGGTGGATGTTTTTCTTAAAACCGCAGACAGGATTAATGAAGCCACAGGTTATCCGTTTCTTCGTCATATTCTTAATTCTTCCGGGATCGTTCGATTCCCGCAATACCAGTTTGATATGGTGCGCCCGGGAATAGGTATGTATGGTGTCGGCCACTTTGAAGGTCTGAATCTGAAGCCGACCGGTCGTTTTCTTACCAGAATTTCGCAGGTAAAGAGATTAAAGGCAGGTGAGCCGGTAGGTTATGGTTGTGCGGATGTTTCAGATAATGACAGAACTATTGCGATCTTACCCGTAGGCTATGCCGATGGATTGAATCGTAAGCTTGGAAACAAAAATGGAAATCTGTATATAAAAGGCTCAAGAGTTCCTATTATCGGTAATGTTTGCATGGATATGTGCATGGCTGATATCACTGGTCTTGATATCGATACGGGTGACGAGGCGGAGGTATTCGGAGAAAAGATATCAATTGAAGAGATTGCTGGTATCTGTCAGACAATTCCCTATGAAATATTAACTTCTATTCCGCGACGTGTAAAACGGGTTTTCTTCAGAGAATAAGGTTAAGGTTGAGGTTAAGGTTAAGGTTGAGGTTAAGGTTAAGTATTCTCAACCTCAACCTTAACCTCAGCCTCTAATTTAAGACCCCAATTCACTTATATGTTCCAGATGAGCACTGTCAATAATACTTACATTCCGGCCATTAAGTTTAATTATGCCCTCAGACGCCATATCAGATAATGTGCGGATCGCATTGGAGGTGGTCATGTTTGACATGCTTGCAAAATCTTCTCTCGGGAGTATTACCTGTATGGTTTTTCCATCTGATTCAACACCATAGATATCACGGAGAATAAGCAGTGATTCTGCTAAACGGGCTCTGACATGTTTTTGTGTAAGTGAGATGATCCTGGAATTTGTAAATCCCAGTTCATCAACTATAACCTTCATTAATTTCAGTGAAAGGTCGGGTGTTTTCTTAAGAATTTTTTTAAATGAATTCCTTTCAAAGATGCAGGTTGCTGAATCTTCAATTGCCATAGCCGAAAACGGCCATGGACCATCTGAGAACAATGCATTATAGCCAATGAATCCGTTTGGCTTAACCATTTTAATAATCTGGCCTCTGCCGCCTACTCCGTCTTTATATACTTTCGCTTTCCCTGCGGCAAGGCATATCAGACCTTTTGTTTTTTCACCCTGTCTGAAAATAAACTGACCTTTCTTCAATTCTACAATTGTAAGAGAAGTACTTATTGTTTCTTTATCTTTTTGTGTTAATCCTTTAAATATGGAAAAAGCTCCCTCGATAACCTCTTCAATATACGGATTTGAATATTGCATGATATATATGTTTTATAGCATACCAAAGGTAATAAAAGAAATTTAAGAATTCCAAATTAACATTTTTTAACATAATCATTTACAAGTAGTTGTACAGATCGCGAAGAAAGAGGTCAATATCTGGCTACAAGTGGCATTCTTCTACCGGCACCGAATGCTTTTGAGGAGATTCGCAAAACGGGCGGTGCCTGGTATCTTTTATACTCGTTAAAGTCAATCATTCTTATTACTTTCATGACGACATCTTTTTCGGCTCCTTCCCTGATAATCCTTGAGGCAGGTTTCTGTAGTTCTATATACTGGTATAAAATTGAATCCAGGATGCTATAATCAGGAAGGGAATCGGTGTCAAATTGATCAGGCTTTAATTCGGCAGATGGTGGTTTTTTGATAATGTTTTCAGGAATTATTTCTTTTTCCCTGTTTATAAAACCGGCAAGCTTGTAAACATCTGTCTTATATACGTCACCTATCAATGATAATCCTCCTGCCATATCTCCGTAGAGGGTTCCGTAACCTACTGCCGCTTCGCTTTTATTGGAAGTATTTAAAACAATGCATCCATACTTATTTGAAATTGCCATTAAGAGAATTGCTCTTATACGGGCTTGAATATTCTCTTCTGCAACATTTTTTTCAAGGCCTTTGAAGACAGGACTGAGAATATCTTCAAAAGCAACAAATGGTTTTTCAATACTAACAATATCGTAATGTACCTTCAGGTTATTAGCCATTTTTATGGCATCGGTCACAGAATGATCTGAAGAATAACGCGACGGCATTAACAGCGCTCTTACATTTTCATTGCCGAGGGCATCAACCGCAAGACACAGGCATAATGCTGAATCGAGACCACCTGAGAGTCCTATTATGCTGGTTTTCAATCCGGTTTTAACAAAATAATCACGCAAGCCCATCACAAGGGCTTTATATATAAGAGGTATTGCATCGGGCGCCCTTGATGGTTGTTTAATATGAGTGGATTTCAGATCTTCAAAAGCAAAAGACGCGACAGATTCTTCAAAGTATGGAAGCTGATGAAATATCCCGCCTCTTTCATTTATCAGTATTGAACCGCCATCAAATATAAGTTCAGTATTGGCTCCGGTCTGATTAACTGATATAACCGGAATGCCGTACTTTAATGCCTTGGATATAAATATATTTTCCTTCGCTTTAATTTTTGTGTAGGAGAATGGTGATGCAGCAATATTTATAATAATATCAGGGCTTTGTTTTGAGAGTTCTTCCATCGGAGAAAGAGTGTAGAGGCGCGACTTTTCGAATTCATTATCGAACGGCTGTTCATCCCAAAGATCCTCACAAATTGTAATGGCAAGCCTTATTCCTTTAAATTGAAAAACTGAGAAATCCTTTGCAGGTTCAAAATGTCTGTATTCATCAAAAATATCGTAGGTAGGCAGTAATGATTTATTAGCTGAAAAAATGATTTTTCCTTCCGAGAGCAGAAGCGCTGAATTATGCAGCTTTTTACCTTCAGGGTTCTTATTGAAAGTTGGTGAGCCTACTATTGCTGCAATCCCCGTGCATTCAGAGGCTATCTCCATTACTGTCTGATTACACTTTTCAATAAAATCGACACGATCGAGTAAGTCGAGAGGTGGATAACCTGGTATACATAACTCAGAAAATATAATCAGCTCCGATCCCTCGTTCTTCGCTTTTTTTATTGCTTTCAGGATCTGTTCCTTGTTTCCCGAAAAATTACCAATATGATAATTTAGTTGTGCTATTGTGAATTTCATCAACACTTAAAAGTTTACACCAAATCTGAAACTGAATATCTTATGGGAAACTTTGTCTTTTGGCTGATTTCCATTGTCCTTTGTTATATCAAGAAAATTATTGTCGAAATCGAGACCAAAGACCAGTGCCGTTGTTCCTCCCAAAGAATATTCCACACCACCTGTAATGTGATAAGACAAGTTAACCATACGCAGTTCTTTTGAAGCATTCTCACGGGAAAGGCTTAGTGACGGGACATCTATTTTTCTGTTAATAGCGAGTTTGGGGACAAACCCGAGATCAGCAAAGAATGTGAGATAACCGATCTGATTTGTCTGAAGTTTCAGTCCAACAGGAATCGCAATATATTGAAGTTTATATAGAATCGTATTATTGGGCATTACTGTTGACCTGGTAGCAGAAATATTTAAAATCGTGGTGTCGCTGCTGATAAGCTTTCCACCTGCGCTGAGAAGGGATATACCGGTTGAAAAGGAATAGTTTGGAGCAAAATATTTGTTATATGTTAATCCAAAATTAAAACCCGGGCGAGCCCCGTTGTTCGTTACCTGGCTGATATCAGTGGAAAACCAGCTTATTACAGGGTCTGCATGGACACCGAAACCGATTCTTTGCTGGGCAACAGCACCAGCTACCGGAAATGAAAGTAATAAAATTAAAACAATAAATTTGTTTATGTTATTCTTAACAGATTCTAAATTTTTCATAACAGGATATATTAGTTTCGATTATTAAACACGTAATAAATTCAAAATTCTTAGCATGTAAAAATAACATTTTTTAGTCAAATTCTGTTGTATATAACTGTAACCATATTCCGGAAAAGTCGCTAATTTTGTCTGCCTTAATACTATATTCATTAAAAATTAATTTTGTTCGGATGAAAAGCGGGTACAGATTGTTTATAATATTGCTGGTAACTTTAACCATTGCGTGTTCCTGTAAGAATAATCACTATAGGGTAAACACTTCTTCAATAAGGACAGACATAAAAATAAAGAGGCTTGAAAAAGATCTTTTCACTCTGAACCCTGAACAGGTTATTCCTGCAATACCCGATCTTAAAAAGAAATATGGCAAATTTCTTCAGCTTTTCAGTTACGTTATCAATACCGGTGACATAAATGAATCATCATTTGGTGATTTTCTTTTGAGGTTCTGTTCCGATAAACAGAATAATGAAGTTTACATTCTTACGATGAAGAAATTTCCTGATGTGGCATTTATAGAAAAGGGATTAAACGATGCCTTTAAACATTATCTCTATTATTTCCCCGGGGCGATAGTTCCTGAAGTCAGCACTTGTATTACAGGATTTAATAATAGCATAATTACAGGTGATTCTTTACTCGGGATTGGACTTGACAGATATCTGGGCTCTGATTGCGAATTTTATCCAAGATTGAATATTGCCAAATATATTACCTTAAGGATGACTCCTGAAAATATTATTCCTGATTGCATTTATGGATGGGGAGTTTCTGAGTGGGATTTTTCTGCTCTTAAATATCCTGCAGATAATCTGTTATCTGAAATGATTCATGAGGGAAAGCTTAGATATTTTGAAAAGTGTATGCTTCCTGAAACATCCGATGATATAATTTTCGGATTTACTCCTAAGCAGATGAAGTTTTGTGAAGAAGCAGAATCTATGATGTGGCAGTATCTTATTGAAAATAACCTACTCTTCACCACCGACCAGTTCACTATGCGCAAATTGACCGGTGAAGCGCCATTTACGTCTTATTTTACGAAAGCTTCACCGGGTAGAGCAGCTGTATGGCTCGGTTTTAGGATTGTTGAGTCGTATATGATGAAAAACCCATCTGTAAAAATAGAGGATATGATTAAGAATACGGATGTTCAGGAAATATTAGGTAGCGCAAAATATAGTCCGCAATAAAAAAAGGACACACCATGGCATGTCCTTTTTCCCAATTCTTTAAATTGTAGTACTAGGCAGGATGAATTGCCTCTACAGGGCAAACATCTGCACAAGCACCGCAGTCAGTGCAAACATCAGGATCAATTTTATATATGTCGCCTTCTGAAATTGCTTCAACAGGACATTCATCAATACATGTTCCGCAAGCAGTACAATCATCATTAATTTTGTAAGCCATTTCGATTTATTTTTTTTGATTAACTAATTACAATTTTGCACAAAATTACCTTTATTTTTCAATTTGAAAAATAAACATGATAAATTATTTCATTTCGTCCCGATAGCTATCGGGATCGGATTGTCGATTTCGGATTGATGGAAATCCGCAATACCAAATCCAAAATCCGCAGTCTTAGCGATCACAATGCAAGAAAATTGTAAATCAGCCAACTAAGGTTTGTAACACCTGTTTGCATTCCATCCTCATCGATATCAAAATCGGGGGTATGTAATTTCAGCATTTCAGTATTTTTTTTTCGTATTCCAACCCTGTAATAGAGAGAAGGCGCCAATGATGAATAGAATGAGAAATCATCTGAACTCATGCGCGTATCAAAGGTCTCTATTTTTTCCTTTCCAAGAAGCGCCTCGCTAAAACCGATTGCCATGGCTGTAATTGTTTCATCGTTATGTAATACGGGGTATCCTTCTGCTATGTTCACATCAATCTTGACACCAAACTCCCTGGCTGTTTCTTCTGAAACGGATCTGACAAGATTAAGCCCTTCGCTTCTCCATTGCTCATCAAAGGTTCTGAATGTTCCTGAGATGAAAACCTTCTCAGGTATTATATTTGTTGCTCCTTCACCGGAAATGCGGCCAATTCCGAGAACGGTAGGAATATTCTTAAGTTTTTGTTGTGCGAGCATTCTCTCCTTGAGACTGATAACAAGTTTTGAGGCGATATAAATCTGATCGGTTGTAAGCCCGGGAAGCGCTGCATGGCCTCCATTTCCAATCACAGTCAGATAAATCTCATCACATGATGCCATATATCTACCTGATTTATAGCCCACTTTGCCGGTTTCAAGTTCCGGAAGAACATGCTGAGAAATAACCAGATCGGGTTTAGGGTCATTTAATATTCCGGATTCAATGATTAGCCGGGCTCCCCCAGGTGATTTCTCCTCTCCGGGTTGAAATATCAGAAGAATGGTACCTGCAAACCGGTTGGTGATGCTATTTAGTAACTTAGCAGTTCCAAGAAGCATTGCTAAATGTGCATCATGACCGCATGCATGCATCTTCCCCGGGTTGTGGCTTGAATAGTCAGTTTTATTTCTCTCAGTGATTGGCAAAGCATCCAACTCAGCGCGTAATGCAATCACTTTTCCTTCTGATAACTTACCTTTAATGGTTCCGATTATGCCGGTGCCTGCTATTCCTTTTTTGTACGAGATATTGTTTTTGTCGAGCCAGCCTGTGATGAACTGGGCTGTTTCGGTCTCTTCGTATGAGAGCTCAGGGTGTCTGTGAAAATGCCGGCGTAGCTGTATTACTTCTTCTTTAAGTTCACCAGATTTTTCAAGAATAAGTTCTTTGATTCCGGGCATATTAAAATGATTTGTTTAAGATTAGAAATCGAGACTAAACGATAAGTAGAATATCCTTGGAAGGACATAGCTGTTTTCAATTCCCCAGGCCCAGTCAGCTCTGATGAAATAGCCAAAGAGCTGCGCCCGAGCACCAAATCCAAAACCTGATACAATAGGGTCCTTGTTTGTTTCGAGGGAGACAGACACCGGGCCATTGGTTATGTCCTGAGTATCGTATCCGTTTACGCTCGCCCATGGTGATTTTCCCGACCAGGCTGAACCTATGTCACCAAATCCAATAACCTGAAGGCTGTTAAGGAAATTGGAACGTAATGGATGACCTGCAAAATATCGTACGAATGGCCAGCGTATCTCGCTGTTTATCAGCGCAAAACTGTTTCCGTTCCGAACATTCTGTGTGAATCCTCTCAGGTTTGTTGCCAGGGCTTGAAATCCATAGTTTACATTCGGAGTAACTGAAATTGTATTATCGAACATCGGGTATTTATTAAACAAATATCCCATCCAGTTGTCTACACCACCCAGATAATACAACAGTTTTGTAGGACCAAAGGATGTACTGGCAGCAAATCTGTTTGCCCAAATAAGCTCACGATGTATCTTCGTATATTTCCTGAAATCAATACCAAGGACAACCATGTCAGATTTTTTCCGTATGATCTCCCTGTAATACTCGCCCCAGATTTTGAATCTGGTTCCATAATAAATATTGATTGATCTCTTACGTGTGTTGTCATATATTACCTCGCCCTTTAAACTTCCCCAGTTCCGCACAATACTTGCATAATTAAGTGATGGGATATCAACCGCGAGATAAACACGTCTGTCGTATCTGTACGAAACAGTCCCTTTAAGAGCCAGTACAGGTGAAATCGGCTTGGCAAGGGAAAAGTATAAATTTTGACTATATGTCTTAAAAGCCACAGAGTCGACACTTAAATACGTTTGGCGGTGATAGATCAATTGTTTATCAAAATGTCCTTTCAGATTCTCAATACTCAGCAAATACTCATTACTGTCAAAGTTTCCTGCAAATCTGAACCCGCCGGTAATTCTGAAATCTTCGAACAGGTCCACTGTTCCGATCTTTGTAAGCAGGTTGATGCCCGGGTTAAAATATGGTGCGCCACCACTGTATACCTGATATGAGTTATTCAAAAATGTAAAGTCAATTTGTGTTGCAATGTAATTATTGTAAAAAGATGTCTCGTAAATTCTTATTAGCGGAAGACTTAACTGTCCTGTATCGAGGTCGATATCCATATATTTTTTGCGCCACAGCTGACTGTAATAATTTTGTTTTTCCTTTTCAAAAATGTAATGGTTTATGTCGATAGGCTCGTTTTTTATATAATATTCATAAAGAGGTTTTTTCAATGTATCCTGTATCTTTTTCTCCTCAGCGACCAGCCATTGCCTGAGCTGTTCAACACTATCAGCTTTATGAAAGTAAAGGTTTTTTTCTTTCCTTAGTTCTGTATTTACAAGATCAGACATTTTGATCGGATCTGATTTTCTCAATTGCCCTTTCCTTAGAGAATATTTCCGGTCTTTGAATAAAATTTCACTATAAGTATCATTAGTTACAGAGTGGTTAATAATATTCCTGTCGTAATTAGTAACAGGTTGAGAATTAATATAATACCTGTAATGAGCTATTGTATCTATAAAACTTATTGAGCTATCAAATTTTGCTGTATACCTGTTATAGATTCCGTTCTGATTGCCAAGGTATGTAAAGTTATCTTTTGAGATCTCTGCAGGTTGAAATCTATCGGTATATTTTCCCTCCGAAAGACGTACTAAGACATTGCCTTTTTTTGCTATATCGTAAGTGAAAAGGTCAAAGTTTTCAGATACTTTTTCGAAAGGACTGGCAGTGTTGGTCAATGTATCAGACAAACGGTTGGATGTAAATATTATATGATCTGGTGATTGCTTCAGATATGAAGGGTTTAGATCATCCGCAATGTCGCGTGTTATTTGTTCATTTGTGCCTGATGCTATAGTATGTAAGTAGATATCAGTGATTCCATCTTTAACAGCAGAAAATACCAGTCTTGTTCCATCAGGAGAATAGGCAAAATCCAGAACCTTATCGAAGTACAGCAGCAGTCGTTTTTCTGCTTTTTTCTCACTGAGCCTGTAAGCATACATTTGAAGCTCTGACTTTTCATCGTTAATATATGTCAGGATCTTCCCGCTTGGATGCCATGCAATAACAGGATATGTTTTATCTATTACCTGTTCAAATTTAGGCTCCCGTCTGAAAATTATTTTCCTTTTTCCTGTCGCCTGATTATAGAGCCAGATTCTTTTTCTTCCCCAATCGTTTGTTACATATGCAATGTAGTCCTTCCCCGGACTGACTTTCACCTGCTGATAGATCTGTTCTTTTTTTGATTTCAGGAATGTGTCTTTGTCATCCGGGCGGTCCTGGTCACCTGAGAATTCCCCGAGGTAATAGGTTTTCCAGTCTTTGAGAAGCGATTTCATTTTTTCTCCAATTACATAGAGCATCCCATCATCTACGTTTTTATAGATTTTGGTCAGATAGATGATATTTGGAATGAGAGAGTTGCCATATTTCTTTCCGATGAATCTCCAGAATGACATACCAGCATCAATAGCGTCATCATATTCGAGATGGTTGATTTTTTTATATTTGCCCGATTTTAAACCATCCTTTACCCGGTTTTCTGCATCGTAATCCCAGTCTCCTGCAACATAATGGATAAGTCCTTTTATATACCAATCGGGCATAGGAATTATGGAGGAGCTTGATATTCTGTCTTTTATATCTGCATTGTATAACATTTCGTTGATTATCACTTCATTTATTGAAGCGGCAATCTGTCGTTTAAATGCCTCATGATCTCCTTCATAATAAAGCATCACTTTATTTTTGATAATCCTGTTGAAGCCTCCTGTGTTATAGCTTTCTTCGTCGAATGTAACGAGACCAATATTTGACTGTCTGAATTCGGAGTTTTTGTTGAAAATGACAAAGATTATACGTTTTTCGAGGGTATAATCAAAAAAGTCTTCGGCTTCTGCAATTTTTTTTGTTGCATAGTCTGCTGTAAACTGTGCGAGATCCCTTCCGTATTCATTGAAGTAACAATCGAAATCATCAAATCTGTAGAATTGCCAGTAGAAATTGTAGTACTGAACTTTGTTTTTCCCAAAAGGCATTTGAAGGCCATTATAGAACTGACCATTTGCATTTAAACAATAAATGCTCACTATAAGAATGATAATCAGTCTTTTGATATCTTTTGCTTTCAAATTATTCATAGGTTAGCCGGATCTAACATAACAAAAATTATTCCACGGGATCCAGTCTAAACAACAAAACTAATGATATTCTGTTTTAAACTATCTAAAAATCTTAAACTTTATTATTTTTACAATGCTAAAAATTTAAATTTCCGGTTCGGTTTTTGCAACATTGATGCAACTAATACGTAAAGGGAACTGTCATATGAAAGAATTTATTCACCATTAGTTATTTTCCATGATTTTAAACGCTTCAAATTTTAAAATACCATTTGATATGAAAAAATTATTTATTGCTATTTTATTTCTGTTCATCGGAATTTCGGCGAAATCACAGGTAGCCACAACAAAAATGCAGGTTTCGGGTACTGAACATAATTTTGGAACATTTAAGGAGGAAGCTGGCAGACAAACTTTTGATTTTGTTATAACCAATACTGGTTCAGAGCCACTTGTAATCCAGAATGTTGTCGCCTCTTGTGGCTGCACAACGCCTGACTGGACAAGACAACCCATACCCTCCGGGGCAAAGGGGAAGGTTACTGCAATCTATGATCCTAAAGACAGACCAGGTCAATTCAATAAAACGCTCTCCGTTTATACAAATACAAAACCTGAAGTAACAGTTCTTGTAATTAAAGGTGAAGTTATAGCTCATGAAAAAACGGTTGAAGAGCTTTTTACCTTTCCAGTAGGAGCAATCAGGTTTGAGAGCAATCACCTAGCATTCACCAATGTCAAGAAAACAGAAAAAAAAATGCGCGTTATGCAAGTGGTTAATACATCAACCAAACCTGTTAAGGTTGAATTTGATGCTGTTCCTGCTCATCTTACGCTGAAAGCAAATCCTGAAACACTTAAACCCGGACAGAAAGGAATAATTGAAGGAACCTTTGACGCTACCAAAAACAGTGGATGGGGAAATGTCAGTGATATGATAAAAGTAAAACTGGACGGCGTGGTACAGGAAAACATTTATTTCTATGTGTCAGCAAACCTTGTTGAAGACTTTTCAGGACTATCGGCCTCAGAATTGGAGAAATCTCCGGTATTCAAAGTTGAAACAACTACCGTTGATCTTGGTAAAATAAAAGGATCAACCCAGAATGAAGTGGAATTCAAATTTAAAAATGAAGGAAAAAGCGATCTGATGATCAGATTCATAAGATCTACCTGCGGATGCACAGCAATTCAGCAGGGTAATCAGGGGATTGGAATTAAACCGGGAGAGGCAAGCTCAATAAAGGCTGTGTTCAACTCAGGAAGCTATAAAGGAAAGGTTACCAAAGCTATCTATGTATACACAAATGATCCCAAAAACTCCGAAGTTGTTCTGATGCTTACTGCAGATGTAGATCAGCCAGCTGCAGAGCCGGCAAAATGACCCGAGCTTAATTAAAAGTCTATAGCAAGGGTGTTGGATAGAATCTGACACCCTTTTGTTATTTTCGCAGTAACAAATGAAAAATGGACAAAAGAAAAGAATTTAAAAGTGCTTTAACTGTAAATGCAGGGATCGGGCAACCGCCAATGGTTAACCCTGTAGTTCTTTCAAGATCGGGGAGGAAAAGAAGAAAAAAATATTCCATAGATGAATTTATTGAGGGTATTATCTCCGGAAACAGAACAATTTTAAGTCAGGCCATTACTCTGGTTGAGAGTTCATTACCCGATCACTATGAAGCTTCACAAACCATAATTGAGAAGTGTCTGCCTTATAGTTCAAAATCTGTAAGGATAGGTATTACCGGCGTTCCCGGGGCGGGGAAAAGCACCTTTATTGAAACATTAGGTTTGCATATTACCGGAGAAGGGCGAAAACTGGCCGTTCTTACAATTGATCCAAGCAGTGAACAAACAAAGGGAAGCATCCTTGGCGATAAAACAAGAATGGAAATGCTAAGCATTCATCCCAATGCATATATAAGACCATCTCCCACAACAGGGACACTGGGAGGTGTGGCAAGGAAAACCAGAGAAACAATAGTTCTTTGTGAGGCAGCCGGGTTTGATACAATACTTGTTGAAACAGTAGGTGTTGGTCAATCTGAGACGTCAGTTCATTCTATGGTAGATTTCTTCCTTCTTCTCATGCTGGCAGGAGCAGGTGATGAACTACAGGGGATTAAGAGAGGAATCATGGAGATGGCCGATCTTATAGCTATCACAAAAACTGACGGATCGAATAAGTTAATAGCTGAAAATGCCAGGGTGCTGTATCAGAATGCACTACATTTCTTTCCCAAAAAGCCATCGGATTGGACCCCACAGGTTCACACCTGTTCTGCCCTTATGAATACAGGTATTAAAGAAGTATGGGAAATAATAATGGAATATATCGATTTTACCAAAAAATCGGGTTACTTCGATTCATTCAGAAAGGAACAGGCAGTTGTCAGAATGCACAGTACTATTTTAGAATATCTGAATAACTCGTTTTATAATCAGGAAGGTGTAAAGGAAATGGTATCTGAAGTTGAAAGCCAACTTCATGAAGGGACGATCACTTCATATAAGGCAGCATTGAAACTGCTGAATAAATATTTCGACAGAATGCCATAATTATTTTATCTTTGTTACTACAATAGTTTGTAAGTTTCTATAAAAAAGCGTAATAAAAGCAAATTAAACTCAACATGAAAAAATTTATATATTTAATTGCAGCAAGTGTAATCATTGCATCTTGCACCCCAAAAACACCGCATTATGTCGTAAAGGGTATGATCAATGGCTCCGACAGTATCACTTTTTATCTTCAGAAAAGGGAAGCCGGAAAAGTCGTTTCATTTGATTCAGCAGTTTCTAAGAAAGGTAATTTCGTATTCAAGGGCGGAATGGTGAAACATCCTGAAATGGTTCAGCTTGTAGCCGGCAATACAAAGAAAAGAATACCATTCTTTCTGGAGAATTCTGAGATTACAATAAAAGGTAATCTTGATTCACTTTTTAATGCAAAAATTACAGGATCAAAAACACAATCAGAAAGCGATTCTTTAATCAGATCAATTAAGCCATTAACCGATAGTTATTCAAAATTGATTGTTAAAAATCAAGAAGCAGGCAGAGCAGGTGATGCAGCAACCATTGCTACTTTTGACAAACAGATGGATTCGATTCAAAACGCCATAACAGGACTTCGTTTAAACTTTATCAGGAACAAACCTTCCTCATTTGTAACGCCTCCTCTTCTTGTGAGTTTGAGTTATGAGATGGAAGCAGGTGAGATTAAATCGATACTTGATGGTCTTGACACTGCACTTCTTGCACTTCCTGAGATCAAGTCGCTCAACGAAAGAGTAAAAGTGATGTTTAAGGTGGCTGTAGGCCAGAAAGCTCCCGATTTTACACTGAATGATGTAAATGGCAAACCGGTAGCTCTGTCTTCGAAGTTTGGACCGAAATTATTGCTTATCGATTTCTGGGCATCATGGTGCGGCCCTTGCCGGAGAGAAAATCCGAATATAGTGAAAGTATACAACGAGTTTCATAAAAAAGGATTTGATATTTTTGCTGTTTCTCTCGACCGTGAGAAAGAAGACTGGATCAAAGCAATTAAAGATGATAAACTCAGCTGGACTCAGGTATCTGACCTTCAGTACTGGAATAGTGCGGCAGCAAAATTATATGCAGTGAATTCAATACCTGCTAACTTCCTGTTGGATGAAACGGGTACTATTATCGGAAAAAATCTGACTGGCGAAGATTTGTATAATAAACTAAATGAAACACTTGGGGTGAAAAAATAACCGTCAAGACTATGGATTTAGGGGTTTATCTCCTCAAGTATAAAACCTGTACCTCTAACGGTGCGTATGTCAAGATTTTTATCTTCTGAAACATATTTTCTTAGCCGGCTGATGAATACATCCATGCTTCTGCCAAGAAAATAGTCATCCTCACCCCATATTTCAGTCAATATATCCTCGCGGGCAAGTATTTTATTCTTATTCATTATGAAGTACTTCAATAACTGAGCTTCTTTCAGGGTGAGCTTTTCTTTTGTGTTCCCGCAAATAAGCTCCAGTGTGTTGAATTTCAAAACAGTATGAGACAGCTTATATTCATCATTTGCTGATGAATATGCCCTCTTAAGTATGTTGTTGATTCTCAGAATGAGTACCTCCGGATCGAATGGTTTTGTAATATAGTCGTCGGCTCCGATTTTCAGACCGCGTACAATATCTTCCTTAAGGCTTTTAGCAGTAAGAAAGATTACCGGAATTTCGGGGTGCATTTCCTTCACCTTCTCAGCAAGTGTGAAGCCGTCCATCTCAGGCATCATTACATCGAAGACGCAAATATCAGGTTTCTCCTGGTTAAACAGTTCCCAGGCCTCTTTACCATCACGGCCAAGCTTGACATCAAAACCGCTTATCGAGATATATTGAGTTAATATATTTCCAAAATCCCTGTCATCTTCTGCGACTAATACTTTCATATTCCGACATGTTAATAATAGTAAAGATACAAACTTTTCCCTGTATACTGAAAACAGTAACTAAAGATAATCAACCAAGCTATTTTACTGTGCTTTAATTAAATCTGACAATTTTGATATCCCGTTTTCATTTATCGACTCTATACAAAAATAATACGGGATTTCTTTGTCCATTGCCTTGAACCAATATTCATTGGCCCCATACACCATAATACAATTATATAGTTTGTCAGGTGCAGTGCCGATATAGATATTATATGCATAAGCATTATCCACCGGTGTCCATTTTATCCAGGCACTTCTCTTGTCTTTTTCTGTTCTCAGCACGATAAAATTCCTCACCGGATCGGGCTTTGATATATGTGAGTTACCAAAGATCCGCAAACCGCTTATAGCAAATTTGCCCGAAGGCATGTGTATGTTTTCCATTTTTATAAATCTTGCTTCAACAGGTTTTGCAAGTTCGATATAATCGTGTGGCACATCAGTTGTGTTTTTACTCTTATCCGTAAATACTGTCCATTTTTTACCATCCCTGGAATAATATAGCTTATACTGATGATAAATGTCGGTTTGTTTGCCAAGGAACGTGGCATCCTGATCAGCGTAGTTAATCTGAATGGCCTTTACAGTTGATATTTCACCAAGATCTGTCGAAATCCATTCTCCTGCATTTCCTGTAGATGCTGACCAGTAAGTCTTAATACTCTCGTCGACAGCATTATTAGGAGGATAACCCTTCAGGGATGATGAAACCTGTACAGGTTTGTTGTAATTAAGAAGCATCCAGCCTGTGAATCTGCTTTCAAGATGGTTTTCTTTCCCATCGGGAAGGTAGGTAGGATAGTCTCCGAAAGCAGTATTGCAGTACATAACATCATCTTTGTCGAAACCTGCAGGCCATAATCCTAATCTTCTTTCGAAACTGTTTTTCACTGAGATAGATATGGTACTGATGTGCCAGAAATTTTCCCACTTATCCAAAAAAGTTGCTCCATGTCCTGCTCCTCTGGCAAAACCACCCGGCTTATATGAAAGTGGCATTGATTGATGTACAAAATTGCCCAGGGGATTATCCGACACTGCAACACCATCGGCATACCCACTGATCTCTGTTCCCGGAGCGCCATACTGAAGGTAGTATTTGCCGTTGTGTTTTGTCATCCAGGCTCCCTCGATAAACGGATTCAGAAAGGTATTGTCGGAATACTCTCCGAAACGCTGCCACCCATAGCGATCGTCATTTAACAGTAATAATTCTTTTCTAGCAGTTAAGGGCATGAAGGATTTTCGGTTAACTTCCACTCCATACAGCGGATAGGCATTACTGCTTCCATTATACATGTATAGTTTTCCGTCATCATCAAGGAAGAAATCCGGATCCCAGCCCCCGATTGTAAAGTTATTTACAGCCTCTTTCCATTCATTGGCTTTGGGATTTGTACTCATCCATATTGGAAAGTTATTTGAATAAGTTGATCCGAAAACGAGCATGGTATCACCCTGAACCCAAACTGCCGGAGCGCAGAGATCGTCATAAACCTTGTGATATGATTTAAGAAATGATTTTGACACGAAGTTCCATTTATTTAAATCTGGGCTCCACCAGTATCCCCATTGATTTGTAGAGAATAGATAATAATCTCCTTTATACATTACAATAACCGGATCGGCAGTTGCCCTGTGTTTTCCCGACTCTGTAAAGTTAGGAATAGAGGTGTAACCATAGTCAAGATTCAGCGGGTTGCAATAAGTTTTCTGGGCTTGCAACACGTTGGTGGAAAGCTCAAAGACTATAATCAGTAATGTTAAACGTGTTCTGCTCATATCTGTACTAAGTTCTTAAGTGTTATGTGTTTATTGGTATGATTAATGTAAACGTACTTCCTTTTCCGGGTCTACTGGTCACGGTAACATCCCCTCCATGCGCTTCTGCAATTTTCTTAACGTAGTACAATCCTAATCCGAGGCCTTTGAATTTGTGAATATTGCCAGTTGAAGCCCTGTAAAATTTATCAAAAATATGCTTCTGGTCAATCTTGTTAATTCCTATCCCATTATCCGACACTTTAATATACACATTGTTTTCCTGTGTGAATCCTTCCACATCTATCTCAGGTTTCTTGTCGGAGTATTTTACAGCATTTGAAAGAAGATTATTCATCAGAGTGGTAAAATAAACAACATCGAGATCGATTTCGGCTCCGTCGAAATTGTATTTTTTTCTTATTGCAGCATTGTTTCCTCCACCTGCTTTGAAGCTGTCAACAACATCATTCATGATATCTTCAATCTTTACATTTTTCTTGTCAAGCTCGAATTGTGTTCTTTCCCACATGCTGATCTCGAGAATCATATTTATAAGCTGATTCAGGTGAACACTTTGTTTCCCAATGAGCTTGGCAGTTTCAAGAATCTTGGCATCATCATTCCTTATCTGTGGCATTTCAAGCGTTTTTCCTGCAACAGTAATCGTTGATAATGGAGTTTTCAACTCATGGGTCATGTTATTAATAAAATCGGTTTTAAGATTGGAAAGACGTCTTTCCTCCATCAGGTTCTTATAAGTAATCAAAAAGATTATGACTACTATGAGTATGCTCAGGATTGCCATTGCAAGAGAGAGTGCGGTTTCTTCCCACACCCGTAACTGCTTGTCTGAAAAATCGATATAATATTCAAATCCAAATCTGAAATTATTACCTTCCATACGAGGTTCGCGGATTAATATTTCCGAACCTTCACCGGTATAGTTGAAAGGCTTCCTTCTGTAATCTGTGGCAAATCCATCCTTTTTATAAATAGGGATAGTATCATTGTCAAGGATATCGATATAATCAACAACAATCTTAAACTTAAAATTTTTATCGTAATGCCGCGATTCGAAATATTTTGAAAGAAGCCCGGAGAGATCCTCTTCCTGGTTTGCTGCTTTTGTAAAATAGTCGAGAATATCTTTTTTTGCAACAGCCAGTTCTTTTTCACCTTTTGCTGCATTTAATTCATCAATTGCCTGTTTTGATGAATAATGTCCCAGCACA
The DNA here is from genome assembly GCA_038245405.1 of Bacteroidales bacterium. Taxonomy (GTDB): domain Bacteria; phylum Bacteroidota; class Bacteroidia; order Bacteroidales; family VadinHA17; genus LD21. The sequence continues at coordinate 32,851 of JBBRSO010000006.1, forward strand.
TAATCCAGTGTATCGAAGCCGCTGGTTCTCATTTCTCTGTAAATGTAACTAATACCCTCCTGTGAACGAACTGCATATCTGATTGCAAACAACTCATTTTTCTGGAGCCACACACCTCTGATAATAAAAATCTGGACTGATATCAGAATTATAATCGATGAAACGCCAAAAATAAGAACCGTGTTTCTCTTTTTCATTATTTTGTGTATTACACCCCAAAATTATTCAATTTCTGCATATCTGAATTTGCTTTTCATAACATTAACCCGACATTAACCCTGTGTTAACAAAGGGTATGCGGCAGTCATCATATCTTTACAATGGCAAACTAAAAACGAGGCAGTCATGAAAAGGTACAGTTTATTTTTAATAGTTATTTTATTTATCTCAGCAGTTTCTTACCAGCGGGTCAGCGCTCAGGATAAGGTAATGACAGATAAAGATAAGGAAATTAAGATGCAGCAATCCATTGAGCAGCAGAAAAAAGCAATGACCGAACAGAAAAAAGTCCAGATTGATGCTGAGCAAAACATGAATCAGGATGCTGAATTAGACATAGAATTAAAGAAGTCACAGGAAGCTTACGAAAATGCAAACAGGGACCGGACAAAAGGTTTCATGAATTCTCCGAGAGGTAACAGACCCTTTAATTCTAATGAATCATTTATGTTGCCTGGCTCAGACTGGGACGGATTCTCAGGACACATGGGTGATGGGGAAAGAACAAACTGGGATTTTTCGAAAATAATTAAAGACAACACAATCTCAGAGGGTTACAGCTTTAATGTACAAAAAACAGCAAAAACAGTGGTTATGTCGGTAATGGGCGACTGTAAATCGGGTGATATCCGCATAAAGATCATCATGCCAAACGGTAAAAACTATTCTGAAATACTTATTGATGAATCGGGAAATCTGAACTGGCGCAAGTCGTTTTCAATTACTGAAACAGAGAACCAGGATAAGACGGGTGACTGGAAATTCATGATATCTTCTAACAAGGCAACAGGTTACTTTAAGATTTCATTGCAGGCTTTCTAGTTGGGCACAGTGCGCAGAGCAGCTACTTTGTATAACTCTGGTAAGTTCTTTCATTTTTTACTGAATGGTCATGGGTTTTTATCAGAAGAGATGTTCTTGTAGCTATTGTAAAATGGATCCCAGTTTACATTCTGGTAAAACTGTGAAGTTTTTATATTGAAGTATCCAAGGACATGCTTTGGTGATATCGTAAATACCAGTTCATCATTTTCACCGTAACCGGGTTCAGTGATTGTAAAAATTTCTTCAATTTCAATCCCTTTTTTGTTCGACATGGCGGTATAAAAATCAAAAGTAATCTTTGGTATTGAAATGATTATTGTGTAAGATCCGTAGTCCTTCCTCTGCAGCAGGAAGTATGAGACTTCAATTGATTCGGCAGGATTGACCCTGTCAGTAGAATATGATAACTGATTTTCGAAACTAAACCCCTTATTCAGAATACTTTCAACAACATCAAAATCTTTCGTATTATGAAGAAAGAAACAACAATCACTAAAATTTTTTAGTATTGTGGCAAGTAGCTCTCCTTTGTTCTTCATCCTGAAGGTTAAGAATTTCAAAAATAACTTATATTATTTTATTTGCAACACTTAAACCATTTGTTCTGTTATATGTTAAATTTGTGCCATTGATCACTTTTCGTTATAATGAGAAAAATATTCTTTTTTCTGTTTATCGTTTTATTAATTTCCTGTGGAAGAAATGGTGTTGAGCCGGGTAAGAAAATAATTACTGTAAGTATCGCTCCATTCAAATATTTTGTCGATAAAATATCAGGTGATGAATTTTTGGTAAACATAATGGTTCCTGCCGGCGCCGATCCTCATACCTATGAGCCATTTCCTGAGCAGATTAATAAGCTCGTAAAATCGGTGGGATATATCAGTAACGGTTACCTGGGGTTTGAGATGAACTGGCTCGATCGTTTCTATGAAGCAAACCGAACTATGAAAAGGTTATCGCTTGGAGATAAAATTGATCCTCTTTTCTCAACAGATCACCATGAAGGCGATCATGTTGAAGGTGCTGATCCCCATTATTGGGTTTCTCCGAAATGTGCAATGACAATTGCAGTATCAGTTAAAGATTTCCTTTCAGAACTTAATCCCTCCGGAAAGGAGAAATACCAGGCAAATTATTTATTGCTCAACTCAGATATTCAAAAACTTGATATTGAAGGGGATGAGCTATTTAAAAATCTGACACTGAAATGTTTTATGATTTACCATCCGAACCTTGGATATCTCGCCAGAGATTACGGGTTAGAAGAGATCTCAGTGGAATATAATGGCAAAGAGCCATCACCTTCACGTCTTCGAGATTTAATCGATCGTGCCAGAAAAGACCATCTGAGTACAATTTTTGTTCAAAGAGAATATGACACAAAAAATGCCAAAGCAATTGCAGATGAGATTGGGGCTGTGATCGTAATAATTGATCCATTGTCGGAGGATTGGCAGAAGTCAACCAGCAATATACTGGAAGAATTGCATAAAAGTTTAACATCCCGTTCTAAATAGGTTATATGGCATATCTTTTCGAAATACATTCTCTGTCAGCTTCATATGGGACTAATGTGGTGCTGCAGGATATTAATTTTAAAGTTAATGAACAGGATTTTATCGGCGTAATAGGCCCGAATGGCGGAGGGAAAACTACTTTGCTGAGGGTTATTCTCGGAATGGTTAAGCCTATAAAGGGCAGTATAAAATTCAATGAAGGTCTTTTGAATGAAAAGAGTATAGGATATCTGCCACAAATTTCAACCGGAGATGTTAATTATCCTGTTTCGGTTACCGACATCATTCTTTCAGGACTGATGATCAGAAAAGGGATAGTCTCCAGAATGACCTCATCGGACAGGAAGAAAGCTGATATAGTAATTGAAGAGCTCGGACTGGGAGGAATGTCAAAATCAATGCTTAATGAATTATCCGGTGGCCAGATTCAGCGAGTGTTTCTTGCAAGGGCTATAATAGGTGATCCGAGATTATTGCTTCTCGATGAGCCCGGGAATTTTGTCGATTCTACTTTCGAAAACGATTTTTACGAAAAGTTAAGAAACCTGAACAAAAGAATGGCGATCCTGATGGTTTCTCACGATGTAGGCACAATTTCTGCTCATATCAAATCATTTGCGTGCGTAAACAGAGGATTGCATTATCATGCCTCATCTGAAATAACAAACGAGGATTTGCTTTCATATGGATGTCCGATACAGCTCATAACTCATGGTGTACTTCCCCATACAGTACTTAAATATCATAAATAGTGGAAACCAGTATTTTTCAATACGATTTTATTTTAAAGGGTCTCCTCGGAGCAATATTTGCAAGCATAACAGCAGGTCTGGCAGGAACGTACGTTGTGTCTAAGCGCATGGTATTTTTAAGCGGAGGAATTACGCATGCATCATTTGGCGGGATTGGAATAGGTTATTTCCTGGGTATAAATCCTGTTATCGGCGCCGCGGTTTTCGGTATCCTTTCGGCTCTCGGAGTGGAATATCTCTCTGTAAAACAAAGAATACGGGAAGATTCAGCGATTGGGATCCTATGGGCCTTTGGAATGGCAATAGGAATAATCTTTATTTATCTTACTCCCGGATATACACCGAATCTGATGAGCTACCTTTTCGGAAGTATCCTCACTGTTTCAGAGGCCGATATTATTGCTCTGGGGGCAATGTCGGTAATCCTGATATTATATTTCGGCATATTCTACCGTACAATCTTATATATCTCATTTGATGAGGTGTTTGCAAGGACATATTCATCATATGTTGATGTATTTAAATATATTACAACATCGCTGATAGCTCTTACAATAGTATTGAATATAAGAATGGCAGGTGTGATACTGGTTATCTCTCTGCTGACCATTCCACCTAATATTGCGATGTTATTTACACGTGTCTATTTTAAAATTGTACTTTGGTCGGTAATTGCCGGATTTGCAGGTACAGCAACAGGCTATATTATTTCATATTATGCTGGTATCCCGGTTGGTGCAACGATAATTTTTACACTTGTGATTATCTGGGTGGCAGTTAAGCTGGGGACCTTATTATTTTCTAAATTATTAAAGAAATATACCCCCAACCCCCTAAAGGGGGCTTAATCCCTGTTGAAGATTTGTTCAGGCCTGGGTGTCTGAACCCCCTTTAGGGGGCAGGGGGTAAATCAGAAGGGATGAGATGAAGGCGGAAAGAATTTGGAAGAAAGTGAGTTTTGAGTTCAGAATGTTTTAATTTAAAATACAAGAATATGGATTACGATCTTATAGTAATTGGCAGCGGACCGGGTGGTTATGTTGCAGCAATAAGGGCTTCCCAACTGAAAATGAAAGTAGCAGTTGTTGAGAGAGCTGAGTTAGGAGGAATTTGTCTTAACTGGGGTTGTATACCCACAAAATCCCTTCTTAAGAGTGCCCAGGTCTTTGAGTATCTTACACATGCTTCTGACTATGGTATTACAATAGACGGGGAAGCAAAACCCGATTTTAAGTCAATCGTCGCCAGAAGCAGAACAGTAGCTAATGGCATGAGCAAGGGTGTGCAATTCCTGTTCAAAAAGAATAACATTGAACATATTAAAGGATATGGAAGGCTGTCAGAAAAGAATAGTGTTGAAGTAACTGATGCCGACGGTAATAAGAAAAAGATCACGGCTCATAATATACTGCTGGCTACCGGCGCCAGATCTAAAGAGCTTCCTAACCTTAAACAGGACGGGAAGAAGATTATTGGTTACCGTGAAGCAATGACTCTTGACAAACTTCCTGGATCAATGGTTGTTGTGGGCTCTGGAGCAATTGGCAGCGAATTTGCAAACTTTTACCAGACACTTGGAACAAAAGTAACACTGGTTGAGTTTTTGCCCAGAATCGTTCCCGTGGAAGATGAAGAAGTTTCAAAACAGCTTGAAAGATCGTTCAGGAAAATCAACATGAAAGTAATGACAAGCTCTACAGTTGAGTCGGTAGATATTACAGGCAAGGTGTGTAAGGTTACCATAAAGACACCTAAAGGACAGGAAGTTGTGGAGGCAGATATCGTTCTCTCAGCTGTCGGTATTTCCACAAATCTTGAAGATATTGGTCTTGAGAACGCAGGTGTAAAAACAGAAAAGGGGAAAGTGATAGTTGACGATTATTACAGTACATCTGTCCCGGGAATTTTTGCAATCGGAGATATCGTTCACGGACCTTCACTGGCGCATGTTGCATCGGCTGAAGGAATAATATGTGTTGAAAAAATCGCAGGAATGGAAGTTGAACCGCTTGATTATAATAATATTCCAGGGTGCACATACACTTCCCCGGAAATCGCTTCATGCGGCTATACTGAAGCAGCAGCCAAGGAAGCCGGTTACGAAATAAAGGTTGGAAAATTTCCGTTTACAGCGTCGGGCAAAGCAAGTGCGGCAGGTGCAAAAGACGGGTTTGTAAAGCTCATTTTTGACGCTGCCTATGGAGAATTGCTTGGTGCACATATGATTGGCGCAAATGTTACCGAGATGATTGCTGAAATTATCGTTGCCAGGAAGCTAGAAACAACAGCTCATGAAATAATTAAATCCCCTCATCCTCACCCAACTATGTCGGAGGCAATAATGGAAGCTGCTGCCGCTGCTTATGGTGAAGTTATACATTTATAAAACGGAGGTAAAAATCTCCGAAGTATGACTTTTAATATGCCTCTGTTGATTCAGACGCAACCTTTTGAATTTTATTTACATCATTCTTTTGCAGAATTATTGGCATTTGAGATAATTATTTTTTATTTTTATGTTCTCAAAAAGACAAATACACATTCTTGTCAGAGATAATAAAAATAATAAAAGGTTGTCTCGAAGGCGACAGAAGGGACCAGGAACTTCTGTACAGACGGCACGCTGCAAAATTATATGCAGTATGTCTGCAGTATTCTGGCAACGATGAAGAGGCAAGGGACATTTTACAGGAAGGATTTATTAAGATATTTGAGAATCTCGATCGTTATAAGAATGAAGGCTCTTTTGAAGGTTGGATGAGAAAGATAACCGTCAACACGGCGCTTGAGAGATTCCGGAGCAGACATAACTTGTACCGTGTTGATGATATTGATACAATTCACGAACCGAATGCAGAGCCTGATAATGAGGATTATGCAGGTCTTGAGGCTAATGATCTGCTTGATATTATCAGGGAGCTGCCTACAAAATACAGAATGGTGTTTAACCTATACGCAATAGAAGGATATTCCCATAAGGAAATAAGCAAAATGGTGAATATTTCAGAAGGGACTTCAAAGTCAAATCTGTCGCGTGCAAGGGTAATACTTCAGAGAAGAGTCGGATCTTATACTGGGTTAAAGAAGAAGACAGCTAATGAGTGAAAAGGGGGCAAATATTGATCTGTTGTTCAGAAACGGTCTGAAAGATTTCGAGGTTCTTCCTCCTTCCAATGTATGGGAAGGAATAAGCTCATCGGGAAGGGTAAAAACACGGTCACTGATTTTCATAAGAATAGCTGCTGTAATCACCGTACTTGTTACCATTGGGCTGTTAACATACACATATACCAGAGAAATTACTGAAGACTCAGCCAGGTCCGCTACTGCTTTCAATATGATTGCGCCTGTGCCTATAATTGATCAGGAAGATCATAATTACGTTGCAGATCCCACTCGTCCAGCCGACATGCGGCCCGTAATTAATATTACAGAATATCTGGAACCGGTTAGCGAGACGGTTGAATCCGATTCTTCTCCGGGGCAAACTTTTCATTTCATGAATAATAAGAATCTGTCAATTTCGAATAAGGAAATTAAGAGAGATTTATTATTATCGTCTAAATCTGAAAACAGGCCAGTCGACTTTTATTACCCTGATTTGCAATATCTGCCTCAGGAGAGCCAGGATAAATCAGACCCCCGATGGTCAATAGCGGCAATGGCATCACCAACATATTATTCAAGATTCAGTTCAGCCAACGACGAACTCTCCGGACAACTGATGTCAGCAGAACAACCTCTTGTTTCGTATTCCGGAGGGGTAGCCTTCGCGTATAAACTCAGCAGGAGATTCAGTGTGCAGTCGGGTCTATATTATTCTGCACTTGGACAAAAAGTGGAAGGAATAAATTCATTTGACGGTTTCAGTCAATTTGACAATACAAAGGGCAATAATAACTTTGAAGTTTTGACTTCCTCGGGCGTTGTATCGTCAGATAATCCCAATGTATTTCTAAATGCAGATGCTTCAAACAGAGTTATTACAATTTTCACTAAAGATGTTTTTGACCCAAAGAAAGCCAGTCTTCAGCCGATCAATAACTCTCTTACACAGAGTTTTAGTTACCTTGAGTTGCCTGTGATCCTGAGATATAAAGTTATTGATAAAACTATTGGCATAAATCTTATCGGCGGAATGGCGTATAATCTACTGGTTCATAATTCAGTCTATACTACAGTTAATGGAAGCAAATATCCTATTGGTGATACAAAAGGCTTAAATGCACTTTCTCTCAGCAGCTCACTAGGTATGGGCATGGAGTATAATTTCTCAAGTAAATTATCGCTTAACCTCGAACCAATGTTCAGGTATTATCTTAATCCTTTCAGCGTATCATCAAGTTCAATTATACACCCCTATTCATTCGGAATATTCTCAGGGGTTTCTTATAAGTTCTGATTTCATTTTTAAATCCTGACCGGGATTTTCAATTATTAATTTCCTCTGGCATGAATTATTTTTCAGGTGCAAAAAATGTTACCTTTGCACATTATTTCTAACTGCTTCATTAAATATGACTAATATAAACAGGAAAACTATACTTACTGCTTTTGTACTTGCCGGAACTATAATCATCATATTATCAATTGCTGAGAGCTTTAAAGGAACGGATGTCCCACACAATGAGCAACGCCAGGTACCTGATACTATCTATAATATAAAATCATTTAATCTGCCGGCTGAGGTGATTTTTGCAGGAGAGAAAATGCCACTTGATAATTTTGATACAAGAGAGAGTCTTGAGAGAGAAATTCTCACAAGCGCATACAGACATTCATCCACGATTCTCATAATTATGAGAGCTCACCGGTATCTTCCTCTTATCGAAAATATCCTCAAAAAAAATAATATACCAGATGATTTTAAATACCTGGTAGCTGCAGAAAGTGAATACAGCAATATGGTTTCTCCTGCAGGTGCTACAGGTTTCTGGCAGATTATGCCTGAAACTGGAAGGGAACAGGGTATGGAAATAAATACTGTTGTTGATGAGCGATATGATGTCGAGAAATCGACACAATTTGCTTGCGACTATTTCCTCAGATCATTTGAAAAATATGGTAACTGGACACTGGCGGCAGCATCTTATAACGGGGGCAGAGGAGGATTAAGCGAACAGATCGGAATTCAGCATCAGACTAACTATTACGATCTTCTTCTTACTGAGGAGACAGCTCGATATATTTTCAGAGCCGTAGCTTATAAGCTCGTTATTACAAATCCTCAGAAGTACGGTTTTAATCTTACTGAAAAAGATTTGTTCCCCGAACTAAAATACTATGAAGTAAAGGTTGATACGGCTATAACAGATTTTTCATCCTTTGCCCTTAAGTTTGGTACTAATTACAAGATGCTGAAATTTCTTAATCCCTGGCTCAGAAAACCGTTCCTGACGCCAAAACCAAATAAAAATTATCTGATAAAGATACCTACCGAGGGGATGCGCAATATTATTAAACCTGAATAGATGAACTGAAGTCTGATGAGGAGAAATAATAATGAATGAGGAGATAAATGTCCTTGGTGCAAGGGTTCATAATTTAAAAAATATTGATGTTACTATCCCGCGAAATAAGCTTGTTGTTATAACCGGTTTAAGCGGAAGCGGGAAGTCTTCTCTCGCTTTCGACACAATCTATGCTGAAGGGCAACGACGTTATATGGAGACACTCTCGGCTTATGCCCGTCAGTTCCTTGGAGGCATGGAGCGACCCGATGTTGATAAGATTACGGGATTAAGTCCTGTCATTTCTATAGAACAAAAGACCACAAACAAGAATCCCCGCTCCACGGTAGGAACCATTACGGAGATCTATGATTTCCTGAGGCTATTGTATGCCAGAGCCTCCGACGCATATTCTTACGCCTCAGGCGAGAAAATGGTAAAATACTCTGATACGCAGATCCTGGATCTTGTAAAAACCCGTTTTTCAGGCAAAAAAGTGTATTTTTTAGCTCCAATAGTAAAAGGCAGAAAGGGTCATTATAAAGAATTGTTTGAACAGCTGAGGCGGAAGGGTTTTCTTAATGTTCGTATTAATAACGAAATTAAGGAACTGGCTCCGGGCATGAAACTCGACAGGTATAAAACACACTTTATTGAGCTGGTTGTAGATAAATTCAAAGTTGGTGATACATCAGATAAGAGGCTGAATGATTCTATTCTTATGTCGCTGGATCAGGGCGACGGTGTTATGATGGTTCTCGATAGTGAGGCCAATGAACCACGGTACTTCAGTCGTCATCTCATGTGCCCTGTAACTGGCTTATCATATAATGAACCAGCTCCTCATACCTTTTCGTTTAACTCTCCGCAGGGAGCTTGTCCAAATTGCAATGGGCTGGGCGAAGTTTCCAGCATTGATGAAGCAAAGCTTATACCCGATCCTGAGCTCAGCATCAGAAAAGGAGGGATAGAGCCACTGGGGAAATACAGAAACACCTGGATATTCTGGCAGATTGAAGCGATAGCCGAAAAGAACGGGTTTACCCTTGATACACCTGTTAAGGAAATTCCAGTAGATGCTCTTAAAAAGGTACTATACGGATCAGAGGAAGTGCTCAAACTGTCAAACACACCTTTGGGGATGACTTCTAATTATTTCCTGACATTCGAAGGAGTGGTGAATTTTGTAGGGAATATTGAAACCATTAACGGTAAAAAAAGCAGCACCAAGATAAAAGAGCAGTACGTTCAGTATAATGTGTGCCCTGAATGCCAGGGAACACGCCTCAAGAAAGAATCACTTTATTTCAGGATAGCTGATAAGAATATAGGTGAGCTCTCGGCGATGGATATAAAGGAGCTTTCGCAATTTCTGTCGACAATAGAGGAAAAGCTCAGCGGTAAACAGAAACAGATAGCAACCGAAATATTAAAAGAGATCAGAACAAGGTTAGGATTCCTTCTTGAAGTAGGACTTGAATATCTTTCGATGAACAGGGGAGCAAGGACATTATCAGGTGGTGAAAGTCAGAGGATCAGATTAGCCACTCAGATTGGTTCCAGACTGGTAAATGTCCTGTATATCCTTGATGAACCCAGTATAGGGCTTCATCAGCGGGATAACAGACGATTAATAGCAGCACTAAAACAGTTGAGGGATGCAGGGAATTCGGTTATTGTGGTTGAACACGACAGAGAGATGATAATGTCGGCAGATCACGTAATAGATATGGGCCCCGGTGCCGGCCGTCACGGCGGTATGATAGTTGCTCACGGCAATCCTGAAGAACTAATGAAAATGGATACCCTCACCTCATCTTATCTCAATAATAAAAAGAAATTTCATATACCTGAGAAACGCAGGAAAGGAAACGGTAAGTTTCTAACTCTGTCTGGCGCCTCAGGACATAACCTGAATAATGTGGAGGTAGTGCTGCCACTTGGAACACTTATTTGCGTTACAGGAGTATCAGGCAGCGGTAAGTCATCACTCATTAATCAGACACTTCATCCGGCTCTGGCAAAGAAATTTCATAATGCCGGTAAACCTCCTCTGCCTTATAAAGAAATAAAAGGACTGGAGAATCTCGATAAAGTAATTGAAGTAAACCAAAGCCCTATTGGTAAGACCCCGCGATCAAACCCCGCAACTTATACTGGGGTATTTACGGATATTAGAAAGCTATTTGAACAGACCACAGAAGCAAAGATCAGAGGGTTCGGAGCAGGCAGATTCTCATTTAACGTAAAAGGAGGCCGTTGTGAAGGATGCGAAGGTGCCGGGGTGAAGACCATCGAAATGAATTTTCTGCCCGATGTTTATGTCCATTGTACCGAATGCAATGGCAAGCGTTATAACAGGGAGACTCTTGAGGTTAAGTATAAAGGACAGTCAATCAGTGATGTTTTGGAGATGACGATAAACATGGCTGTTGAATTCTTTGCAAATGTTCCATCAATTTACCATAAAATTAAAACGTTACAGGATGTTGGTCTTGGATATATAAAGCTTGGTCAGCAATCTACAACATTATCAGGAGGTGAGGCTCAAAGGGTTAAGCTTGCAACAGAACTTGCCAGACGCGACACAGGGAAGACTCTTTACATACTTGACGAACCAACCACCGGGTTGCATTTTGAAGACGTAAGGGTATTGCTGGATGTACTAAACAAACTTATTGACAGGGGCAACACCATTATTGTTATTGAGCATAACCTTGATGTTGTGAAGATGGCTGATTACATAGTTGACCTTGGCAGGGAAGGGGGAAAATCAGGAGGTAATATCCTCTTTGAGGGATCCCCCGAAAAACTGGTGAAGTGTGCCGAAAGTTACACAGGGAAATACCTCAAAGAAGAACTTAACGGATGAGAAATTAATTATATTTGAATTGAATTATACATATTCCAAAATGGAGAAACCGGCTGACCTGATAAAAGACGCTTTTGAACAGAAGACATGGCATGAAATTCACACCACAGATTCGTGGCGTGTTTTTAAAATTATTTCAGAATTGGTAGAAGGATTTGAAAAACTTGCAAGGATCGGACCATGCGTATCAGTTTTTGGTTCCGCCCGTACTTCACAGAGTAATAAGTATTATATACTTGCCGAAGATATTGCTTTCAAACTGACTCAGAATGGATATGGCGTTATAACAGGTGGCGGTCCGGGCATCATGGAAGCTGCTAATAAAGGCGCTGCCAGAGGAAAAGGTAAATCTGCAGGGATAAATATCGATCTGCCGTTCGAACAACACGCAAACCAATATATAGACTCAGATAAACTCATAACATTTGATCATTTTTTCGTAAGAAAAGTAATGTTTATGAAGTATGCTCAGGGATTCATTGTTCTCCCAGGTGGTTTTGGCACTTTTGATGAACTGTTTGAAGCTATCACTCTTATACAGACACGGAAAATCGGAAAGTTTCCAATAATATTGGTAGGAACAAGATTCTGGAGCGGATTGCTTGATTGGATAAAAGATGAAATGCTTGCTGAAGAGAATACTATCAGAGCCGATGATCTTAGCCTTATAACACTGGTTGATACTGCAGATGAGGCAGTCGATGCTATTGTAAAGTTCTATTCAAGATATCTTCTCAGCCCGAACTTCTGATTCTTATACTTTTCTCATTCTGTCCATCTCTCTTGAGGCATCCTTACGCTTAAGTGTCTCGCGTTTGTCATATTCTTTCTTACCTTTTGAGATAGCGATCTCCGCTTTTGCAAGGCCTCTCTCGTTGATAAAGACTTTGATAACGATTATTGTGAGACCGCTTTCTTTAATTTTTCTTTCAATCTTTCGTAGTTCATGTGATGTGAGCAGCAGTTTTCTTTCCCTGAGCGGATCATGGTTATTCAGGTTACCCCACCAGTACTCTGCAATATGCATACCCTTGATAAACAGCTCCCCATTACTAAAAAAACAATAAGAATCGGAAAGAGTCGCTTTCCCAAGTCTTAAAGATTTTATTTCAGTTCCTGAAAGTTTTATTCCGGCAATGAATTTATCCAAAAACTCATAATCATGAAATGACTTTTTATTCTTTATTACAATATTTGCCGTTCCGCCTTTCATATTAGGATAGGAATTTGAAATAGATTCTGTAAATGATCATTGTAAAATCAATTTTGAGTACGCGCAAAATTACAGAAATTTATGTTATATTGCTTTACCGATCGAAATGAATGACAAAGCTAGAGTGAAAGAAGATTCAATCTACGATTTATTAGTAGTAACCGGCCCGACAGCATCCGGGAAGACAGCTCTTGCTGCTGCTATTGCTTATAAATTATGCGGAGAGATCATCAGCGCTGACTCACGGCAGGTTTATAAAGGCATGAATCTTGGTACAGGTAAGGATTACGACGATTATACAGTGAATGGCGTTAATATCCCATACCATTTGATCGATATCTCAGAACCCGGATATAAATACAACGTCTTTGAATATCAGCGCGACTTTAACAATGTATATACTGATCTGAAGAAAAGGATGGTGTTCCCGATAGTATGTGGCGGGTCGGGAATGTATGCCGACAGTATTATAACAGGTTATAAGATGTTCGAAGTGCCACCCGATAGCGGGCTGAGGATTGAACTGGAGAAAAAATCAATGGAGGAACTGCAGGGCATTTTGTCAACTTTTAAAAACCTTCATAACAGCACCGATATTGATTCAAGAAAAAGAGTAATAAGAGCAATAGAAATAGAACACTCACGCACTAAAAAGACGAAACAGGGAAATGGCTTTCCGAAAATCAGAGCTCTTCTTATTGGTGTAATGTTTGACAGGGATTCCAGAAGAAAAAGAATATCGGAGCGACTCAGACAACGTCTCGATGCCGGGATGGTTGATGAGGTGAAACGGTTGCTCGACGAGGGAGTCAGTTCTGAAACATTGATGTATTATGGACTGGAATATAAATATATAACATTATTTCTGGCTGGGTTAATATCTTATGTTGAAATGGTGAAAGATCTGGAGATTGCCATTCATCAGTTTGCCAAACGGCAAATGACCTGGTTCAGGGGAATGGAACGAAAAGGTATTAAGATCAATTGGATTGACGGTGATCTGCCTATTGAAGAAAAGGTTGAGAAAGTGATGGGTTTATTGCTGCCTGCCAACCCCCCAGCCCCCCATCTGGTGGGCTAAAAAGTCCAGGCAACTCATAAAGTCCCCCTATATTTGAGGATTTAGGGCATAGCCGTCAAGCTAATACCAGTTATATGTCTGATAATAAGAATGCTAAGTAAATAAAATTTCTCCTCCTTTCGAAGGACTTCGCTTTATCCTTATTTTTTCCTCTTAGCTTTTTTTATACTCACCCCCAACCCCCTCTCTACTTCGTAAAGAGGGGGCAAGTTACAGATATGCTGATTATTAAGCAATGTTCAAGAGGGAAATAATTCAGGCGGATATCTTCAGTAATTCTGTTTACTTAATTGACTTTAAGTATGTTTCTATTTTTGTCAAAACAGCAGGAATATCTAAAAGCTCTTCATTATTAATTCTTAATACATGAAGTCCCAGATTCAACATTTCCGATTCTCTGTATTGATCGTACTGTACATTGGCTTGATGAATTGGTCCATCGAGCTCAAGAACTGTTTTTTTAAGATCACAATAAAAATCAGCTACAAAATATTTAGAGCCAGAACCATTAGGGTTATAAACGATAGGGTGCTGACGAAGAAATTTATAACCTTCAAGTCTTCTGTTTCTTAGTTCTTCCCATAAAACAGTCTCAGAAGGAGTCATATTCTTTCTCAATAGTCTGGCTCTTTTTTTGACAACTTTAAAATCAAGATGTTTTGATCTTAACATAAGAGGATGTTTAGATAAAGATACAAATTTCTTTAAAAAATATTATTCTAGTTATATCTGAATTTGTATTACATGGTCACCCCTCTTTGCGCTAGCAGAGAGGGGATGGGGGTGAGTTTGTAAGGCTAAAGAAAATTCCCGCTCAATAAGATGTGTATAAAGGGTAGTTCAAAAAAAGGAGGGGAAAGTTATCCTTAGAGATTCTGGTAAAAATCTCTAAGGATAATGTTATTAGGGAGTTCCCAGGCAAACAAACCCAGGTCAGATCCCTTACTATATCTATTTAAGATAAGTATCCAGCCATTCAAAGAATTCACGCTGCCAGATAACTGAATTCTGCGGTTTTGTCACCCAGTGATATTCATCCTCAAAAAACAGTAATCTGCTGGGAATACCTTGCAGCTGTGCTGCATTAAATGCTTCCAGACTTTGTGTGTAAGGTATTCTGAAGTCATTCTGACCGGTAATTATGAGTATAGGCGTTTTCCATTTATCTACCATAAGATGAGGCGAGAATTTATAACTCGGCAGATTCTTCCAGTATGGACCACCGTAGTCTTTGTTTGGAAACCATACTTCCTCGGTACTACCATATTCACTTACAAAATTGAAAACACCGCAATGTGAAATAAATACCTTGAACCTGCCATTATGAATACCTTCAAGATAGAAAATTGAAAATCCTCCATAGCTGGCTCCCACTGCACCCATTTTTTGTGCATCAACAAATGATTCTTTTGCCATTGAATCTGTAGCGTCAAGATAATCCTGCATATTTTTTCCACCGTAGTCACCCGAGATCTCTTCTTTCCATTCCTGACCGAATCCGGATACACCCCGGCGGTTAGGGGCAAAAACAATATAACCTTTTGCAGCTATCATCTGCATATTCCAACGGTACGACCAGAACTGATCAAGAGCTGATTGCGGGCCTCCTTCACAGAACAGGAGGGCTGGATATTTTTTAGATTGATCAAAGCCGGGAGGATAAATCACCCACATATGGAGATCTTTCTTATCTTTTGTCTTGATATATTTTTCCTCAACCTTCCCCATTCTAATATTATCGTAGATTGGTTTATTAATTGATGTAATCTGATTGAGTGACCCGGTTTTTATATCTACGATTGTAAGTTCAGGTGCCATCGACATTGAGAGGATCTCTGAGAGGAGAACCCCTGACTTGATTGTGAACGGTCCTAAATTATGAACCCCGGTAGTTAATGGGGTTACTGCTTTTCCGCTGATGTCTGTTTTGAAGATCTGGGAAGTGCCCAGGTGTGAGCAGGCAAAATAGATTGTTGAATCTCCGTTCCAGGTTATATTTGAAACATCAAAACTCCAGTCTTTTGTGATCCACGATCTCTTACCTTCATTTATATTGTAAACAAACAGCCTGTCGAGGTCTGCCTCATAGCCATCTTTTTCCATACTCTGATAGGCGATCATTGAACCATCGGGGGAGAAGACCGGATACCTGTCATAGCCTTTATTACCCTCAGAAATATTAACTTCTTTGCCGGTTTCAATATTATAAAGATATACATCTGAGTTTGTGCTCACTGCATCCTCTTTACCAAATAGCCTTTTTGATGTATAGGCGATATTTTTCCCATCAGGGCTCCAGGTTATTTCTGTTTCATCAAAGTAAGGTGCTGATGGCGTTTCAAATCGTTGTCCTTCCATAATGTCTTTTGCCTCCGAAACGGTGTTCCCGTTCAGCCGGGCTACAAACAGATGGCTGTATGAATAATCGCTCCAGTAATTCCAATGACGGTACATCAGGTCGTTAATGATTCTGACGTGTGCCTTTGGCAGGTTATGTTTCTCATTTGCAGTCTGATCAAGTTTAACCCTTTTTGTAAAGTATATGTTTTTTGTGTCAGGGGAAATACTGAAGTATTCAAATTCGCCGATGCCGGTTATTTCTTTCAGGGTAGAGCCATCGGCGTTCATTGTAAAAAGCTTCCCCCCGTTGACAAATGCGAATGATTTACCATCGTTGAGCCATTGTGGAGAGCTACCTCCATCGGTAGTTAGTTGAGCAGGATTTCCTGACGAAGTGGTAGTTTTAAAAATGTTTGTTCTTCTGGCCTCAGTCTGAAGATCAATGTCGGTGACAGTGTAAAGGGCAGTGGATCCGTCTGGAGAGAGAGAAAATGATCCCAGTCTTCCGAATTTCCACATTATTTCTGGAGTCATAACGCCACCTGTTTTTTCTTCGGAGGTAAGCTGGTTGTCAAATTGTTTCACGGCTTCTTTGGGCGCGACGGTCTTCTGCTGGCATGATCCGAAGATCAGTGCGGACAGAATGATTGGCAAAAGATATTTTTTCATAGAAGTTCCCTATTTTTTAAGCGCTTCATATACTTTATTCTTTAGCTCATCATAGAGTTCAGGGTTGTCTTTAAGGATCTGTTTTACAGCATCACGTCCCTGCCCGAGTTTTG
>JBBRSO010000007.1:0-49555 GCA_038245405.1 Bacteroidales bacterium
AGATCGAGTGCATCATTGAAATTATTAGCCAACAGAATCTTTGGCCGGCCCCTCATCTTAAGCATCCGTTGATGCTCGTTCAATGCTTCCCGCTGAAAATCGAGAGACTGTAAAAGAATAATCCTGTATATATTTGGAAGATAAGATGATATATACCTTATTGAATTTTCGACCAGTATAATAGCCTGTACGCCAATATGCTCAATGTCATAATCGGCATTCATTTTATCTTCTATCAGTTTTATGATTGCAAGTATGAGTGAGGCGTCACCAAGCCAGCAGAAGACATAATCGATGGCGCTCAAATCTTCTCCCTCAAGACGCAGTGACACTTCCCTTGAAAAATAAGTAAGCACTACAATTGGGATATTCTCATATTTTGTTTTAATCCGTTTGGCTAAAGCAAAGACATCAGTTCCTTTAAGGCTCAGCATCGAGATAACAAGATCTATGTTACCATCAAGGAGTATTTTGAATGCATCTTCTGCATTATCGGTCTGGACAAATGTGGGAGGGTATCTCAGATTAAGGGAGGCATATTCATTAAAAATCTGTTCATCAATACGCCCGTCTTCTTCCAGCATGTAATTGTCGTAATTGCTACAAATAACCAGTACACGATGTATTCTTTTCTGCATCAGCAGATCAAAAGAAGTATCTGTGAAGTCGTATTGCTGATTATCAAGTATTCCCTCAATAATGGCCATAAATAAGTTTTTTAGTCATTTATTGATATTACCACCATTCCTTGAGGATTGCGTTCATACTGCCTGTGCTACCCCACGCTCCATGTTGATCCGCTCAAAAGCAGATCATCCATGCATTTTATTTTTGAAATTTTCTTTATCCCTTCAATCTGCTCCTGCACAGCTCTGTCATAAGTCTGACCGTCTACAGATCGTATAACACCAAGTGCGAGAGGATATTCAGGATATCTCATGTTGGCCAGCATATATTGAATTCCGGGATTTGGCTCATAGGCATCATGAACAAGAATATCTTTCTCAGTAATGCCATTCTCGCCTATTTTAACACTCTTAAGCCTCCTGCATCCTTCCAGAATAATGCCTTTGTCGTTATTCTTACCGAAAATCATGGGCTCGCCATGCTTAAGGATAAGAGTCCTGTCGTCTCTGACTTCTTTGTCTGCTATAGTATCATGAATTCCATCATTAAAAATAACACAATTCTGAAGGACTTCAATTACAGAAGTGCCTTTGTGCTTTGCCGATTCGATATAGATCTGGGTTGATAATGAGACATTAGTATCAATTGTACGGGCAAAAAATTTCCCCTTTGCGCCGATCACGAGTTCACCAACAGAAAATGGTTCCTCAACGGTTCCGTAAGGAGAAGTTTTTGTTACAAGTCCTTTGTTGGAAGTAGGAGAATACTGGCCTTTTGTGAGACCATAAATCTCATTATTAAAAAGTATTATGTTAATATCAATATTACGTCTTATAGCATGAATAAAGTGATTACCACCTATTGCAAGAGCGTCGCCATCTCCTGTTATCTGCCATACCGATAATTCAGGATTAGCAGTCTTAACACCTGATGCAATCGCGGCAGCACGTCCATGAATACTATGGAACCCATAGGTATTCATATAATAAGGAAACCGTGATGAACAGCCTATCCCTGAGATAAATGCAAATTTTTCTTTTGGTATTCCAAGTTCAACCAATGCTCTTTGCACTGAACTAAGAACAGCATGATCACCACAACCAGGGCACCATCTTACCTCCTGGTCGCTCTTAAAATCTTTGGGAGTATAATTAAAAACTTTTGTCTCTTCCATTTTATTTATCCTCCAGAATTTTTAAGCATTTTTCTTTAATATCATTTACTGTAAAAGGGATTCCCTGTACCTTATTAATCTGGTTGTAGGTAAATTCCTGATGTTTAATACGCAAATAATCAGCAAATTGCCCGGTATTCAATTCGCAAACAACAATTTTTTTGAATTTTCTGAATATCTCCTTTACATTCCACGGCAATGGATTAATAAAATTGAAGTTCACTAAACTAACTTTATGTCCTGAATCCTGAAGTTCTCTGACTGCGGTTATCAGATAGCCATATGATCCGCCCCATCCAACAACCAGGAGATCACCTTTTTTATCACCATATACTTCAAGTCCGGGGAGCTCATGTACAACACGCGCAACTTTTTCAGCCCTTAATCTAACCATCTCTTCATGGTTTTCAGGTACATATGAAACGGTACCCTTTATTGTTTTTTCCAGACCGCCGATCCTGTGTTCCAACCCCTCAGTGCCAGGAACAGCCCATGAGCGGGCAAGAGTTTCAGCATTTCTTTTATAAGGCTGGAATGGGGTTTCTGATTTACCGGCAATTGGTGGATGAATTTTGGGAAGCTCTCTCATTGACGGGATCTTCCATGGTTCAGTTCCATTGGCGAGGTAGCTATCGGACAGAAGTAAAACAGGGGTCATATGCTCAAGGGCGATTCTCGCGGCTTCAAATGCAAAATGGAAACAGTCGGAAGGTGTACTTGAAGCAATTACAACTACAGGACATTCGCCATTTCTGCCGTAAAGCGCCTGCAGCAGGTCGGCCTGCTCTGTCTTTGTCGGTAGACCTGTCGATGGGCCACCTCTCTGGACATTAACAATGACAATTGGAAGCTCGGCCATAACGGCTAACCCTATTGCTTCCGATTTAAGTGCAAGACCCGGTCCGGATGTAGATGTAACTGCCAGATTGCCTGCGAAACTGGCACCAAGGGATGTACATATTCCTGCTATCTCATCTTCCGCCTGAAAACTTTTTACCCCCAGATCTTTTCGGGCTGCAAGTTCTTCCAAAATACCTGTCGCAGGAGTAATGGGGTATGAACCTATGAAAAGTTGTAGCCCCGATTTTTCAGCGGCTGCAAGAAAACCCCATGCAGTTGCGGTATTTCCATTAATATTCCGGTATGTTCCTTTTGCAATTTCTGCGGGAAGAATTTTGTAAGTCGGGTTTAATGCTTCAATAGTCTCGGCATAATAATAGCCGGCTCGTAATGCTACTTTGTTTGCTTCGGCTATACCTGGCTTATTTTTGAATTTCTTAACAAAATAATCCTCAGTGTATTTGAGCTTACGGTCGAAAAGCCAGTAAATCATACCAAGGGCGAACATATTTTTTGTACGTAAGACCGTTTTTTGGTCGAGGCCAAAGTCTTTGAGTGCTTCTTTCACCATTGAAGATATCGGAGCAGCAATTATATTGTAACTCTCAAGTTTTTCTTCAGTAATAGGATCTTTTTCATAACCCGCTTTTTCAATATTTTTTTCAGTGAAATTTCCTTCATCGTATATGATTGTACTACCTGGTTTAATCCATTTGGCATTTGCCTTTATGGCAGCAGGATTCATAGCTACCAGAACGTCAGAAAAATCACCAGGAGTATTAATTTTCGAATGTCCGAGATGTACCTGAAAACCTGAAACACCTCCGACGGTTCCCTGAGGAGCACGAATTTCAGCCGGATAATCAGGGAAAGTTAAAAGATCGTTACCGAATATAGCCGCAGTATCAGAGAAAAGGGTTCCTGTAAGTTGCATCCCGTCACCTGAATCTCCGGAGAAACGAATTACCACTTCTTCTCTTTCGATAACTTCTGATTTTCTAGCCATAATTTATATGTATTTTTCAGTTGTTTGTGTTTTTAGATAACTAACTGCTGGTAAAGCACAAAATTAACTTTTAAACAATGAAAATCGTACAAAAAAAGAGTCTTTGGTATGATATTGATCATGTTTGTAAATCAGGTGTGGATCGGCTATGTCCAGATATCCGCTTTCTTCAGGTTTATTTCGCCTTCAAAAAACATCCTTGCAATTTTTTCAAAATAGGAAGTATAATCAGAAATAAAGAATCTGTCATTTACCTTACCGGAGTCATTCAGGAGGTTGTTTTTCTCGAGTGTTTCCCTCAAAACCATAGATACAATGCGGGCTGAATCAACAACTTCAACATTAAAATTAAATATTTTGCTTATCTGGTTTTTGATAATCGGATAGTGAGTACATCCCAGTATAAGCGCCTGAATGCCTGAGAGTGATTCATTTGACAGATAAGTTCTGATAATTGCATTGCTTATATCGTCGAAAATAAATCCTTCTTCAATCATGGGTACTAGCAATGGTGTTGCCAATGAGACTACATTGAAAGTGGGACAGAGTTCGTTTATTTTCTTCTCATAAGTACCGGAACTGATGGTTCGTTTTGTACCAATAACGCCTATCTTATTAAATTTCCTTGTTGTCAGATAGTTCACCACCGGATCAATAACATCGATTATTATCGTTTTACTGAATTTTTTCCTGAGGTAATCGAATGCGGAAGCAGATGCCGAATTGCATGCAATCAGGATAACCTTTGAATTGTGCTCAAGAAGAAATTCGGTTATCCTCTGGGAATAGAATCTGATTAGTTCTTCTGATTTGTCACCATACGGAAGATGTGCAGTGTCGCCAAAATAGATCAGACTTTCACCAGGGAGTATCTGCTTTATTGCATGAGCAACCGTCAATCCACCTACTCCGGAATCAAATATTCCAATTGGCTGTTCTTTCATATTAAATTTTCATTCAAAGCTATAAAGAAAAAGGCTGCCCTGACGAGCAGCCTCATTAAAATATATTTTATATGCTATTTTAAGCCAAGTTTGGTTTTTACGAGTGCTAAAACATTGGTGCTTTTTGCTTCATCAAAATAGAGCAGTGAACCTTTCGCAACATCAAATATATACAAAAAGCCATTTTCTTTTCCTACATCTTTAATTGCTTTGTCGACTTTGGCGTATATAGGTTGGAATACTTCAGCCTGTTTGTTTTGAAGCTGTGTCTGTGCATTATTCTGAAACTCCTGAATTCTTTTCTGCATGTCGATCAGTTCCTGTTCTTTTGTCTGCTTAACTATTTCACTATAGTTTTTGCTTTCTTTCTGATAGACATCATTTTTGTTATTAAGTTCCACCGACATAAGTTCGAGTGCGTTGACCAGTTCCTTACGGAAATCTTCGAGTTTTTTGGTTGCTGAATCATATTCCGGCATTGTTTGAATGAGTTCATCAGAATTTATGTGACCGAACTTAAGGTTCTGAGCCATTGCACTTTTACCCGCGAAGGCAACGACAATTATCAACACAGCTACACTTATAAATCTTTTCATTTTCAATAGTTTTTTTTAGAATTTATGCAAAAGTAATTAATTAATTTTTATAACCTAATTTTTCAAGAACCTGGTCGCTTATATCAAATTTTGGATTGGCAAACAGAATGTTACCACCAGCGGCAGTATCAAAGATGACAGCGTAGCTTCCATCTACAGCAATCTCTTTTATTGCTTTCAATATTTCATCCTGTATTGGTTTTACAAGTTCTTCTCTCTTTTTGAACAGGTCGCCTTCAACGCCAAAATATTTATTCTGAAGATCTTTCATTTCCTTTTCCTTGGCGATGATGGCTTCTTCTCTTTTTGTTTTCATATCCTGTGACAGGAGAACCGATTCATTCTGATATGCTTTATACATCTGTTCAACGACTGCATATCCATCGGCAACCTCTTTTTCCCATTGTTTTGATAGTTTATCGAGCTGTTCCTGTGCGGTAGTGAATGCAGGGATGTTTTTCCTTATGTATTCAGAATCGACAAATGCATACTTCTGAGCCATTGCCATAGCTGTAGTCAGAATAAATAACCCGAATAATACACCTATTTTCTTCATATTCTGTTGTTTTTATTTGTTAAAACTCTTGACCTATTGTGAATTGGAATTGACCTTTGTTTGCATTTGGATAGTTCGCTGGTTCAGGTACCTGATCAAAGCCATAGCCCCAGTCAACACCCAGCAGCCCGAACATCGGAAGGTTAGCTCTTACGCCTATTCCAGCCGCACGATTCATTTTGAAAGGGTTGTATTCCTTCAGCGAATACCAGGCGCGTCCTGCTTCAAGAAATGTCAGCACATATATTGTTGCCGAAGGATTAAGTGATACCGGATACCTTAATTCCAAAGTTATCTTTGAGTATACGTTTCCTGAAGGTATTGGAGTAAGGTTAGGTGATCTCATAGGATCGCTTGGCGTAAGAGATCCCACACCGTTATTACCGGAACTATAACCTCTTAATTTTATCATTTCACGTCCGTAAAAACTATAGCCGGTCATACCGTCTCCTCCAACTGAAAAGTTTTCAAAAGGCGATGGACCTATGTCTTTATTATAAAAGCCAATATAACCGAAATTAAAACGTGTATTAAGTACCAGTTTGTCGTTACTCGTCAAAGGATAGTAATAATCGGCCTTAAATGTCCATTTATGAAATTCAATAAATTTGTATTTCTCGATATCACTGGCAGTTTTCATATTCTGTCCGCTTATCAGTGAATATGGTGGTGTGGCCTGCAATGATAATGTAAATGAAGATCCTGTTTCAGGATAGATAAGGCTTGGACCTGTAGAGAATCTGGTTAGTTTGGTTGTAAAGCTCATTAGATTTGAAGTACCGTTTGCAAACAGAAACTGGAATTGCTGTTCATTGATAAGGTTATATCTCTGGTAGTTTAATTCACCATATAGTGAGAAATAATCATCTGGCCATTCGAGTCTCTTACCCAGACCTACTGATGCTCCATCTATTGTCATCGACTGGCGACCGTCCTCCCCTTTCTTCTTGCCGTTTGTCATAATTGAACGATATAGTGATACAGAGAAGGTGTTTGGCTTTTTGCCACCCAGCCATGGTTCAACAAAAGAAAGATTGAAAGAAGAATATATCTTACCGTTTGACTGTGCTCTGATACTGACTGATTGTCCATCGCCTGAAGGATAAGGTTTCCATTCCTTAAGCCTGAAGAAATTTCGCATCGCAAAATTATTAAATCTCACCCCTACTGTTCCCACGAGCATACCTGCTCCCCAGCCCCCTGAAACTTCAAACTGGTCATTTGCTTTTTCTTCGAGTGGATACAGCAAGTCGACTGTTCCTTCAGTAATATTTGGTAGTGGAGTAGGTTGCATCTTTTCAGGATCGAAATGACCGAGCACCCCTAGCTGGCGGATCGATCTTATTATCTTGGTCTTACTGAAGAGATCACCTGGAAGTGTGTATAGTTCACGACGGGCAATATGTTCGTTTGTCCTGGTATTTCCTGTAATGAGCACATTATTAAGATATGCCTGGTCACCTTCGTATATTCTAACTATAAGGTCGATGGAATCGTTGTCTATTTTTGCTTCAACAGGTGTAAGGCGCGAAAAGAGGTAGCCATTATCCTGGTACAAATTGCTGACTGCATCCTGTGCTCCTGAAGACCCGTTAAGACGGTCTTCGATAAGTGACTGGTTGTAGACCGATCCTCTCTCAACGTTAAAGACTTTCTTCAGATCCTCTTTGCGATAAACGCTGTTGCCTACAAAATCGACGTTGCGAAGAAAATATTGCTTCCCTTCGTCGATCTTAATTATTAAGCCGATTCGTTTTTCAGAAATCGGATAAGTGGAATCTGAAATAATTGTAAAATCCTTGAATCCGTTGTCGTTATAAAAAACAGTAAGTTTTTCTTTATCCTCTGTAAACTTCTCACTAATAAATTTAGAAGCTCTGAAAATGTTGATGTTCCTTATTTTTGTCGATTTCAGCTTGCTTCTGAGTTTTGATTCCTTGAAGTACTCATTGCCCACAAAAGTGATATCGCCGATTTTGACTTTCTCCTTCTTATCGACATTAATGGCAAGAATTACATTATTGGGTTGGTCAGGGTCATCTTTCTGTACAAATGTGACCTCTGTATTAAGAAAACCTTTCTCAACAAAATGATCTTTTATTATTTTCTGGGCTGTGTTTAAAAGGTATGCGGTTACCTGAGATCCTATAGGCAGATTGATTTTTTTATTCAGATCCGTCTTCTCGGAATTTTTTAATCCGTTAAGTTTGATGGAAGATATCCGTGGTCGCTCCTGTAAATTTATATCAAGAAAAACAGTATCTGATTGGATTCTGGTTATCGATATTCGAACATCCGAAAACAATCCTTGCTGCCAGAGTTTCTTTACTGCAGTGGTTACAGCATCTCCGGGGATAGTTACTTCGGATCCCACTCTCAAACCTGAAATACCAAGTAAAGCATTTGTATCGAGAAATCTAACTCCTGTTACAGTAACGCCACCGATTATATAATCATTACTGTTCATATAATCTAATATTTTCTGTTTTTCCTGAGCATTAACAAAAATGCTCAGGTAGGCCAGGATAATTGCTATAAAAGTCCTTCTAATTTTTCTAATCACCATTGTATATTCATTTTGCCGATACCTGTTCACTTGTTTTACCAAATCTTCTTTCTCTATTCTGGAAGTCAATTATAGCTTTATAGAGGTCATCCTTACCAAAATCAGGCCAAAGTTTATCAGTAAAATAAAATTCTGTATAAGCTACCTGCCATAAAAGGAAATTACTAATTCTTAATTCACCGCTTGTCCTTATCATTAGTTCGGGATCAGGAATGCCACGTGTTGTGAGATATTTTTCAAAATCTTCTTCAGTAATTGAATCCGGATCAACTAGTCCATTTTTAACGTCTTTTGAGATTTGCCGGACTGCCATTGTTATCTCCCATCGCGAACTATAGCTCAGTGCTATTATGAGGTTTAGCCCTGTGCTTACCGAGGTTAAACGCATTGTTTCAGATAATCTGTCCTGCACATCGCTGGCAAGTCTGTCTATATCGCCAATAGCTCTGAGACGTACATTGTTTTTCAACATTGTTTCTGTCTCATTGCTAAGTGATTGGATCATAATGCTCATCAATGCCGAAACTTCATCATCGGGTCGTCCCCAGTTTTCAGTAGAAAATGCATAAAGTGTGAGAAACCCAATCTGTAATTCAGCTGCCGCTTCAATAATTTCACGTACTGCATTCACTCCCTGTTGGTGTCCAAATACACGATCCAGGTCACGCTGACGTGCCCATCTGCCATTTCCATCCATAATAATTGCCACGTGTGAGGGCAATTTATTGCTATCTATCTTTTCTCTTAACTGCATAACTTAGCGTTTCCTTCTAGAATCCACTTCACTATAAGCAGGACAGCCGGCTAATTTATTATAGATTTTCCAAGTAACTGATATCCCTGTGAAAGTATACCAGTCATTGTTATGAATCTTCGAAAAATCTGACGGGGCCACTAAATCTTTTACGCCGTCAAAGTTATCATAAAAAGTTTTACGAATACCATATTCGGCTTCCAATCCAATATTTTTATACACATTCACCTTAAATCCGAATGTGAATGGAATTACAGGGACATATGTAAATGATGGTGATGCTATTACTGCAACTCCGCCACCAGCAGCAAAATAGGGTGTAAAATTCCATCTTTTCCCCTGTGTGGAATAAGGGAAGAAGTTAAACTCATATTGCAGTGATAATTCCCCGACTGTAGCAGAGAATGATGCTGCACGGCTTTGCTGAAAAGCATTATTAAAATCAAGGTCACTTCCCCTCAGCCCACCGACAAATATGCTACTTCTTAAAGCTTGTCTCGGATTAAAATTATACCTGTAAAATATTGCTCCTGCAGGAAGCGGGGAGTATAAAATCCTGCCTGGATTAATATCGCCAAAATAAGATGAGACCCCACCAGATAGCCCCCAGTCAGCTTTACGCTGCCCCGACAAGGAGAGACCAATGAATAAGAAGAATAATAAAAAGTGTAATTTTTTCATCAAAACTGTTCCAACTCTTATCTGAAGGAAGGCAATCCGTGCGCTCCGGTCTTCAGCTTATATGTAATAGTGAAATTGAAAAAATAATAAACGTCATTCGAGGTGGAATATTGTGGTGGGTCATAACCATCAAGGCGATCTGAAAATGAATATCTTCCTGCATATTCAAAACCAAAGTTAATGTTAGGTGAGAAAACAAGAGTGCCGCCTATCCCTCCGGGTATAACGGCAGAAAATCCTCCGGGGGCAATACCCTTCGCTTCGAATTTAGTGTTTCCGCTGACAGAATATCCTATCCCGCCAATTCCCGTAAAGACATACAGGTCAAGCGATTTCAATATTCCGATGAACCCGGATTGCCTCTTTGTAAAAAGCCAGCTATTTTCAGCTTTGTTCTTTACAAAATAAAACTCGCCTAACAAAGCCGGTTCTATAAAAAGAGTTGAAGCCTCAAAATTTCTATTTTCATTAGACCCTCTTACATCAGTTGCATGGAATGCGCCGGTTGTGAGACTCAGTCGAACATTAAATTCCTGAGTAAGCCTGTATTTGAAATTCGCGTTAAGGTTAAACCTGGTCTGATGAAGAGATAAATCCTTAAATCCTAAAATATTTTTTGACCTGGAATATCCTCCGATATCACCAAAAAAGAAAGATGGACCAATTCCAAGAACAGCTTCGTATCTTTTTAATTTCCAAATCTGTGCGTCAGCATACGAAACAATGAAACAAAAAAGGATTAAGGCCAGGAAGAACCGTTTCATGAGTATTCAGTTTATTACTTAGGCAAATATACTAATCTATTACAAAGGGAGTTAAATAATTAAATATAAATGTTAATAAAATATGCATTTTTTGCCTATTTATCTAATAATGACAATGAAGCCTAGTTCCTCCAGTCAGCTCCCCACATCAGCTTGCTTCTGAGAGTGGAGTAAAAATCCCTGCCATTTAACATTACAGTCTTAATCTTCAGAGGTGATCTTACGATATGAATTTCCTCGCAAAATGGTAGCCTCTTCGACCTGAAATCGCAGGTTGCAAGATATCCGGGGCTTCTTCCTTCCAATACCATCCTGATTTTCCCATCACCGGAAAGAACTATTGGCCTGATAGTAAGATTATGAGGTGCAATCGCCGATATAATTATACTCTCATCCTCAGGTGATAATATCGGACCACCAACGCTCAGATTATACGCAGTTGAACCGGTAGCCGTAGAAACTATCAAACCATCGGCCCAGTAAGTATTGAGATGGCTATCGTCTACAAATACACTTATACTTATCATGCTCAGATCCGCCTTCTGAATTGTTATCTCATTCAATGCCAACGACATACCATCAAATATATTGGATGGATTTGAAATCTCAAGGAGGCACCGTTCAATAATTTCATACTCTTTATTACACAGCATATCAACAGATTTCCCAATCTCATCCGCCGGGATATTTGCCAGAAAACCCATTCGTCCCGTGTTAACACCGGCAATTGGTACACCAAGTTCTCTGACGTTTAAGACTGTTTCAAGGAATGTACCATCTCCCCCAACACTTAAAACCAGATCGGGCAATTCAGATTCAAACGTCAGATCGTTTTTCTCAATAATTTTCCAGACAGAACCGGATGATTCAGCAATTAACTTCTGATGAATCCGGGTCCTTATTCTTCTCTTAAAAAATTCTTCAACCAGTCTGTCAACCGCATTCGTGGTCTTCAGATTATTATCCTTAAAATAGATAGCAACTCTTTCCGGCATAGTCAGATATTAAGATATTTCATGAGAAGGTCAAATCTTTCAGAATAAAACCCGTCCATTGAATCATTGTCTGAAACCCACGTCTTAACCTCATAATTGTAACGTTCAAAAGTTCGTACCACCGACGTTAGGTCTCCGCTGTTTACTTTTAATGTCACTTCGAGCTTTGTTGACTCGGGAGGTGAAGTTATATACATACTCAGAACCTTTACATTATTGCTCTCTACAATCTGTGCTATCTGCGACAGCGAATAGTCTCTTGAAACCAGTTCAAGAACAATAATGCCACCCGGCTGATCCATTGAAGAGATGCCAGCCATGTGACGAATAAGGTCGGCAATAGTGATAACACCTAAAAAATGATTCAAATTGTCGAGGACCGGCACAACCGAGAGTTTAAGCCGCGATGCGAGCCCAATCACCTCAAATAAATGCTGTTCTGCCTCAACGAAGGGTTTGAGTAATGTAAGATTGTGATTTCCAATTGGCTCATCAGGCTGATTCATGTCATAAATATCAGCATCGGAGATCAGACCAAGAAAATCCTGATTATTAACTATCGGAAGATGTGATACCCTGAATATCTCCATCCAGTTTAAAGCTGTCTGACCTAAATCAGATGTCTTAAGTGAAGGGATATCTACTGATATTAAATCTTTTGCAACCATGCTATCTTTATTTTCAACTAAAATAGTAAAAAAAAAACCAGTTGTTGTAATTTTGTCTTAATTACAATATAGATAAATCTTAGATTTTTTATAATGACAAAGTTAAGCGTAAATATTAATAAGATAGCAACAATCCGAAATGCACGCGGAGGAAATGTACCAAATGTCCTTAATGCTGCAATTAATTGCCAGCTTTTCGGGGCCGACGGGATCACCGTCCATCCGCGTCCCGATGAAAGACACATAAGGTATAATGACGTCCTGGATATTAAACCTATCATTACAACTGAGTTTAATATTGAAGGTTATCCGTCCGACGAATTCATTACACTTGTTTTGTCTGTTAAACCTGACCAGGTAACTCTTGTACCCGATAAACACGATGCAATCACGTCTAATTCAGGCTGGGATACGCTCAGGTACAGAACTTTTCTTACTGAAGTAGTATCAGAATTCAGGAAAGAAGGCATACGCACATCATTGTTTGTCGATACGGAACCTGTTAATATTGAAAATGCCGCTCTTACCGGGACCGACAGGGTTGAACTCTATACCGAGCCTTACGCCACCGGCTTTGCCAAAAATGCTATTAAAGCTCTTGCTCCATTTATTATAGCCGCAGAAATTGCCAGAAAACTGGGTCTGGGGCTAAATGCCGGGCACGATCTCAGTCTCGATAACCTGAAATATTTCCATGAGAATATCCCATGGACTGAAGAAGTTTCAATCGGGCATGCACTCATCTCTGACGCTCTATACCTTGGTCTCGAAAATACAATCCAGATGTACAAACGTCAGTTAGTGTGAAAAGCTGAATGAAATTATTTTACAGGAAATACGGAAACGGACCGCCTCTGATTATTCTTCATGGTCTGTTTGGCTCGTCGGATAACTGGGTTACAATCGCCAGGATTCTTGCTGAGAATTTTACCGTCTTCCTGGTTGATCAGAGAAACCACGGACAATCACCTCATAGCGATATTCATGATTATGAATCAATGAGAGATGATCTGTATGAGTTTGCTAATGATCTGTCGCTGAAAAAGTTTTTTCTCGCCGGACATAGCATGGGCGGTAAAACAGCAATAGCGTTTGCCATGAAATGGCCCGAGATGTTATACGGATTACTTATTGCCGACATCTCTCCTTTCACAAATGAAGCAGACAGAAACTCTGTTTATTCTGTACATCGTATAATCCTTGAAGCAATACTCTCTGTCGATCTGAAGAAAGTTACAACACGCAATGAGGCTGAAACAATGCTGGCAGAGAAAATTGATTCAGAAAAAACAAGAGGTCTGATAATGAAAAATCTTCAGCGAACCGGCGATAATTCATTTATCTGGAAACTGAATGCTTCGTCATTGCTCAAAAACCTCGATAAAATAATGGAAGGCGTTAAACGGGAAAAAGTTTATGCCCAACAGATTACAGGTTTTCCTGTAATATTTCTAAAAGGCGGAGAATCGGACTATATAAAAAAAGAAGATTTCAATGATATACTCAGATTATTCCCGGCTGCTGAACTAATTGAGATTCCCGGTGCAGGCCACTGGATAAATTCTGATAAACCTGAAGAGGTTGTGAAAAACATAAGGAAACTTTTGCCGTGACAGAACATGAAAAGTATGAAGACTTCGCATAGTGCAGCAAGGTTCGGCAAAGTTTATTGTTCAAATGTAATGGACTCTATTCTTTCTTCAGGAAGCTCGGAAAGATTCATAAATCTCAGTAACACCCTTGCTATTGCGAGCACATCTTTTTCACAATAACGAACAATCCTCTCGATATCATCCTCAACGTAATATATGCCAGCCACCTGGCTTCCATCGATGTCGTCCTTCGGGGTTGGTATTCCAAGTACTGTTGTGAGCAGATCGAGGGAAGTATAATTTTTAAAGTCACCGAATTTCCACATATCCATTGTATCAAGTAACCTTACTTCCCATGGTTTTTTGCCTGCGTTGTTTAATAGCTCGGGTATTATTACCCCGTTTATAATCATCCTCCTGGCTATATAAGGAAAGTCAAATTCCTTACCGTTGTGGGCACAGAGGATTCCTTCTGAATTAGTCCTGCAGAATTTGTTAAGCATCTCAGCAAACTCAGAGAGCAAAATCTTCTCATCCTTTCCATAAAATGATTTCAGTCTGAAATGATACGGGTTCTTTTCCCTTATCAGACCGACTGAGATACAGATTATTTTCCCGAATTCAGAGTAAATGCCGGCCCGGCCATAGACATCACCGGCTGTTTGCTCGGGAGTCCGGAGCAATTTGGATTTTTTTTCCCATAAATTCTGCATCACGGGTTGCAGAAGATCGAAGGACATTGTTTCAGGTACAGTTTCAATGTCGAGAAACAAAACATCGTCTATTCTGATATTTTCAAGCATATTATTTTGAATTACTTTTTGTAAGATGCTTTTCAATAATTGAAATCAGAACCTCAATTCCTACCTGATTTTCTCCCCCCCGGGGAATAATAATGTCGGCATATCGTTTTGACGGCTCAATAAACTGAAGATGAGAAGGCTTTACCGTATCATGGTATCTCTCCAAAACAGTGAGCACTGACCTTCCACGTTCAATTATATCCCTGTTTATCACCCGACCTAGCCTGTCGTCGGCATCAGCATCGACATACACTTTAATATCCAGCATATTACGTAAACCGGGATCAGTAAGTATCAGAATTCCTTCAACAAGAACGACTCTGGCAGGCTTGATATTGATAGTATCTTTTGCCCTCAGACATGTAAGGTATGAGTAAATCGGCATTTCTACAGATTCTCCCTTTTTCAGATGTTTCAGGTGTTCAATTAATAACCTCCATTCAACAGAATCGGGATGATCAAAATTTATTTTTTGTCTCTCTTCAAGTGAGATCTCACTGTTATCTTTATAATATGAATCCTGTGGAATAACGATAACCTCTTCATTCGGAAATACTTCCATTACTTTTTTGACTACTGTAGTTTTTCCTGATCCCGTGCCACCGGCTATTCCAACTATCAACATAAATGTATAATTTTGCAAAAGAAATTAGAAGTGAACTAAAGTTTAAAGTTAAAAAAACTTTCTTCAAACTTTAGTTCACTCTAGTCACTTTAGTCACTTTAGTTCACTTTAGTCACTTTAGTTCACTTAAAATAAAGTATTCTTAAAGCTATGTCTGAATTATATCCTTTAAAATTTGAAAGTATTTTAAAAGAAAAAGTATGGGGTGGTAGTGCCCTTGCCAGAAGATTTAATAAACACTCATCTGCACCAACAGATCATATAGGTGAAAGCTGGGAAATTTCAGCTGTAGCCGATAACCAGTCAGTAATAAGCAATGGTTTCCTTGCAGGTAATAATATTGAAGAGCTTATTGAAGTTTACATGGGAGATATCACGGGTGATTCAATCTATGATAAGTTCGGAAATGAATTCCCTCTCTTAATAAAGTTTATTGAAGCGCAGGAAGATCTTTCTATTCAGGTACACCCGAATAATGAACTCGCACGAAAGCGACATAAAGCTTACGGAAAAACTGAGATGTGGTATATACTGGAGTGCAAAGAAGGCTCAAAGATTTATACCGGATTCAAAGAAGGAGTGACCAGGGAGATTTATGAGCAAGCCATGAAGGAAGGAAAACTGGTAGAAATAATGAATGTAGAATCGGTTGAACCCGGTGATGCGTTCTATACCCCTGCCGGAAGGGTACATGCTATTGGAGCCGGAATCGTACTTGTTGAAATACAGCAGACCTCAGATATAACTTATCGTCTTTTTGACTGGAACAGAAAAAGTACTGGTAAAGAAAAAAGGGAGCTGCATACAGAACTTGCTCTTGATGCCATTGACTTTACCCAGGTTGGAAGCAGTAAGATCAAGCCTGCTCCTATCCTTAATAAAACCGTAAATCTCGTTAATTGCGAGTTTTTCAATACCAGCCTGCTTACTTTTGATAAGCCTGTGGAAAAAGAGTATTTTTTGAATGATTCTTTTGTTGTGTACATTTGTATCGAAGGGGAATTCAGCATTTCGTGTGATGGTATTACAGAAAGCGTTACAAAAGGTGAGACAGTTCTGATCCCTGCAATGATTAAGGAAATTACTCTAAACCCTGTTAATACAGCAAAGGTACTGGAGGTATTCATCAATTCGGAGAATCCGGTTTAAAAAATAATTCATGAAACTAATTAACCATTCATTTCTTTTGATCTTTTCGATTTTACTCCTCGCAGGATGCAATGGGAAAAAAAACGTCACAAATGAACCAGTCATTGCAATTGACACAGTTAGTGTACCCGATACCGGGTTTACAGGAATAAAGCAATATATGGGCGGGAAATATCTGATAAAGGAAGTTACATTCAAAAATGGCGTACGACAAGGTCTTATGAAGGCATTTTATCAGGACGGCCGTGTTCGTCAGACATTCTGGTACGAGAACGGTGTGAGAGAAGATTCTTCAATATGGTTTTATCTGGAAGGTCAAAAATTCCGGACCACACCATATAAAAGAGACACAATTGATGGGATCCAGAGGCAATACTACAGAACCGGCTCTCTAAAGGCAAAGATTGGTTATTCAAAAGGTCTCCGCACAACATTTTTTGAAGAATATGAAAAAGACGGTAAAATTGTACGGGGCTATCCTGACGTTTTGATTAAAACGACTGATGAATATAAAACTAGATCTGCATATAAGATAGCGCTGGAGCTAACAGATAAATCTTACGGTGTAAAGTTTTTCAGGGGAGATCTTTCCAATGGATTGTTTGATACTGCACATGTTACTCCGATAAAGGTAGTAAAAGGGACAGGTACACTTGAACTGAAAAAATCTTCCTCCCCACAACCTGCTTTTGTAGGTGTTATTGCAGAAATCGTTACAAATTTCGGGAACCATTATTTGGTATACAAAAAGATCGATCTGCCTTATAACGATCTTAAATAAAGTTTACTATGCTCATTCATAATGCTGTCTTTGTAAAAAGCAGCCCAACAATAAAAGAATGCCCGGCTCCGGCAATTCCTGAATTCGGTTTTATAGGAAGGTCGAATGTTGGCAAATCGTCACTGATAAATATGCTGACAGGATGGTCAAAACTTGCAAAGACATCGGTACAGCCTGGCAAGACAAGGACGATTAACCATTTTTTGATAAATGAAAGCTGGTATCTGGTCGATCTTCCAGGTTACGGATATGCAAAGGTACCAGTCAAACTAAGAGAAAAATGGGTAAAGGCGACTGAACAATATATTTTAAAAAGAGAAAATCTTGTATCACTTTTTGTATTGCTCGATACCCGGCATAAACCTCAAAAATCCGATCTTGAATTCATGGAATTCCTTGGTAACAACAGCATAGCTTTTGCCAGGGTATTCACAAAAAGTGATAAGCTTTCTGCCACTGCGCTGGAAATTTCAATAGATCAATATAATACAGAAATGTTAAGAAACTGGGAATCATTGCCTGTATCATTCATCACCTCAGCAGTAAAAGGAGATGGCCGGGATGAAGTTTTGAACTATATTGAAGATTCTATCAACAATTTTTCAAATGATGTCTGAAATCGGCCGGATTTTTTAATTTTGTATTCAAATTTGATCTCTTTTCTTACATTTAAAATATCAGGTTATGTTTGGAACAGCACCAATGAAACTCTTTTCCTGCAGATCTTCAAAAGATCTTGCCGAGAAGATAGCAGAGAAATTAGGAATCGAACTCGGTAAAAGTTCTGTAACCTGTTTCAGTGATGGGGAATTTCAACCATGTTTTGATGAATCAGTAAGGGGTTGCCTGGTATTTATTGTTCAGTCTACAAATCCTCCTGCCGATAATCTTTTCGAACTTTTGCTCATGATCGATGCAGCAAAAAGAGCTTCAGCCTATAAAGTCATTGCAGTAATACCTTATTACGGTTTTGCCCGGCAAGACAGGAAGGACAGACCGAGAGTATCAATCGGTTCAAAATTGTCGGCTGACCTTTTGAGCACAGCAGGTGTTGACAGGGTGATAACAATGGATCTTCATGCTGACCAGATCCAGGGCTTTTTCAATGTACCTGTTGATCATTTATTCGGATCAGCAATATTTGCACCCTATATTGCAAAACTTAATCTCAAAAACCTTACAATCTCTGCCCCCGACATGGGAGGATCAAAAAGAGCAAATGCTTACTCGAGACACCTGCAGTCAGAAATGGTGCTCTGCTACAAACTTCGTAAGAAACCGAATGTGATTGAAGAAATGTCGATAATTGGCGAGGTGGATGGACGCAATGTTGTAATTATCGACGACATGGTCGATACCGCAGGTACCCTGGCTCTTGCAGCTAACATGATGAAAGAAAGGGGAGCTTCAAGCATCAGGGCATTCGCAACACATGCAATACTATCGGGAAATGCAGTACAAAGAATTAATGAATCAGCACTCGAAGAACTTGTTGTGAGTGATTCAGTTCTGTTCACTAACACATCTGATAAAATAAAAGTGCTTTCTATAGCAGATATTTTTGCCAAAACCATACAGGCGGTAACAGAAAATCAGTCGATTAGCACAAATTTTGTATTTTGATTCCTTTATTCTATATTTGCAAGCCAATTTTAAAAATTAATGTCAAACGTGTAATGGGGAGTTTTCGGGATGATTACTCTTAGTAGCACAACAACACTTAAATAATGAAGACAATAGAAATTAAAGGGACTTTCAGAACTGAATTAGGTAAAAAAAGTACTAAAGAAGTCCGAAAATCAGGCAGTGTACCATGCGTAATCTATGGAAAAGAAAAGAACATTCACTTCTTTGCGCCTGAACTGAGTTTTAAAAATCTTGTATATACTCCTGCAGCTCATCTTGTAAAGCTTCTTATTGAAGATAAACAATACGATGCTGTTCTTCATGATATGCAATTTCACCCTGTAAAAGATAATATTCTGCATGCAGATTTTATTGAGATTCACGACAAGAAACCCGTTACTATCAATATTCCTGTTAAAGTTTCAGGTGATTCAGTCGGTGTTATTGCTGGTGGGAAATTAAGCATAAAGAGAAGAAGCCTCAAAGTAAGGGGTTTAGCAAAGGATCTTCCTGAATCACTCGCAATTGATATCACCAACCTTAAAATACATGAAGGGGTGAAAGTCGGTGATTTATCATACGACAGTATAGAATTACTCGATCCAAAAAAATCGATGGTTCTCACCATAGCAACATCACGCGTTGCACAGAAGAGTGACGAGGAAGTTGCAGCCGAGGCCGCTACAGTAGCAACAAATGCTGCCACTGCAGCCGCTGCCACTGCAGCCACTGCAACACCTGCTGCTGAGTAATAATGATAATTTCAGGCTAGATGAAATATCTGATTGTAGGCCTGGGAAACATAGGTGAAGAGTATAAAGATACCCGACACAATATAGGATTTACAGTATTGGATGCCATGGCAATGGCATCCAATACTTCTTTTAAGGATAAGCGATACGGTGCAATTTGTGAAATAAAATATAAAGGCCGAAATCTTATTCTTCTAAAACCTTCAACATTCATGAATCTCAGTGGAAATGCTGTAAGATACTGGATTACAAAAGAAAACATACCCCCGGAGAACCTCCTTATAATTGTCGATGATCTCGCTCTTCCACCTGGGAGCATCAGAATGAGATCTAAAGGGAATGATGGCGGACATAATGGTCTCGCACATATAAATACTACCCTTGGAACCAACGAATATGCAAGAATAAGAATCGGCATTGGAAACAACTTCAATAAAGGGGCACAGATAAATTTCGTTCTTGGAAAATGGGAAGGCAAAGAGAAAAAATTCATGGAGGAAAGAATATCAATAGTTGTTGATATGATTAAATCCTTTACATTTTCAGGAACTGAACTGACAATGACAGCTTTCAATAAAGTCGGGAAGGTTACTCCACCGGCAACCCCCCAACCCCCCTGAAGGGGGCAACCCCCCAACCCCCCTGAAGGGGGGCTAAATCCCTTAGCGTCCTCTGCGGTAGCCTCTGCGCACTCTGCGGTTAATGGATTTCAGTTTTATACTTTTATCTAAATTTTTACTGAAATGACTGACAAGAAAGAAATACGCATAGATAAGTTTCTCTGGTCGGTAAGATTATACAAAACCAGGAGTATCGCCTCTGATGAATGCCGGAAAGGCAGGATTCTCATCAATAATACACAGGTGAAACCTTCAAGATCAGTCCTTAGAGATGAGATAATCACAGTAAAAAAGCTGCCTGTAAATTACTCATACCGCGTTATCGAACCTATTGAAAACCGTGTCGGTGCTAAACTGGTAAGTAATTTCATTGAGGATTTGACTCCCGATAGTGAAAAGGCAAAGCTTG
The DNA here is from genome assembly GCA_038245405.1 of Bacteroidales bacterium. GTDB lineage: Bacteria > Bacteroidota > Bacteroidia > Bacteroidales > VadinHA17 > LD21. The sequence continues at coordinate 20,529 of JBBRSO010000007.1, forward strand.
ATGTGCAGGCAGGAGGAATTATTTACAGGGATAAGGGAACCGGACGGCCTACAAAGAAAGAGCGAAGACTCATCGACAGGATCAGAGACGAAGATTAAGGATACTATTTAACTTTAGTCACTTTAGTCACTCTAGTCACTTTAGTCACTTTCCCCTGGTGGTATAAAGACGTAATATTTCAATTTTGGTTATAAAAGTAATTCAGCTTTAATAACATGATTTCACTTTTTTTTATCTTGCACTCCACAACCAGCTGACACCTGCTAAAAAGACAAACAGCAGTTGTATATTCTATTTTAAAAAATGGGGAAGCACAATATTGAAAAGTATTCTGCCGGATACGCGCTCTTAAAAACTGTAGCCGGGTTTTGGCACAACAAGGTCTTCTACAGAAAAGTCATAATTTTAGACAGGGATAATATAAATCCCAACGATCACGTCATATTTGCCCCGAACCACCAGAATGCGTTAATGGACGCTCTTGCAGTATTGTTCACTCAGAAAGAACAACTTGTCTTTCTGGCAAGAGCCGATATTTTCAAAAGAAAAACCCTCGCTTCGATCCTGTATTTTCTCAAAATACTGCCTGTCTACAGATTAAGAGATGGGTTTAGCAGTCTGAAAAGCAATGATGAAATATTCGTAAAGACGATTGATGTCCTAAAAAGTAAAAGCGGACTCGTAATACTCCCTGAAGGGGACCATGCGGGATTCAGAAGATTAAGACAATTGAAAAAAGGTATTTGCCGGGTCGCTTTTCAATCCGACGAGGCAACAGATTTCACTCTGAAAATTAAAATCATTCCCGTAGGGCTTGAATATTCAAACTATAGCAGGTTCCGCCAGGTATTAACTGTTGCATATGGAAAACCCATAGAGGTTTCGGAATATTTCGAATCCTACAAATTGAATCCTGAAAGAGCTTTGAATGAACTGAGAGCTCGTCTGTCGGATGATATGAAAAGCATCATGGTGCATATTGATTCTGAAGAAAACTATGAAGCTATTGATGAGCTCAGGAGTATAATCAATGGGAAATATAGTGATGACATAAAAGTAACCAAGCTGTTCCGCGACAGAATACTGGTGAAGAAAATGAATCAGCTAAAGAACACTGACGAGAGCCTGTTCAGCAAGATCTGCTCGCTTAGCCTGAGTATAAAACAGAAAGCTAAAGATCTCAACATTGACTACAGGTTACTTGAGAAAAGAAAGCATCCCCTTGGATGGCTTATTGCCGGAATGGCAGGCATAATAGTTACTTTTCCACTCTTCATTTATGGAAATATTTTTGATCTGACATTTCTCGAAATTCCTAATCTGCAGATCCGAAAAATAAAAGATCCGCAGTTTCACTCCTCAATAAGATACGCAATCTCTTTCGCTCTTGCATTTGTATTCCTTCCGCTTTATCTTATTCTATCGCTATTTATCTTTTCTTCCTGGTGGCTGGGCTTGCTTATTTTTCTTACCATTCCACTCTCAGGACTTTTTGCATGGAGCTACTATCTTGAGTTCAGACGTATTAAAGGTGGCTTCCACATCAGAAGGCTGATTAAAGAAAAGAACCAGGAGTTTAGCCATCTGAGAAGCAACTACGACGAAATTCTTAAATTGATTGCAGGATTATAGAATGAAGAATGAAAGGCTCTTTGACGGCAAAATAGTATGGATTACCGGAGCATCTTCGGGCATAGGCGAAGCACTGGTCCATGAATTCGTATCACGCGGGGCTACTGTTATAGCATCCTCAAACGATCTTTCTGGTCTGGAAAGAGTAAAAACAGAATGCGGGGATAAATCAGTAATGGTATCCTGTGTTACATTTGATCTCGCTGATACATCGGAAATTGAAAAAATCGTTGAGCTTCAAATAAAATATAACGGAAGAATAGATTATCTGCTTAACATAGGTGGAATAAGTCAGAGAGCAAGAATTGATGAGACACCCCTCTGGCTCGACAGAAAAATTTTCGAGATTAACTTTTTTGGAACCATTGCCCTTTCAAAGGCGGTACTTCCGTACATGATAAAGCAAAAATCCGGTTACATACTTGCAACAAGCAGTATTTCAGGGAGGTTTGGGTTCCCGCTACGATCAGCATATTCTGCCTCAAAACAGGCTTTACACGGTTTTATTGAAACCCTGTACCTCGAAAACAAGAAATACAACATTAGAGCATCTGTCATTATTCCTGGCAGAGTACAAACTGCAATCTCTTTGCATGCACTGGATTCAACAGGCAAAGCTCATGGAAAGCTCGATGCCGGACAGGCAAAAGGTCTTTCGCCGGAGCAGGCAGCGATAATAATTATTAAAGGTATTAGAAGGAATAAGCGTGAAATACTGGTGGGAAAGAGTGAACTTATGATGCTGCATATCAGACGATACTGTCCGTGGCTCTTCTTCAGAATTGCAGATAAAATAAAATCAATGTAGGGAATGGTCGCGACCATTCCCTACTAAAAACCTATGAAATGAAAGAATATCTTATAAGTGGAATCCAGCAAATAGGAATAGGAGTAACGAATGTCGATGAAGCCTGGAAATGGTATATCGATCAGTTCGGAATGGATTGCCGGATATTTGAAGATGAAGAACCGGCTAAGCTGATGCTTCCATATACAGCAGGAGAACCAAGGAAAAAACATGCTGTTCTGGCCTTGAATCTGCAGAGTGGAGGCGGGTTCGAAATCTGGCAGCACACTGGAAGAACGCCATTGAATATAAAGGAAAAAATAGTAATCGGCGACCTTGGGATTATCTCATGCAAAATAAAAGCAAAAAACATAAGTGAAACATATTCTGCCTATCAGAAAAAGAATCTTAACTTACTCTCTGAACCGTTTCCAGATCCATCGGGAAAAAGTACTTTCTTCATAAGAGATCCTTTTGGAAATCTCTTCCAGATCATTGAAGCTGATGACTGGTTTATGGATGAGAAAAAGTTAACAGGGGGAGCGTATGGTGTCATTATCGGCGTTTCTGATATTGAAAAGGCAAGGATTATCTATTCGGAAATTCTTGGTTATGATGAGGTGGTGTACGACAAGACAGGTGTTTTTGCCGATTTGTCAAAACTGCCAGGCGGAGATAAAGAATGCCACAGAGTCTTACTGAAGAGATCAAAGCCATTTCATGGTGCATTTAGTAAAGTATTTGGGCAGAGTGTTATTGAACTTATTTCTGCGGCGAAACCCGGTAAAAAGATCTACGAAGGCAGGTTATGGGGAGATCCGGGATTTATTCATCTTTGCTATGACATAAATGGAATGGATGAACTAAAAAGCTACTGCGCCGGAAAAGGATTTCCATTTACTGTTGACAGTAAAAAAAGCCATGAAGGAAATAGCTTCGATATGGGTGAAGCTGCCGGACATTTTGCATATATTGAAGATCCTGATGGAGCACTAATAGAATTTGTTGAGACACACAGGGTGCCAATCCTGAAAAAAGTGGGATGGTATCTGAATATGAAAAAACGCGACCCTGAGAAACCACTTCCCGACTGGATTGTTAAGACATTGAGATTCTCACGGGTAAAGCACTGAGGTTCAGGGCTTAGGGCTCAGGATTCATCGGTTTTTGCGTAATCCTGCACCTTCTGCATCACCCTCATGATATTTCCACCCCATATTTTTGTAATATCGGATTTTGAATACCCACGCCTCAGCAACTCGATAGTGATATTTTTCATATCTGAAGCTGTTCTGCATCCTTCAACACCTCCACCGCCATCAAAGTCGGTTCCAATTCCAACATAGTCTACTCCTATTACCTGCACAACATGATCGATATGATCAACTACATCTTTAACGGTAGCCGGATGTTCATATTCCGTCTTGATTTTCTTAAATTCATAACGCATTACTTTTTTCAAAGAATCGCTTGCCGTATTATAATCCCCATATTTTTTCTGAAGATCTTTAAGACTTGAATCTAATTCAGGATTTGGTTCAGGCGTTTTAAGATAATTGCCCAGAATACAGATCTGAATTACACCACCGTTTTCCTTTAAAGCCAGCAGCATCTCATCGGAAAGATTCCTCGGACTTCCGCATAAAGCTCTGCAGGAAGAATGAGAAGCGATTACAGGAACGCCTGTAACTTTGAGAACATCAAAAAATGATTTATCTGAAATGTGTGAAATATCAACCATCATACCAAGGCGATTCATCTCTTTAACTACTTTGCTGCCAAATGAAGAAAGACCATCATTTTCCGATCCGATGGGGTCTGTAGAGGAATCACAGATATCATTATTCTTTGTATGAGAAAGGGTTATGTATCTGGCGCCCAGATCATAATATTGTTTAATCCTGTTGATGTCATTCCCGACAGGATATCCGTTTTCCATTCCTATGAAGGCAGCAATCTTTCCGCTTTTTCTTATTCTGTATGCATCTTCAGGTGAAAGAGCGATTTCTGCAACATTGGAATTTTTTTCTACATTTTTATTAATTGCAGTTAGAATCTCAATTGCTTTCTGATGGACTTTATCACTTGCTGAATCATTTTTTGGTCCCTGTGGAGTGAACACGGCAAAAAATTCAGCATGAAGGCCGCCTTCCTTCATCTTTGGAAAATCAACACATCCCTCCTCGCTTTTAATACCCATGTCAAACCCGGGTTCTGAAAATTCCATTGGAGTATCGCAGTGCGTATCTACAGTAAGAATAGAAGCATGAATTCTGACTGCTTTATTTATGAGCCTCTGTTCGGTGTTTACACATCCCGAAAAAATGAATGTTCCTATTATAAGAGCAATGAAATATTTCATAATGTTTCCGATTTCTAATGCAAGATAAATAAAATGAATCCCATGTTTAAATATTAATGAATGTTTAACCTATTTTAACATTAGACTTATTCAACAAAAACAAAAACAAAATAATAAACACAAACTCTGATTCTTCTGTTAAATTTGAAGCCTGACTTTATAAAAAGACTCAGCTCTTTTAAATGAACAAGTACACGCTTGCCACTCTTTCCGTTATAGCAGGAATCCTTTCCGGCTTAGCCTGGACAAGCTGGTGTTCCGGACTTGTACTTCTTGTCTCTTTTGTACCATTCTTTCTTATCGAGAATTATCTTTTTGAAAATCCGAAAAGGTTTTCACCAAACGCATATTTTATCTATATACTTCCCGGGTTTGTGATATTCAGCATTATAACGATGGGATGGATGAGAGTTGCAAGCCTTACAGGTGCAATCTGTGTAATAATGGGCTTATCGTTTCTGATGGCATTTGTAACATGGCTGGCACATATTGTGCGCCTCAGAAAGGGGAATATCATGGGAATCATTACAATGATAACATTCTGGCTTACATATGAATATGCCAGCCTGAACATAAATATAGTTTCGCCTTGGATAAATCTCGGCAACGGTCTTTCGAAAGATATTCTTTTCACGCAGTGGTATGAAATAACTGGAACAGGAGGTGGTTCACTCTGGATATTGAGCTCAAATATATTTCTCACAATATTTCTTGTTAATTCATTGACAGCAAAGAAAAAAAACATTTTATTTCTTCTGATCTGGCTGCTGGTAGTAATTATTCCTTCAGTCATTTCAATTTACAGGTACAATACAATTACTAGTAACAATCTCAATAGTGCGGAGGTAGTAATCGTTCAGCCAAATACAGACCCCTACACTGAAAAATTCACCATTCCGTTTGAGGATCAGCTCAGTAAAGTAATCGCATTGGCTAAATCAGAAATATCAGATAAAACCGAATGGCTTATTACCCCTGAAACAACTATCGACGATCCTGCAAATCTGGATGATCTGAAAGATGATAAATATATAGCGATTATTAAGGGATTAACATTGCATAACCCTCATCTAAATGTTATTACAGGATTGGTAACATACAGGCTCTATCCTCCTTTGAAGGATCCTCCAACTGTGAGTGCAAGAAAAATTGATGCTTCCGGATTATATTACGACCATTTTAATTCCGCAGTTCAGATTGACAGCGGAAATTCATATGGCATATATCATAAATCAAAACTCGTGCCCGGAATTGAAATGCAGTTTTCAACTGGTCCGGGCAGATTGCTCACAAAAATACTTCCTGATCTGGGAGGCACCAAATGGGGTTATGGTATGCAGAAAGAAAGAATATCCTTCACACACAGCTCATCGGGGATGAAGGTTGCACCGGTAATTTGTTATGAATCGGTATTTGGGGAATTTGTAACTGAGTATGTAAAAAAAGGTGCTCAGGCTATCTTTATCATAACAAATGACGGGTGGTGGAAAAACACTAATGGTTACCAGCAACACCTGTCATTTGCATCATTGAGAGCAATTGAAACCAGAAGAATGGTGGCAAGATCAGCAAACACAGGCATTTCATGCATCATTGATATAAGGGGGAAAAGGATTATCGAAACCGGTTGGTGGAGCAAGACAGTGATAAAAGGGGAAATCTATCCTGAAACAAGAATCACACTCTATGTAAAATATGGTGATTATATATTATGGATATCGGCAGTTATAAGCGGAATCATTTTTTTCCTCATATTCATTGCCGGTCCGGTCAAAAATAAATTTAGTCTTTGAACTAATTTTAAATCCATTAACCGCAAACCTCTTTGTGCTCTGCGGTTATTTCTTCGCATTAAAAGCTGCAAGGCCCTCATCAAGCCATTTTGAATACTCCGCAATATTCAGATTAGTTGGCATAGGTTGATTCATCGGATTCCCTTCGGAATCTGCGATAACATACAAAGGAAGTGCATTAGTTTTGAATTTTGAAATTTCAAGATCTTCATATAATTTACCTATTGTCTTTTTTTGCTTACCATCAATTGCGGATACTATCCATTCATTTTCAGGAAGCTGAGTCCTGTCATCCACGTAAAGTTCAACTATAACAAAATTATCCCGCAGCCTTCTGAATACTTCCGGGTCGGACCATACCTTAGCTTCCATCCTCTTGCAGTTGGCGCAGGCATGTCCTTTGAAATCTATCAGAACAGGTTTGCCCTTTTCTTTGGCACAGGCCAGACCCTGTTTATAATCGAAATACCCCTGAAGACCCAGCGGCATTTTGAAGATATCGCCGTATTTTGGCTCAGAGCAAAGAACGCTGTGTTCTCCTGCAGGTTGTGTAACAGATGGTTGAGACCGGTTTTCCAAAATCATTTTAGAAAGATTGAACTCTGAAGTTTCTGCAGAAGGCAGAAACGACGACAGCCCTGTTAGAGGTGCACCGAAAAGACCCGGAATCAGATAAACTACGAATGTAAATACAACAATTATCAGAAATAATCTGAAGGTGCCTATGAATGGCAGATCGCTGTCGTGCGAGAATTTTATCTTTCCCATGAGATAAAGACCCAGGAGGAAAAACAGAACAATCCAGACAGACAGAAATAAAGTTCTCGATAATATTCCCAAAGAATAAACACTATCGATCGTCATAATAAACTTCATACTGAAGGCAAGCATAATAAAGCCAAGGACTACTTTTATTGAGTTCAGCCAACCGCCTGATTTTGGGATTCGGTTCATTATTGAAGGGAATAATGCGAAAATTGTAAATGGAAGTGCAAATGCGATTCCAAATCCCAGCATTCCAAAGGTTGGTCTGAGTACGTCGCCACTGGCAGCTTCTACGAGAAGAGCACCAATAATTGGACCTGTACAGGAGAATGAAACAATAACTGTTGTTAATCCCATAAAGAAAGCGGCAAGAATGCCTCCCCTGTCAACTCTTGAATCGGCAGTTGTAACCCATTTATTAGGTAGTAGTATTTCAAAGGCACCAAAGAAGGAGACGGCAAACGTTACGAATAATGCAAAAAATATTATATTCGGAATCCAGTGTGTACTAAGTGCATTTGCAAATCCTGCACCCGCACTTGTGAGGGAAACAATCAATCCTAGTGATGTATAGATAAGTATGATGGAAATACCGAAAATGAGTGCTTTAAAAATTGCTTTGCCTCTTTGTGCTGTACCTTGAGAGAAGAATGCAACGGTCATAGGAATCATAGGAAATACACATGGCGTAAGTACTCCGGCAAAACCTGCCAATAAGGAAATAAGAAAAAATTTCAGTAGCCCCCGGTTCGACTTAACAGGTGTCGTTTCTATTACACTCTTGTCCACAGAGGCAATGTTTCCAGCTATTTTAATCTCAAAGTCAACATCTTTTGGTGGAGAGCATGTTGCATTATTACATGCCATAAAGTTTACAGCTCCTTTCACCGTGAAGGATGGCTCAGTTGCAGTAATTTTTTGTCTGAATTCGGCAGTGTTACTGAATGATCTTATTTTGAAACCGAATGCATCATCAAATTCTTCAACGGGCGTTGTTACTTCAAATGTATTTCCATCAGTCTTATACCCCGCAATTGAATCAAATCTGAATGAAGTGGGTATAGGCCCGCCAGAAGGAATATCCATTGCATAGATATGAGATTTTTCAGCGATGGTGGCTTTAAAAATCAGTTCATACTGATTATCTGTTTTCTTTTCATAGCTGAAATCCCATGTAACAGGATCATAGATCTGTGCAGAGGAGAATGTGGTATAAAGAATAAATGCAGAAAAAATTATATATTTCCTCATCCCAAAATTTATTAATAATGTACAACACACTTATCAGAATACTCTGTGGCTCTCTGTGACTCTCTGTGCAACTCTGTGTAAGTTCTTTATTGTTTATTTCTTTCCCTGCCCTGTGCCTTTAAGCGAGGTCTATTTCGTTATTGGAATGATCAAAGAAATGATACTCCAGCATATAGTATGAAGTGACAGCTTGTATCTTGATGCTAAGCTTATACTTCAGGTTCCATTTTCTGAAAACCGGAAAAAGACCTTTCTTCAGATATGATGCCACGAAAGGATGAACATTAAGAATGACCTTTCTGGTCTTTATTTTATCAACTATAAATGACAACTCGCGTTCGAGCTCATCTGTAAACAGGATGGTTGGTTTTGTTTCGCCTGTTCCCTGGCAGGAAGGGCATTTTTCGTTTGTGGTGATATTCATCTCCGGCCGTACCCTTTGCCTTGTAATCTGCATAAGACCGAATTTGGAAAGTGGCAGAATATTATGTTTGGTTCTGTCGCCGGCCATTGCTTCCTTTACTTTGTCGTAAAGCTGCTGCTTGTTCTCCTGCGTTTGCATGTCGATGAAGTCCACGACAATTATTCCTCCCATATCCCGGAGCCTCAGCTGCCTTGCAATTTCTGTTGCAGCTTCCATGTTTACTTCCAAGGCATTTGATTCCTGGTTATTACCCTGTCGAGACCGGTTACCGCTGTTGACATCAATCACATGAAGCGCTTCAGTATGTTCAATAATAAGATAGGCGCCGTGCTTGAAGGAGACGGTTTTTCCGAAAAGCCCCTTTATCTGCTTATTGACGCCGAAATAATCAAAAATTGGCAGAGTGCCTTTGTAGAATTTGACTATTTTTTCCTTTTCAGGAGCAATCTCCCTGATATATGTCTTGATATCTTCGGCAAGAGAATGTTCATTGATATGTATACTGTTAAATGTAACATTAAGCATATCCCTGAGGATCGTTGAAGTTCTATTCATCTCGCCGATGAAAAGCTTGGGCGTTTTTATTTCCTTTTTGGCTGTCAGGAATGCAGATTCCCATTTCTGTACAAGCTCTTTCAGTTCGGCATCAAGCAATGCAACTTTTTTGCCTTCTGCCACGGTTCTTACGATTACTCCGTAATTTCGTGGTTTTATACTCTGAATAAGAGCCTTAAGCCGGCTTTTTTCTTCAACGCTCTCAATTTTAGAGGAGATTGAAACCTTATCTGCATAAGGCATCAGCACAAGGTTCCGGCCTGCAAGTGAGATCTCAGATGCCAGACGGGGACCTTTTGTTGAAATGGGCTCTTTGGTGATTTGGACGATAACAGTCTGACCCGTTACAAGAACATCGGTAATTTTGCCGTCTTTATCTATATCAGGTTCTGGTTTAAACTTATGAACAGGACCTACTTTCCCCTGTTTTTGCAGAGCGGTGAGATAATATTTGTTTTGTGTTCTGAATTGTGCGCCAAGATCGAGGTAATGCAAAAATGCATCCTTTTCGTAACCTACATTTATAAATGCAGCATTCAGCCCGGGCATGATCTTCTTAACCTTTCCAAGGTAGATATCCCCGACAGAGAATTTTACATTACGTTTTTCCTTGTTTAACTCTATTAGCTGCTTGTCTTCCAACAAAGCTAAAGAAACATCGGAATCACCAACATCGATGATTAAATCCTTATTTACCACTTCACTATATTAATCAGAGTTAATATATTATCCACCACACATGATATACATATACAATAAACCTAAAGACCATAGGATCTTTAGGCTTAATATGTTTAATGACTGACCACTAATGATCTCTTACTTCTTTTTGTGTCTGTTCTTCCGCAAACGTTTTTTACGTTTGTGAGTGGCCATTTTATGTCTTTTTCTTTTTTTACCGCTTGGCATATAGGATTATTTCTTTACGTGTGATTTTACTTTGGTTATGAAAGACTTCGCTGGTTTGAAAGCTGGAATATTATGGGCTGGAATAATGATGGTTGTATTCTTAGAGATATTCCTTGCAGTTTTTTTAGCTCTTTTCTTTACGATAAAGCTTCCGAAACCTCTTAGGTAAACGTTATTACCCTTTACCATAGAATCTTTTACAGTTTCCATTAAGGCTTCAACAGCTTTCTGTACTGTTACCTTTTCAATACCAGTGTTCTTGGCAATTTCATTAACAATGTCTGCTTTAGTCATTTTTCGTGAAGTTTAAAATTCAACAAATTATTTTGCGTTATTCGATTTTTTCAACTGTGCAAATATAAAAATATTATTTGTTTAAAAAGAAACACTTACATAATAATTTTTTTTTAAATCTTTTATTAATGCCTTAAATACAATGAAATAGAAAAAGGAAGACAATATTAAACATTGGTTTTAGAATAATAATTGATTACATTGAAAATTGGTATATTATTGACAGGTTGGTTTTTATTCATTTAATAACAGTCATGATAACAGAAAGTGTTTTTTTACTACCTTTACAATCCGTTAATTGTTATAATAATAAATATATAACTATATGTCAATCAATAAAGTTATACTTGTAGGTAACGTCGGAAAAGATCCCGTCGTCAGGTATTTTGATAAGGGCGTTGCCAAAGCTACCTTTCCACTGGCAACAAGTGAGACCTATACAAACCAACAGGGTGAAACTATAACTTCAACTGAATGGCATAATATTGTTTTATGGCGGGCCCTCGCTGAAGTTGCAGAAAAAACTGTAAAAAAGGGAGCCCAGGTATATATCGTCGGAAAAATTAAGACCAGGTCGTACGTCGATAAAGACAATATTAATAAATATATAACTGAGATACTGGCAGATACATTGCTGGTACTGGAAAAAAAGCAAACCCAGGTAACTTCAGCACAATCTTCGGCATCAAAGAGTGATGCCGACTCCGGATCTTCTGTAAATGATCCTTCTTCATCATATCAACATGGCGAAAAAATAAGTACTGAGAATGATGATTTCAATAACAGCAACAAGCCCGACAATGCCCGCACAGACGAAGATGATCTGCCATTTTAGACAGGTTTATTAATAGAAACTCCATTGGAATCTGATTATCCATTATCGTATATTTTATCATTATCAGGTATTATTGTAAATAGACCTGATTTAAACCTTCTTATAGGATTTATCGTTATTCTGCTTCTGCTCATCGGATCAGCGCTAATGTCGGCCACGGAAGTGGCATATTTTTCCTTACATCCCGAGGAACTGGAAAAATTCAAATCAAACAAGGATAAAAAATCGAAGGCTATTCTGACACTATATTCCAACCCTGAAAAGCTTCTGAGTACGATCCTTGTAGCAAATAATACAATCAATATTGCAATTGTGCTTCTGGCAGCATATCAGAGCTCAAAAATGTTCGATTTCACCGCAGAACCTGTTCTAGGATTCATAATGAATGTAGTGATAATAACATTTTTGCTTCTCTTTTTTGGAGAAGTATTGCCAAAAGTATATGCCTCAAGAAATCATCTGACTATAGCATACCTGATGGCATATCCGCTTATTGCACTAGAAAAAATATTTAAACCTGTTACAAGGCTGCTTATCTTTTCTTCTTCTTTTGTGAAAAAAAGAAGCGTTACACGACGTTCCATTATAAGCATGGATGATTTGTCGGATGTTCTCGAAATGACTTCCGATGAGTTTACAGAAGATGAGAAGATACTTAAAGGTATAGTCAACTTCGGAAATATTAACGTCAACGCTATAATGTGTGCCAGAATAGATGTTACAGCAATTGATATAAGATCGGATTTTGATAAAGTTATTTCACTCATAATAAGCTCGGGGTTTTCAAGAATACCTGTGTATTCAAATTCATTCGATACAGTAAAAGGCGTCCTTTACGCTAAAGATGTTCTGGCTTATACTGATAATCAGGGGAGTTTTAAATGGCAGTCGTTGATCCGATTACCCTATTTTGTACCTGAAACAAAAAAAATAAATGATTTGCTGAAGGAATTCCAGACAAATAAAATCCATCTGGCAATTGTTATCGATGAATACGGCGGAACCTCTGGTATTATCACTCTTGAAGATATTCTCGAAGAGATAGTGGGTGAGATAACCGACGAAGGAGATGACGATTCACTGCTCCACCGTAAAATAGATGAAAATACATGGATCTTTGAAGCAAAAATTTTATTGAATGACTTTTGCAAAGTGCTTGAGATAGACGAAGAGATTTTTGATGACATACGAGGTGAAGCGGAAACTCTTGCAGGACTTATTCTTGAACTTACAGGAGAAATACCTCAAAAGGATAAGACAATAAGATTTTCTGATTTTATTTTCAAGATTGAATCAGCTGATAAACGGAGAATAAAAGAAGTAAGAGTAGAAATTAACAGAACAAGAGCACTAAACATTGAAAACTAATCTTTTTATAACGCTGATTTTACTTAGTATCACCGGATGCCATGAGGTAGATGTGCCTAAACCCAGAGGTCACTTCAGAATTGAGTTGCCTGAACATAAGTATGTTCAGTTTCATGAAACCTCCGGAGCAAAAACGAATATCCCCCTTGAGTTTGAGTATCCTGAATATGGAAAACTCACTTTTCATGAAGAAAAAAGAGCTGATCCGGGATGGTTTAATATCGAATTCCCGGCTTATAAGGCAAAAATTTACCTTACATATAAGGATGTAAAAAATGATCTTGACAGCCTGCTCGATCAGAGTTATGACCTGAATGTAAAAAATCATGTTTCAAAAGCTGATGCCATAAAAGAACAGGTGTACAGTAACAACAAAAATAAGGTTTATGGGGTTTTATATGATTTAAAGGGAAATACTGCTTCGGCAGTTGAGTTTTATGTTACCGATAGTGTCAGCCATTATCTGAGAGGATCGCTCTATTTTGCGTCTGAACCAAATGCAGATTCACTCGCACCAGTAATTGCCTTTTTCAGAGCTGACATTATGCATTTGATAGAAACCCTGAAGTGGAAATAATAATAGCGAAAAGTTACCAATGGGTTGTATAACAAAACATTATCTGAATGAATACTCCATACTTGGGGTATGGAAGATTGAAGAAGATCTGGATACTCTTCTTGGTCTTATTTCGCTTGATGCATACGAAAGGAAGAAGTATGACGGATTCAGCAGCACATCGCGCAAGCTTGAATATCTGAGTGTAAGGGCATTACTCTCAGAACTTATTGGAAAAGATGTTAAAATAGTTTATAATAAAAACAATAAACCATTCCTTAACGATGGCTCGAGATTCATAAGCATCTCACACTCACATAAACTAACGGCAATACTGCTAAGCACTAATGAGAAAGTAGGCATCGATCTGGAGTTTATGAGTTCCAATATAGCCGCACTTGCATTTAAATTCATAAACAGGAAGGAAAAAGTCGCAAAAACAATTGATGAAAGAAGATATCATCTTTACATACATTGGTGTGCAAAAGAGGCTTTGTATAAAATCTGTGATAAGGAGGGTATCAGCATCCGAAATAATATTACAATCCAACCCTTCATTCTTGCTGAAGCCGGTGAGATAAAAGGGAGGGTTCAGACAACTAAAATAAACGAATTATTCGATCTCTTCTACTCAAAATACGATAACTATGCGATCGTATGGACAAAGAAAAATTATGAAAATCTGCAACCTGTTCCGGTGGTGGGTGAAGTAAAAATCTGAATTTTAAAAACATGATTACTCCCTTTCTTATTTCTCCCAAGGGGGAAAAGGTAACGAAATCAATTGCACTTCTTCTCGATCCTGACAAGGCAAAGGGAGATTCTCTTTTCAAAATCCTTGAGATTGCTAACAATTACAATACTGATTATATTTTTGCGGGAGGAAGCCTTACATTTAACAGCATCGATAATCTTATAGATGAGATAAAGAAGCACTCTTCAGTTCCTGTCGTTCTCTTCCCAGGCAATCTGCTTCAACTTACTCTTAAGGCAGACAGGATACTGCTGCTATCGCTCATTTCAGGCAGAAATCCTGAATTACTCATTGGCAACCATGTAATTGCAGCTCCTTTTCTGAAAAATATTGCGGAAAAACTAATTTCCACAGGGTATATTCTGATCGGAAACGGGCATAAAACAGCGGTTGAATATATTAGTCACACAGAGTCAATTCCGGCTGACAAACCTGAACTAGCAGTGGCAACAGCAATTGCCGGAGAAATGCTTGGTATGAAGATGATCTATCTTGAGGCGGGTAGCGGTGCATCCAACCATGTTCCTGTCAATCTTATTAAGTCCGTTAGACAGAATATCAAAATTTCCCTTGCTGTAGGAGGAGGAATCAGGAATAAAGAACAGGTTGAAGAAGTGTTTAATGCCGGCGCTGACCTGATTGTTTTGGGAAATAGTTGTGAAAGTAATCCCGGGCTTCTTATTGATGCTTGCAGAGTGAGAGATGAATTGAGACGAAGAGACGAAGGGACGAAGGGACGAAGAGACGAAGAGACATAGGGACTAAGGTTTACCTGAATAACTCAGTCATCGCTTCACCGGTACATGCATTCGGATATGGAACTTTACACAGCGTCGATAATGTAGCCGCAATATCTGTCATATTCACCTGTCTAGTTATCGTCGACTTGTTAACAGTCCATCCATACCATATAAGTGGAACATGCGAATCATACTCATAAGGTGAATTATAATTCGTAACATAATCCGTCTCTTTTTCAACCCACCCCGGGTTAAGGGTTACAATTACATCACCCGATCTCTGTGGACTGAAATTATTAATGATTCTCTTAAGATTACCAGTCCCGAAGTCGTTCGCCTCAAAAGCCGAGTAAGGATATGCTGCCTCAACACCTGTGAACTGAACAAGAAAGCGTGCGACTTTCTTCTGAACATCATCGAGAGAAAGACGGGCATCTTCAATGAGTGTTCTGTTAAGGAAAATCTGACGTTCAGAGTAACCTTTTACCCAATTACCCTCTCCATATACTGCATTCAGGTATGCACGAAGCAGTTGCAGAGCCTGGTTCTGCTGAAAATATCCCGAAGGGATCCTGTTCTGTTCCAGAACTGATGGAATTTCTGATATTCCATGAGCAGCAGTAAAGTAAATAAGTACATTCTTTTTCCCCAGACTATCAGTCACATAGTTTAAGAGATTTTTAATATCATCATCGAGCCTTAAAATAGCATCCCCCATCTCTACCGACGACGGGCCAAATCGTCTTCCGATATAATCTGTTGCAGAATAGCAGATTGATAGATAATCTGTTACGTCATCTTTACCCAACCGTTCATTCTGAATAAGTCTTATAGCAAAATTTGTTGTGAGCGTATTGCCAAATGGAGTCTCCCTGAGTAATGAGAAATCGCTCTTTACACTACCGGTACCTTTTGATCTTATCTTTTTCAGGTCGTAAGGGAAATAATTGATGCCGTTAAACCCTATTTCAAATTTACTTGTATCGGGCAGGCAGTCAGCATAATTTGCTGCTGGTTTCATTGGGCTCCATACTGAATTGAGAAAATTATCTGAAAACTTCATGGCATTAAAGTCAATAACCCACGGGGGAAGTGATTTAATATAGTACGAGCTCGACATCCATGTACCTGTAGTATTATCGAACCAGTAGGCTCCGTTAGCAGCATGACCTGCAGAAAATATTGCAGAGCTCTCACGCAGGCCAACACCGAAGATCTTTGCTTTTCTGTTCGACGCCATTGCCAGCTCATCGGAAAATGTAGAAACCAGAAGGTTTACGGGAGAGTGCAAACCCGATTCAAAGCTTCCTCCTACCGAATTTACACTTAAATCTTTGGTGCAATTGATGAGTTCATTTTTCAATGGAACATACCACGCGTCGGATGTAATACCATGAAAAGAAGGCTCTGCTCCTGTGGATATTGTTGCGTGTCCGGGTGCCGATTGAGTCAGCATATACTGGAATGACGCATTTTTAAAATATGTGCCCTCGTTAATAAGTTTTTTGATACCGTTGTCGCCAAGCTTATCTCTGAATTTTTCCAGCTGGTCGTATTTCAGTTCTTCAACAACTATACCGATCACTAGTCGTGGTTTATCCGGTGGCAGATATGCACTCTGTCCGGATAATTTCATAAAGAATAAACTCAGGAATATGATTGATGCAAATTTTCTCATAACAGTTTTCTGATTTAGATTGTATTATGTGCCAAATCCAACAAGGTTTTTCAATAACCTGATTCATCCCACCACACGATGCAAAAATACTTGTTTTAGCAACAGAAGCAAATGGAGAGGATTATTTAAATTCCTTATGATACTTTACAAACGCGGAAGCCAATTTTCAGTGTTTAATCCATTACTTATTTCGCCACTATGGGGCTTTGAACCAGAAGGTAGCTGCATCGTCGTGCTATAATAATTCTTTCACCGGTCACTTCCCTCCTACAACAAATTTCCCATGATATGTTGCCCCTGTTACCTTATTTTTAAATCTTATAAAGTTTAAACCCTCTGACAGCAATTTTAAATCTATCTCAACAGGCGTTTCCCTGGAGACCTGCACATTATAATCAGATAACAGTTTACCCGTCTGGTTATATATCTTCACATTAACTTCCTCGGCAATATCGTCGGGCAGTAAAGCATTCAGGTGATTTTGTGCGGGATTAGGATAAAGTAATAGCGGGGATTTCACGAGCGGATCAATACCGCTTTCGATGGGAACCATATCAATTGTAATATCGGTTTTTTGACCTTCATTAACAACCACATTTTTTATAGTTTGTGGGCGGTAACCAAGAGCTGAAAATGTGAGATTCCAGCTACCAGGAGAAAGAAATCTTACAAATCGTCCGGTTAGTGTATCGGAATAAACCTGTGAACTGTCTTTATCATATCCATCAATAAAAACTTTGGCTGGCAAAGGTGCCTGGGTATTGATATTCCTTACCATTCCGTGAATTCCGTATAATGCGTTTTCAAGATAGCCAAGTAGTGAATGCCAGTTGTTATTCCAAAGAAGAGGCAACTGGGCAGCTGGTGTAATAAACTGATCATCAAGCTCAATGGTAACTTCACGACCCTGCAGTTCAGAAGTAACAAAATCCTGTCGTCCACCATAAACCAGGTACCACACAGCTCCACGGGTTACACCATTATCGAGAAAATTCATATACGCCGGACTGGAATAATTATGAACCATGTCGGCATATGCCCTGCTTATCGTATAAAACCAGGTATCGTCCGTATGCAGCTTACCCAGATATCTGTCCCATGGATAATTTACGACTTCATTCCCTGAATGAAAATTTGCAGAGAGAACAAACCTGTGTTTTCTCATAAACCTGATCATGTCGAGGGTCTCTTTCTGTTTGAAGCTATTAGGGTTAAAGGGATCGGGAAAATTACGGTTCAGATCGACACCATTCGCATTATATCGTGTAGCGGAGTTTATAGTGTTATCGTTTCTGTAAGTGCCATCCGGGTTAGAGAGCGGATTGATCCAAACCTCCAGATTATCCAGGAGAGTATTAACCCTGGAATTTGCGCCATAATTCTTTAGCAGATAATCGGCCAGGTGAAGCATAAGTATATAACCACCAGTCTCATCCCCGTGCATTGTAGACGTGTAAAACACTCTGGGCTTATCTTCTGTTGTATTAGCGGATGTGATCCTCAGTGCAAGCACAAGTTGTCCTTTTATACTGGTACCTATTGTATCGAGCCTGCATAAAGAAGGATAAAGCTTTTGGAAACTTCTCATTATTGAATCATACTGAGTATAAGTAGGATACACATCCCACTCCATCGCCTCACTAATGCCTGATGCTGTGATGAGTCCCCTCGGTACTGCCTTTTCAACAATCTGATAGTTTAATTTCTGTCCGAGAAACCAGTCAAGAGTAACCGGCGATAAGCTGATGTATACGATCTCATCCTTTACAGATAAAATTGAAACATTTCTTGTAATGATCTCAATTGATTTTGTTCCCGGATAAGGCATACTGACTTCCGCCTGTCCAAATTGTTTGATCATCTGGCGTAATCTGTCGTCGGAGCTTAAGATTTGTGACTGACTTTTGATAACGGATAACCCGGATAAGATTAAAAATAATATCAGGAACCGCCTTGTCATCAGAATATTATACGTTAAATCTTATATGCAGAATATCACCATCATCAACAACGTAATTCTTGCCTTCTATATAGAATTTACCTGCAGTTTTACATGCATGCTCGGAGCCGAGTGTCACAAAATCTTTATATTTCATTACTTCAGCTCTTATGAAGCCTCTTTCGAGATCGCTGTGAATAACTCCGGCAGCATTGGGTGCTGTCATTCCGGTTTTTATTGTCCATGCCCTGATTTCCATTTCACCAACAGTAAAAAAGGTCTGAAGGTTCAGCATTTTATAAGCAGCTCTCACAAGCTTATCCACTCCCGGTTCTGCAAGACCAGCATCCTTTAAAAATGCAAGACGGTCCTCATTACTTTCCAACTCTGCTATTTCAGCTTCTATTGCTCCTGCAATTACAAGAATTTCAGCATCTCTGCCTTTGAGATAATCTCTTATTCTGTCAACATAATTATTACCCGTAGTTGCTGATTTCTCATCAACATTACAGACATATATCACAGGTTTCATGGTGAGGAGAAATAGATCGTCGACATATTTTCTGTCTTCATCTTTTACCTCAAGAGTTCTTGCATTTAGGAAATTCTCAAAATGTTCACGATAGAGATTAAGGACTTCCACACCGCGTTTAGCATCTTTATCACCAGTCTTGGCAGCTCTTGCCAGACGTTCAATCTTTTTTTCCACCGATTCGAGATCTTTTACCTGCAGCTCAAGGTCAATCGTTTCCAGGTCGCGCACCGGGTCAACGGAGCCATCAATATGCGGGAGAGATTCATCATCGAAGCAGCGGAGAACATGAATCAAAGCATCTGTATTTCTAATGTCGCCAAGGAATTTATTCCCCACCCCTTCTCCTTTATTTGAGCCTCTGGCCAAACCAGGGATATCTACAATTTCAACTGTTGTATGGACGATCCGGTTGGTTACCTGATGTTTCTCCAGCTCATAGAGCCTGGGATCAGGAACCTGAACTACTCCGATATTTGATTTTGTTGCACTGAAGGCAAAAGCATTAGTTTCTCCTTTAGTATTCGAGATACAATTGAATATTGTTGTCTTGCCAACATTAGTAATTCCTATAATTCCACATTGAAGAGCCATCAGTAATCGGGGTTAATTTATCAGGGAACAAATCTATGATAAATCCGCGGATTATTGCAGATTTCAGATATTTCGGGTTGCGGATTGCGGATTATACCAGCCCTTTATCCGATGCAATCTTTATCAGCGAGGCGGTATTTCTTGCCTGCAACTTAACAATCAGATTTTTGCGGTGGCTATCGACAGTCAACGGAGAGATAAAAAGCTTTTCGGCTATTTCCAGGTTTGTGAATCCTTCTGCCAGTAATTTAAGTACGCTGCTTTCGCGACGGGTGATCATCAGCTCATTTTCCTGTGTCTTCTTCAGCAGATTTTCAGCTTCGGTACAAAGAAAGATACGTCCGGCATGAACCTCATTCACGCCTTCCATAATTTCTTCAGACGAGGCATTTTTCAGAACATAGCCACGTGCCCCGTTATCGAGCATTTGCTGAATGAAAACACGTTCGGTGTATGTTGTCAGTGCCAGAATTTTTTGTTTTGGAAACCTGGAGATGATTGTTTTGCACAGGTCGATTCCGCTGACATCGGGAAGATTGATATCCAGAAGGAGAACATCGGGCGAGAACCACCTGAGTAACTCCATACACTCCTTCCCGGAACCGGCCACTGCTTCAACGCAATATTTGCCGGAGGAACTGAACATTAGCTGTAACCCTTCGACCACAACCGGGTGATCCTCGACAATTATTAACGATATTCCCGACCTATTAACGTCAGGTTTTGAATTCGATAATTGCTTCGGTTCCTTTTCCATTCTCCGAAGATAAGTCAAAATGGCCACCAAAAAAAGCAACTCTTGAACGAATATATGACAATCCTTTTCCTGTTGACAGATTTTGAGAGATGGGGTCAATACCTTTACCATTGTCCTGTACTGTTATAGAAAGCCTTTCTTCCTCACTCACAAGCTGAACTGCAATTTCAGTTGCCTCAGCATATTTAATGGCATTGTTGACTAGTTCCTTTACAATCTGGTACGATGTAATCTCAAGTTTTTCTTCATATCGCTTTTCAATGCCGTAAAATGCAAGCTTCACTTTTATTGCTCCACCGTCTACCCTGTCGCAAAAATCTGACAGAGTTTGCTTTAAGCCATACTTGAAAAGTATTTCCGGTATAAGATTGTGAGCTATATGCCGCAGCTCTTTAATCGAGGTGTCGAGCAGGCTCAGAGCATGATCGTACATATCAATGGCTTCCCTGGTTATTATAGCATTTCCTTTCATATTTATCAATGTTAGTTGAATTCAGAACAATAATCTGTTCAGGAAATCATAAGCCTGGAGAAAACTTTTCTTCTCAGCCTCAAAATAAGACAGGGCATCTAGTATGTTTCTCCGGAGAAGAGATGATTTTATTGCTATTGCATTGGCAAGAGCTTCATTTAAAATAGCAGAGGATGTTTTAAAGTTTTTAAGATAGTAATTCATCAGACCCATCTTATAGCTGGAGTCGATCTGATCAAAAAGCATCCCCGACTTCAATGCTGCCTCATAGGCTTTTTCATAATACAAAAGCGCCTCCGAATATTTTTCTTTCCGGCTTAGAAGAAAAGCATAATTATAATACCATTTGTGATATAAATTAGTATCATCAGCTTTTTCAAGTAATTCGCTTGCTTTCTCATAATATAATAGCCCTTCATCATACTTATTTATTTTATTCAGCCAGTTGCCGTAATCAATATATACTGAGGCTATATCAAAAGGGGTTGTCAGCTTTTCAGCTATTTTCAGATTCTTTCTTGCATATATACCGGCACTATCGAATTGATTCATTTGAAGATAACAATCTCCGATCTTACTTATGACATTACGTAAAGCCTGGTAATCACCGTTAATGGCGAAAATTTCTTCCGCAGGCAGATACAAACCCAATGCAGATGCGAAGTCACCCTGATGATGGTAAACTGATCCAAAAACTACCTGTGTTTTGGCAGCAGCAGTTTCCCACTCAATGCCATCATACCTTTTGAAAAGCAGTAAAGCCCTGGTCAGATAATTTATGGCCAGTTCATACTCCCCAAGTTCACTATATGATATGCCTGCCGTTAGCAAACATTCTCCTCCAAGAAATGAACTTTTCTTTTTCTCAGATAAAGCTATATTCTGATTTAACCCCATTTTTGCTTCCTTGCTATCATTCTTGACCATCTTCATTAATAATTTATTGCTTAGAAAGCTATAGTACAATCAGATTAAAAAAAATTTACATCAAAATGATAATTGAAAAGAGAAGCCTGGATTATCTCACAGGCTCCTCTTTAAGAAAAATTAAACCTAATTTGCTACCCACGTAAAATTGTTACCTAATCCGAGAAGCATTAATACGCCGGTTTGCACTTCAGCTGCATGTGTTGAACTGAAGTTATTAATAGTAGTGTATGTGACTGAAATTGCTTTTTCGGTATAGATTGCCGGCTTATCATCAAGCCCGGTATAATTGAAATCGCAGTATGACAATGCTGTATTTGTCTGGGTATAGCTGTCAATATATATTCCTCTCCATGCTCCTGCAACGGGGCTTGAACCTGCAGCTGTGAAGAAAATTTTTGCACGTGCAGTTCCTATTGCTGTAATTTTTGTATTTGCGTAGTAACCAATCCAAAAATAAGTATCATTTACAAAGAGTAATTTTGTTCCGGCTTCGATAGTGATATTGCCGTCAAGATCAATCTCGCCACCGCTAAAATAAAAATCAGCAGTTTGTTTCTTCCATATTACATCATTGGTATATCTGGCATCGCCTGTGACCAAAATACCTTTACCTGATGCAGGAACCAGATTATTTGGTGTGCCTAGTTCCTGAAGATGCGGAGTGAATATCCAAATAACATGATTAGCACAACTATTGATGGTATTACCTGTAAAAGTCTGGAACCCGGCGTAAGGATCTACAACAATACCATAACTGGCACCATTGCTTATTGTGTTGTTTGTAAATACGATCGAACTTACATCTTCCATGTGAAGTGACCCTGAAGCTGCTACGGAACCTGCATAGTTAATAACACAATTATTCATCTTTGTATTCGTCTGGGTATGACCATAAAAAGTGATGCCTCTCCATGCTCCTGCAACCGGACTTGATGAATTTGTTGTGAATGTGACAGGCAGCAGACTTGTTCCATCTGCAGTAAATGTTGTAGCATTATAATAACCAATAGCCAACCAGCCATTTGCTTCAAACTTGAAAGTTGTTCCGGGTTCAATCGTAAGGTTTCCATCAATATCAACTTCACTATCGATAACATATGGAACAGCCAGATTTCTCCATGTGTTGGCTGTAGTGCTTTTAAAGTCACCGGTTACAAATATCCCCGGAACATTTGTGAGAACGTTGTTAGTACCAATACTGCCAAGCTTCATAGAATGCATGTACATTCCGAATTTAGCAGTGGCGTTTATTATATTATTTGTAAAGACTGAAAAACCACCATAATTATTAAAATAAGATGTCCAAACTCCATAACCAGCTGAATTGCCTATCGTACAATGATCTACTGATAGATCACATCCTGTAATATTTAATGCGCCATAGCTTGAATTGCTTCCGGCAAAAAGTATACTGCAATAAGCAAGTGAAGTATTATTAAGAGTATGAGAATCAAAATACAATCCTTCCCATGCCCCTGCTGCAGGTGCGGCAGCATTACTTGTGAATATAATCGGAAGTTGTGCAGTTCCGTTAGCTATCAATGTACCATTTGTGCCATAGCCAATTGTGAGACTCGAACCTGAGTTAAATTTAATTACGGTACCGGGCTGAATAGTAAGAACAGCATTGTTCTCAACATTAATGTCGCCTGTAATAAAATATGTTTTGTCAGCAGTCCATGTTGCTGATGTTGTAATATCCTGGTTTACATTTACTCCGGCGGTAGCTACTGTAACTGTCCAGGCTGTTGTGGTATTATCAGGACGCTTTACAGTGTAAACAACAGGTGTGGTAAAATTCTGTGCGACTCCTGATGCAGGACTTATCGTATGTTTGGCAGCAATAGAAATGTCTGTTGCAAGGCTGGTGAAAACGGTGCCGATAGGTACAGTAATAGTTATCAGTTTATTTGTTGTGTCAATAATACCTGTAACTGCCGGAGTAACGATCTTGAAAGAAGTAATCTGTTTTCCTGCTGACACAATCTTAGCAACCGGATCAGGTGTAGAATCATCTTTTTTACATCCATTCGTAATAAACAAAAGGAAAAAAAGAAATGCTGTTAGTTTGAAAATTGATTGTTTCATTGTTTTTAATTTTAGTTTAATTATCCCTTTTTTGGAAAAGTTTTATTTGTCAGGTTTATGGGATAAAGGTATTCTGAGCTTTGTGGTGAGTAAATCCCCTTTTTCGTGGATTTTTGCTTTTTTATTTTACAATGAGTAATTCTATCTTTAAACCTTTAACTGATTTTTCTATCTAAGAAAATAAATTGCACAGAAATTGACTGGCATCCGTAAAGACGATAATATCATCGAATTATTAAAGATTGATCTTAATAAAGGATTCAGGCTACTGGTTGAGACATATAGCCAGAAACTCTACTGGCACATAAGAAGATTGGTTATCCTTCATGAAGATGCTGATGACGCTCTCCAGAATACTTTTATTAATGTTTGGAAAAGTATTGGTAATTTCAGAAGCGAAAGTTCCCTTTATACTTGGTTGTACACTATAGCGACTAATGAAGCTCTGACATTAATAAACAAAAGGAAAAAAAATACCGCTGTCTCCATTGACGATCTCGGTAGCTACTTTGCCAACTCACAGGAAGGCAGTACATGGTTCGACGGAGATGAGGCACAGTTAAAACTTCAAAATGCGATAATGCAGCTTCCTGACAAACAAAAGATTGTCTTCAACCTGAAATATTATGATGAAATGACATATGTTGAGATGAGCAAGGTACTTAATACTTCAGAAGGAGCACTAAAAGCATCTTATCATCACGCAGTAAAAAAAATTGAAAAAATAATCACAGGTGATTAAACCCTTGACATTTTTAACTATCTAAATAGCAGATGAAACAGTTAGATGACATAAGCAAAAAGAATCCCTTTAAAGTACCTGATAATTACTTTGAAGAGGTAAACAGAAAAATTATTTCTGCTACTGCCGGTGCTGATGAGAATATCAGAAAAATAAGCATATATAACCGCTTCAGAACAAGTCTGCTCATCGCCGCTTCAATATCCGGGTTCATCATTATCAGCTATACCGCTCTGAAGATCTTTGCTCCAGCCCAGGCAGGGTCACAGGTCTCCGAAGCGATTTTTGAATTGAACCAGGATTCACTGATAAATGACATTGACATCTCATCACTTGAGGAATCTGCATCAGCACTTGAGCTTTCGGACGACGCTCCCGAGGTAAGCAGGAAAGATATAATTGAATATCTGATGCTTGAAAACATCGAACTAAACGATATTTACCAACAACTATAATTTTAATGTCATGAAAAAGTTAATATTCTTTGTGTCCATATTACTTCTGATTTCTAATTTAAAATCAGAAGCTCAGGCTACCAATCTTGAAAAACTGAATAATTACAAAATCGGATTCTTTACAAAGAAACTGGATCTCACTTCTGAAGAGGCAGTAAAATTCTGGCCGGTTTACAATGAATTTCAATCTCAACGAAACTCAATTCAATTGGAAAAAATGAAGCTCAACAGAAATTTCAATCAGAATGGAAGCTCACTAAGCGATAAACAACTCTCTGAAATGGGTGATAAATATGTTGACTACCTGGTTCAGGAATCAAACCTTTCAGTTGAATTTCATAAAAAGCTGAAAGATGTTCTTTCTCCAGCTAAAGTGATCAGGTATTATCAGGCTGAGACTCAATACAAGATACAACTGCTTAATGAGTTGCAGAATGTTAAGCAGGAGCAGCGGGTGAGGCCGGGAAGGAGATTCAGTAATTAATTGATTTGGTTATTTCCACTTCAGGCTTCTGAAGAAACTTACAGCCTTTTCAATCTCGGTATACATTACCTTATCATTATTGATAAATGGCACCACTTCTCGGAATGACCTGAAAACACGTTCAAGTCGTTCAGATGATCTGAGCGGTCTTCTGAATTCCAGAGCTTGAATAGCCGTGAACAATTCAATTGCCAGAATTTTCTCAAGGTTTTCTGCAACACGCAGCAGCTTGGTTGCACCATTTGCCCCCATGCTTACATGATCCTCCTGTTCATTCGACGATGGTATGGAATCTACAGAAGAAGGTGTACATAACTGCTTATTCTGGCTTACAATAGAAGCTGCAGTATATTGCGGAATCATAAATCCACTGTTGAGACCGGGATTTGCTACAAGGAACTCAGGAAGGTCCCTCTGTCCTGCGATTAACCGGTATACCCTCCTTTCGGATATGCTTCCAAGCTCTGCGAGAGCTATGGCAAGATAATCAAAGATAAGAGCAAGAGGCTGTCCATGAAAATTTCCTCCTGAGACAATCAGATCTTCATCAGGGAAAATTGTAGGGTTATCAGTCACAGAATTGATTTCAGTAAGGATTACGGATCTCGCATAGCTTATCGTGTCTTTTGTAGCACCATGAACCTGAGGTATGCATCTGAAAGAATATGGATCCTGAACATGAGCTTTTTCCCTTGAAATTATCTGGCTGCCTTCAAGCATATTCCTGAATGATTCAGCTGTGGCAATCTGTCCCTTGTGAGGTCTTATATCATGTATGCAGGAGAAGAAGGGGTCAAGCCTCCCATCGTATGCTTCAAGCGAAATGGCAGATGTCAGATCGGCAAAATCAGATAGTCTCTCAGCCATTGCCATAATGTATACCCCAAAGGAACTCATGAACTGCGTACCATTCAACAGAGCAAGACCTTCCTTTGATTTTAATTCAACCGGCTTCCATCCAAATTTTTTCAAAATAACACCCGATTCTGTTTTTACCCCATTATAAAACACTTCACCCAGTCCAAGGATGGGCAGGACAAGGTGTGCCAGCGGAGCCAGATCACCAGAGGCACCAAGTGAACCCTGTTCGTAAACGACTGGTATTATGCTTTCATTGAAAAAATCAATCATCCTTTGTACAGTAGATACCTGAACACCTGATTTTCCAAGACTAAGGGCATGAATTTTCAGAAGAAGCATCAATCTCACAATCTCTGGCTTTACGATAGTACCAGTACCGCAAGCGTGTGATTTAACCAGATTTTCCTGTAATTTATTGAGTTGATCGCTGCTTATTGTTTTGTTGTGAAGAGAACCGAACCCTGTCGTTATTCCATAGATCGGTGATGTGTTGTTTTCAAGTTTATTATCAAGATAGGTCCGGCAATGGGTTATCAGACTAACTGATTTGTCAGATAAAGAAATCTTAGCATTTTCTTCAAATATTTCCCAGATAGTTTCAAGTTTCAATTCTGATGGTGATATCTTAAAATTCATTTTAGTAATAATTTTAATTAAAAAAGAAGAAATCCATTACCACAAAGTTCACAAAGGAAAGAAACACAAAGTACACAAAGAAAAAGTAATGGAGAATGCCTTTGTGACCTTTGTGCAAGCTTACTTTGTGACCTTTGTGGTAAAATGTTCTGAGTTAAATTATGATTTTATCTCAGATTCAATAATTGAGCCTAGATCCTTCAACGGAAGATTTCTTTGTTCTCCTGATGATAAGATTTTTATTGTAACAGTATTATTTTTTATTTCGTCTTCTCCTGCAATAATAATATAAGGTATCTTTTTTGCATCGGCATAAGAGAATTGCTTTTTCATCTTTACTGCGTCAGGATATAATTCACTTCTCACATTCTTTTCATGAAGCATATTTAGTATCTTATGGGCATAATCGATCTCTTTCTCACCGAAATTGACGATCATAACCTGTGTTGAAGAAACCTTGATTTCACTAAACAGGTTTAACTGATTCAACACATCATAAATTCTGTCGGCGCCAAACGAAATACCGACACCCGACACACCTTCCATCCCGAACACACCGGTAAGATTATCATAACGACCGCCACCACAGATACTACCAATACTCACATCTTTTGATTTTACTTCAATAATAGCGCCTGTGTAGTAATTCAATCCCCTGGCAAGTGTAAGATCGAGTTCTATTTCACTGGTAAGAGAGATTTTCCCAACAAACTCAAAAAGTGTTGTCAGTTCACTTATTCCTTTCATTCCTGCTTCAGAGCCGGAAAGCAATTTTCTTAGATTTTCAAGTTTAGCCGATACGTTGCCTGTCAATTGCAAAAATGGCTGTAGATTTGATATTGCTTTCTCAGATAATCCTTTACTCCGCAATTCTGCGTTTACATTTTCCTGACCAATTTTGTCAAACTTATCCAGGGCGACAGTAATGTCGATTATTCTTTGCGACTCCCCAAGAAAATCAGCTATTCCAGCCAGTACCTTCCTGTTATTTATTTTTATGACTGTGGAAATCTTCAGTGCTTTAAAAATATCGTCAATGATTCTGACCAGTTCATATTCGTTTAGGAGAGAATCGCTTCCTATTATATCAACATCACACTGAAAAAACTCTCTGTATCTGCCTTTCTGTGGCCTGTCGGCTCTCCATACAGGTTGAATCTGATATCTTTTAAACGGGAAGGTAATCTCGTCGCGATGCTGAACAACGTAACGGGCGAATGGCACTGTCAGATCATACCTCAAGCCCTTTTCGCAAATAAGAGAAGAAAGTTTACCTGTTTCTCTGGCTGTCAGATCATTATCATTTACTGATGAAAGAAAATCACCGGAATTCAAAATCCGGAACAGGAGCTTATCCCCTTCCTCACCATATTTGCCAAGAAGTGTTGAGAGATTTTCCATTGAAGGAGTCTCAATCGGCTGATAACCATAGAGTCTGAATACCTTTTTGATAGTGTCAAAAATGAATTCACGCCTGAGCATCTCTTCGGTTGAGAAATCTCTTGTTCCTTTCGGGATAGATGGTTTGGAAGACATAAGAAAAAGATAAAAGAAAAAGATAAAAGACAAAGTTAAAAGATAAAAGTAAAGACGCGTAAAGACAAAAGTATAAAAGATACTTAGAATCCGAAAGAGGAAATTGAGGTTAAGGTTGAGGCTAAGGTTAAGGTTGAGATCTTAATCTAACCTTAACCTCAACCTTAACCTCAACCTAGTATTTTTCCGGTACAAACGTTTGCTCGTTGACCGGTGGTCTGACGTAAGCCAGATCGTGTTTAAGCGCTGGGAGCTTTAATGGTTTTGAAGTAAGATCTTCATAAGGTATAAGGGTCAG
>JBBRSO010000008.1:0-48197 GCA_038245405.1 Bacteroidales bacterium
ATTACATGATAGAAAAAGATACGATAAGAGATCAATATTTTGAAAACCTGGGTTTTACTATTTTGAGATTTGAAAATCGGCTCGTATTTCAACATCCTTAATATGTGTTAGATGAAATTAAAAAGAGTTTCATAGTTCACAACGGAACTAAAAACCACCCCGGCCCGGGTTAAACTATTTCATTTCATTCGAAGCATTTCGTATCCGGGCCACCCCTCCTTTGAAAGGAGGGGAAATGTATATGTTTGAATATCAATTTAATATGATTTTTATTTTCCTTAAGTTGACGGCTATGGGGAAGGGGGTGAGTTTGTGGAATAGGAAATCACAGTCAATTTTATCAGCCTATAATATCCAGAATCTCCTGTATATCAATTTCTTTAAGCGGATTATTACTCGAGATGAAAATATCAGCCAGCTTTGATTTCCTATCCTGTAGTCTTACAATTTTTTCCTCTATACTGTTGCTTGTGATATAACGGTAGACAAATACACTCTTATGCTGTCCAATCCGGTGCGCACGGTTCAGGGCCTGCATCTCTGATGCAGGATTCCACCATGGGTCGAGAATAAAAACATAATCAGCGGCGGTAAGATTCAGTCCGACACCTCCGGCTTTAAGAGATATAAGAAATATTTTATTATCCGGATCAAGCTGAAAGCTGTTGACTATCTTTTCACGATTTGTACTGGCACCTGTAAGCATAGCAAAACGGATCCTTTTCTTTTTTAAAACATCAGCGTAAAGATCGAGATGCTTCACAAAGGAAGAGAATACAAGTATTTTATGTCCTTCTGCAATAACATTTTCCATATCCTGCAAAACAGTCTCAAACTTTCCGGAACCAAAGGTATATTCTTCGTTTGCCAGTAAAGGATGATTTGATAGCTGTCTGAGTTTCATGAGACCTTGCAACACCACGATAGCCGACCTTTCGAGACTTGTTGAGGAGATGCTTTTAAGTATGCTGTTTCTGACGGATGATTTTTCTTCATCATAAACTTTAAACTGCTCATCGGTCATGTCGCAATAGACAGTCTGTTCACTTACAGGAGGCAGGTCGGTTGCTACGTTTTCCTTTGTACGTCTCAGGATAAATGGTTTTATGATCTTCCGAAGCTTGATCTCTTTTTCATCATCACCCAACTTTTCAATTGGCTTTGCAAATTCTCTTCTGAAAAATGACAGATCACCAAGTAATCCGGGATTCACAAAATTTAATTGAGTCCAAAGATCTGTGAGTGAGTTTTCAACTGGTGTTCCGGTAAGCACAAGTTTGAACTCAGATTTTAAGCGTGTAACTGTGCGGTATAGCATTG
The DNA here is from genome assembly GCA_038245405.1 of Bacteroidales bacterium. Taxonomy (GTDB): domain Bacteria; phylum Bacteroidota; class Bacteroidia; order Bacteroidales; family VadinHA17; genus LD21. The sequence continues at coordinate 1,321 of JBBRSO010000008.1, forward strand.
ATGCAGGATTTTTTATTACCTGGCTTTCGTCGAGTATTATGTAATGAAATGAAAATGAAGAAATTAATTCAATGTCCTGACGGATAGTATGATAACTTGAAATGATAATATCATACTCATGAAAATATGAAGTGGTTTTTTTCCTTTGGTTTCCTTTATAACTGCAGACATTCATACCAGGTACAAATCTTTTAATCTCACGCTCCCAGTTATAAATAAGTGAAGCAGGTACAATGATCAGGGATGTTAGCTTCGGTGCGGATCTTTCGAAAAGCTCATTTTCAGGAGTGTTTTTTTCTATCTGTCCAGGATTTATCGTCTCCTTGTTATACTGAAGCAAAGCCAGTGTCTGTATGGTTTTTCCGAGTCCCATGTCGTCGGCCAGACAACCCCCCAATCCCGCTGTCTGCAGGAAATTAAGCCAATTAAGTCCATCTGCCTGGTACTGTCTCATTGTGCACAATAGGCCTTTTGGTGGTTCAAGTACAGGAATCTGATTAGGAATAAGAAGCTTTTCCAGGCGTTCATATCCTGTTTTACTTTGATCGGTGAGAGCATCTGAAAGTAAAGAAAAATGTTGTTTATGAATCAGTAGAGACTCATCCTGAGTCTTTCCAAACTCAAAGAGATTTTTATATATTGTGAACCATGTTTCCGGTAGTATTGCAATTGATCCGTCAGGAAGTTTGTATTCCCTGATACCTTCAAGTATATTTTTTCTGAAACGTGTGAAAGGAATATTCCATTCCCCTATTTTTACTGTTGCTTTGAGATCAAACCAATCGTTAATAATTTCACTGTTTATTTCAATTCTTATCGGTTTGAGGTTATAATTGTTGTCCAGCCTTGATGACAGAATGAAGCCTGATCCAATTATTTCTTCATAGCTGCTGTTTACTATCTCAAGAACTGAGTAAATCTCATTCTTGCGTTTGATACTTATTGAAACAGGGAAAAAGTTAATGTCATCATCGGAAAAGAAACCAAGTTCTGATAGGGTCTGCAAACGTTGTTTTTCCCAGTCAAAATCGCGATTATATTTTTTGAAAAGGAAATTTTCACCTTTTTTCTCAAATTTTGTAAATGAGTTTATAATATCATTTGAATAGATCTTATTGCCTTCGTAGCTGAATTGTAAAGTCATTCCCGTAAAGCCTTTCAAGCCTGTTTCAAGCAAAAGAAGAGCTTCTTTGCGCGGACTAATATCAACTATCTCAAAACCTGTGTTTTCGACTTTAAAGTTATTTATTGTGTTTAATACAAAGCCACTGAAATATTTCAGTTCTGATCTTTTTGGAATAAGAATATTTTCTTTTGTGAGAAATGGTTTCAGTTTGGAGCCTTCTACATCGGAGACAAAAATGATCCTGTAGTCGTCGCGGATGATACATGGTGCCATACAAAGTATATCTGCGGTTCCTTTGCGCAGATCTATTATCTTACCTGAATATTCCAGACTCAGATTATATGCACTCACTTCTTCTCCTCTTTTAAATCTGAATATAGGCTCTGCAGCATCCTCGCTCAGCAGAAGCAGATCTTCAGGATGAAGAGTTCTTGCTTTATTCTTCTGAAAATAAATCGGAATATTTTCATTCCTGACTATAGAGAAACATTTATAGAGACGTCGCTCAATATATGGTCTGATAAAATTCTCAGTATTTTCAGCAGATACTTTTTCGAGGAACTCTTTCACGGATTTTTCCCTTGAATAGAGTTTGAACAGGTTCCGGTCGTTATACTCGTTGACTATTTTAACCAAATCACGTTCTTCCGGTGTAAGTAACCCAAGAGTATCGGGATTTGGAAATGGAGCTAAATTCTCTGATAATTTATAATATGCTTTCTCCTTCTGTAATATATATGGAGCTATAATATTCCCCCATAGCCGATGTTGAAATAAAATAAGTGCAAAAACCTTATTCTTCATATTTTGGTCGGGTTTCCAATCCCCTTTATCGAAATAATCTGCAATGTTGGTCAATACCTCTCAAATATCAAAGCAATTATTTAATAGATTTGTTCTTAATAGTGAATTTCTTGTGAGTTTGAATGGAATATTATGATTTATTGAAGTGGTGAGGAAGATTATTCATATTGATATGGATGCATTTTTTGCATCGGTTGAACAGCTTGACAACCCTGAGCTAAGAGGGAAACCGGTTGCTGTTGGCGGGAGTGGGGAGAGAAGTGTTGTAGCCGCTGCCAGCTATGAAGCAAGAAAGTATGGTGTAAGATCTGCCATGCCTTCGGTAATTGCAAAGAGATTATGCCCCGATCTGATATTCGTCAGGCATAATTTTTCGAGGTACACGGAAGTATCTTTAATGATAATGGAGATATTCAGGGAATACACCGACTTAATTGAACCATTGTCGCTCGATGAAGCATTTCTGGATGTGACAATTGATAAACAAAAGATTTGTTCAGCCACCGTCATTGCAAGAAAGATCAGATGCGAAATAAAATCTAAAACCGGGCTAACTGCCTCGGCCGGTATTTCCCTGAATAAGTTTCTGGCTAAGATAGCCTCAGATATAAACAAACCCGATGGTTTATTTGTGATCCGTCCTGAGGAAGCAGAGAAGTTCATTGAGCAATTAGCTGTTGAGAAGTTTTATGGAATTGGCAGGGTGACCTCTGAAAAAATGCATAAGCTTGGAATTCATTCAGGCTCAGATCTTAAGAAATGGGATTTAGCTTCACTTGTGAGGAATTTCGGTAAAGCGGGTGTCTTTTTTCATGATATCGTAAGAGGAATTGATGATCGGCCGGTTGTACCCGATCAGGAAAGAAAATCAGTTGGCACCGAACTCACATATGAGAAAGATTTAACAACCAGCTTCGAAATCATTGCAGAACTCTACCGGATTGAACAGGAACTCATGGAGAGGCTTGAGAACTCTGAAACGAGCGGTAGGACAATTACCCTGAAAATTAAATTTTCAGATTTCAAGCAAATAACCAGGAGTAAGACGCTACAGAATTACATAAGGGATTTCAAGACACTTCATAAAGAAGTAACAGCTATCCGTAAAACACTTAATCTTGAGGATACAAAAATAAGACTCCTGGGTTTAAGTATTTCAAATCTCGAGACGGATGACTGTGATGACAGGCAGTTGTATTTGTTTGATGAATAGCAAAACTTTCCCCTCCTTTTTTCAACTACCCTTTATACACATTTATTTTTGGCTCTGAAAGAGCCAAATTTTAATAACCCCCGGTGCAACCGGGGGTAAAGCTGACTATATGATTATAAACCCTGCAAGGGTTTAATATAGTTTCTAGTAATGTAACAAGTTCGTAAATTGGTACTCTCGCTGTATTAATCTAATAATTAAATACTATGTCAAGTTACCGCCAGCATCTGTATCATTTGTTGATAAGAATCAAGGATAGTGCTCCTACGATTAGTCAGGATGATGAGGCTCTTTCAGAGCCAGTCGACTCTTTCCTATTGCAGATTAAGCTCGTTCCAAACACAGGGAGTTAAGCCAGATATAATTAAGATATGTATAAAGCGTAGTTTTTTCAAGGAGGGGAAAGTTAACCGATTGTAATTCTGCACTTTACTTCTTAAGTTGACGGCTATGCCTTAGGTGGCATGGGTTTCCGAGACTTAGAATAATCCCTCAGTGGATAAATACCTCTCACCAGTATCGTAGCAGAAAGTTATTATTCTTGATCCTTTAGGAATATCCTTAAGCTTCTGATTAACTGCAGCAAGAGAGGCTCCAGAAGATATTCCGACAAAAAGGCCTTCTTCCTTTGCAGCTCTCTGTGTAAATTTATAAGCTTCTTCTTTAGATACTTTAATGACGCCATCGAGCAAGTCGGTTCTCATGATTGAAGGTATAAAACCTGCACCAAGTCCCTGTATTTGATGTGGTCCCGGTGTACCACCGCTAAGAACCGGTGACAATTCAGGTTCTACAGCGAATACCTTTAGGTTTGGATAAGCCTTCTTTAGTACCTCGGCACATCCGGTTATATGACCGCCGGTTCCAACACCGGTAATGAGATAATCGAAGCCTTCAGGAAAATCTTTGAGTATTTCATCTGCTGTAGTTCTCCTGTGGACTTCGGTATTTGCAGGGTTATCAAATTGCATGGGCATCCACGATTGCGGTGTTTCATGGATCAGTTCCCTTGCTTTTTCAATTGATCCCTTCATACCCTTTTCGCGTGGTGTCAGAACAAATCCGGCTCCATATGCGCTCATAATTTTCCTTCTTTCCAATGACATTGATTCCGGCATTACAAGAATAAGCTTATAGCCTTTTACAGCAGCTACAATGGCAAGCCCGATGCCAGTATTACCTGAAGTAGGTTCAATAATTACGCTGCCTTTTTTCAGCAACCCTTTCTTTTCAGCATCTTCAACCATCGAAAGTGCGATCCTGTCTTTTATGCTGGCTCCGGGATTAGATCTTTCGAGTTTTATCCACACCGAAAAAGCGGGATCAAAAAGCCGGTTAATTTTTAAGTGAGGTGTATGGCCTATTGAGTCGAGAATTGAATTTAGTTTCATGACATTCGTGTTATATAATTAAATAATAAAATTTATTGGTTCAAGAAATCCATTCTGGTTTCGCACAATTATTTCACTCTTATGGTAAACAACTGAAAATGGTGCAATGCTTTCTGTGAGCCATACATTTCCACCGATAATGCTGTTTCTTCCAACGACTGTTTGACCCCCAAGGATTGTGCAGCCAGCATACAAAACAACATTGTCTTCTATGGTAGGGTGTCTTTTTTTTGATGCTTTGTTCTTTTCAACGCTTAATGCGCCCAGCGTAACACCCTGGTATAGCTTTACATTGTTCCCAATGCTGGTAGTTTCTCCGATTACGATACCGGTACCATGGTCAATAGCGAATGGGCTTCCTATTATCGCCAGTGGGTGGATATCGATCCCTGTCACCCTGTGTGCAAATTCGGTTACCATTCTTGGAAACAACGGGACGTTCTGATGAGCTATAAAATTGGCTAGCCGATAGCAGAATATTGCAAAAAACCCGGGATAAATAGCTATGACTTCAATCAGCTCTGTGGCAGCAGGATCTGATGCAAGTATAAATCGTGCATCTATAAGCAATCCCTTTTTTATATTATTGAGATTATCGAAAAATGTATTTGTGACTTCTTCATTTTTATCAGTCAGGCCTGATAAGATCTCACAAAACTGTTTTTGGAGATCACTGCGATTACATTCTATTTCTGCATCGGTAAATGAATGAGTCGTTGGAAAAAGCAGCTCAAATACCGATTTGATTGCTTTCTCAACTATTCTTTGGTTTGGTATTGTTAACTCCGCCTTCATGATAATTAATTTGAACGTCATTTGTTGTAACTGACTTATATTAAGTTCAGTGCTTGTTCCAGATCGTTCCTGATGTCGTCAATATTTTCTATTCCTACGGAAAGCCTAAGCGATCCGGGAATAACGCCTGCGCTAAGTTGTTCTTTTTCAGATAGTTGTTGGTGTGTTGTTGATGCTGGGTGAATAATAAGCGTTTTAGCATCCCCAACATTAGCGAGATGGCTGATAAGCTTCAGATTGTTAATCACCTTATCAGCTGCATCTTTTCCTGCTTTAACTTTGAATGAAAGGACACCGCCAAAACCGTTCTTTAGATACTTAGATGCAAGTTCGTGGTATGGACTGTTTGTAAGACCCGGGTAATCTACATATTCGACTTTAGGATGTTTTGATAGCCATTGTGCAATTGCCATGGCATTATCCACGTGTTTTTGAACGCGCAGAGAAAGTGTTTCCAGACCTAACAGCAGCAGGAAAGCATTAAACGGACTCAGGCTTGATCCATAATCACGTAGCCCTTCGACTCTGGCCCTTATTATGAATGCAATATTTCCGAATGGTCCGGGTGCTCCAAATACATCCCAGAATATTAATCCATGATAACCTTCAGACGGTTCTGTAAACTGTGGAAATTTCCCATTTGCCCAGTTAAAATTTCCTGCATCAACTATCACACCTCCGATACTTGTTCCATGACCGCCAATCCATTTTGTAGCCGATTCGACAACAATATTCGCACCATGTTCTATTGGCCTGAATAAATACCCTCCGGCACCAAATGTATTATCAACTATAAGTGGAATATCATTTTTCTTTGCAACTGCTGCTATTGCGTCGAAATCAGGGATATTGAATTTTGGATTACCAATCGTTTCAAGATAAATTGCTTTTGTTTTACCATCAATAAGTTTTTCGAAATCAGATGGTTTATCCCCATCCACAAATTTGACATCGATACCGAGTCTTTTAAACTGTACCTTAAACTGATTATATGTTCCTCCGTAGAGGTATGATGTTGAAACGAAATTGTCTCCTGTCTGTAGAATATTTGTTAAAGCAATGAATTGTGCAGCCTGCCCCGATGAAGTAGCCAGTGCGCCTACACCTCCTTCAAGTGCCGCAATACGTTTCTCGAAGACATCGGTAGTCGGATTCATCAACCTTGTATATATATTTCCAAATTCTTTCAAACCAAAGAGGTTTGCTGCATGTTCGGAATTGTTAAATACGTACGATGTGGTTTGATAAATAGGTACTGCCCTTGAATTGGTTGTTGGATCAACGACCTGGCCTGCATGTAACTGCAGTGTGTCAAAATGTAACTTTTCTGATGCCATAATAGAGATATTTATTGATTATTGATTTTACTATGAAGATTTTAATATTGAGAATATGTATCTGTATGTTTTTTGGCTGATGAAAAACATTATGAGATGATGCTATAGACAACAACAGCAGCAGTACATAAGGGAGGGATTTCCCTGCATTCGTAAGTGTTGAAAATTGAAATTCTGCATGACTCTTAAAATGAGTTTTTGTTTAGCACAAAGTTACAAATCTTCCGAAAACAATATTATCCCTTGTTTATGGCATTTTTTTATACCATAAACATGGTAGAATATTTTATCCATCCGGACTTAATTGAATACATAATAAGTTCCGATATGCTAGTAACACCTAACTTCCTGAAAATGTTCTTACGGTGAAAGATCACAGTGCATTTTTAAGATCTTCCAGCAGGTCGTCAAAGTGTGTGATGCCTACAGCTGTCTGCAGACTACCCAAACCATTTTGGTATTCAATATTTATAATAGCTTGCAGCAAGGTATCCAAAATAAAGTCCGATCAGACACAGTACAATACCAAGACTTTTAATGAATGCCGATACTTTCTTAAAACTAATTAATTGCCGGAATCGGGTAATACCTGAAGCGAATAGATAAAACCAGAGAATGCTTCCTGCAGAAACGAAAAGGGAATATATTACACTATTCAGTAAATGATAATTTTTTGGCAGGAATGAATCTGATGGATCGTTGCTATTCATTGATATCACTTTCGCACTATTAATTGAATTGCTGTCAACACTTCCTATTTCACTGACATTTTGTTTAACAAACTTATTTAATCCACCGGTATTAAAACCTATTGAAGTCACGAAAGAAAGTATCAGAAAAGTTGAAGTCAGCCAGCCAATAAACAAAGTTGGATTAAAAAAATTAATCATGCATCCTGTGTAAAAGCCTCCGATTCCCTTTTTTTTAATTTCCTCTCTTGCCTGGTTTTTATCTTCAAGTTGTTCAAAATCAAATTTTGTTCTGAATATCCTGGATCCGATGAATAAAAGGAATAATGAACCAAGGGCGAACAGATAAGGAATTACAGGTTGGTATAAGCTATAAAGCTTTGATAGTCCGAATACTGCAAAGAAAACATAGATAAATGTTGCAAAAGAAGCTCCAAGATTGACATGGATACAGTAACGCAGCCTCCCTTTTAACGCATTTGTTGTAATAAGGATGCTTATGGGTCCGGCAATTGGCATGGAGCAAATGAAACCTGCCAGTAAACCTGTAATTGAAATAGTTAAAATACTTGTTGTCATGAACCCTTTTTTGTGGGTATAAATTAATCAATAGATAATTAACAGGTGAAATGTTACATTAAGCGTCATTTCATCTGAGAAAGATACGATCTGTCAATGCGGTATTGAATTAATCCCAGTATGATTGCCAGAATATTAAATCCGACAATTGTTACCCAAAAATAAATTTCAAATCGTCCAATAAATGTGCAAACAATAAGCCAGGTTCGTATTGCAGATGGCCCCATAACTAACCATAACCTGATAATTGCTCTGTTTTTATTATAATACTCCTCTGGGGTTGCGGATACAGTGCTCTCCCGTTTTTTCTTACCAATAAGACTTCTCTGAATTTTTGAGTAGACCAGATATGCATGGATAACATTTTTTTCCAGCCATTTACCTTTTTGGTTTTTAATTTTTACATATTCAATCCTGTATTCATCAATCCCATCTTCAAAAGTATTTGTCCTGTTAAGAACGATATCAAGGAAGCGGGTTCTGTAGTAGTCTACCAGTAATGACTGAATTGTAATACTCACCCCGGATAATGCAAGAAGAATTAACAATGTGGAAGGATGTCCTTCTTTATTGGCATAACCAATTGCAAGCCCGACATATATGGCTGCAACTGCTATATAATCTGCTATTCCATCGAGAAGTCTGCCAATTTTGCTGCCATTTTTTTTCAGACGAGCCAATTGTCCATCGCTGCAGTCGAGAATTATAAACAGAATATAGAAAATGGCGCCGACAACAGAAGTTTGTTGTAATCCAAAAGTATAAAAGAATCCTCCAATCAATCCAAACACGATTGCTCCCAGAGTCAGATTGTCGGGTGTAATATTTGTTCTGTAAATTGATTTTACCAATAAAAATGCCAGAGGACGGTAGAAAAACATATCTACAGCTTCCTCTACTTCGGCCATTTTCAGCGACTGCTTATATTCAGTAAACCATCTCATACCAGGTCAGTTTCAGCTTTATTCATAAGAGTACCCACCATCAATTGCAATAATTTCACCATTTATATATTGATTGTGTATTAGGAATAGAAAAGCTGAAGCGATTTCCTCTGGTTTAGCAAAGCGTTTAAGCGATATTTTTTTCGTGATGCTGTCTTTCATATTGACAGGTTTATCCTTATGCCAATCTGTATCTACAAACCCAGGTGCAACACAATTGACTCTTATTTCATATGGCATAAGAAATTTCACAAGATTTTTTACGAGAGCATGAACAGCTGATTTGGAAATTCCATATGCGAGGGATACTGAGTGAGGGTAAGTTGCCATGGATGAGCCTGTAAAGATTATATTTGATCCTCTGTTTAAGATCGGCAGGAATTTCTGAATCAAAAATACCGGTGTTGTCAGGTTGACTGTCATAACCGAATTCCACTCACCGATGGTAATATCCTCTAATCCCCTCCTTATAGTATTTCCTGCATTAAGTATTAATAAATCAATAGATTGCGTTATTTTGTTAACTTTGGAGAACAGTAATGTGATATTTTCAATATTGGAAAGGTCGCACTCTATCACAAAAAAGTTTTCAGGAAACCCCGATTCGAATTCTTTTTTTGTTGAAAGCGCAGATTCATCATCATTGTAATAAACAGCTATAACAGCATAACCTTCAATTAAGAGTTGATGGCTTATCTCTTTTCCTATGCCTCTGTTTCCTCCTGTTACAATTGAATACCTCATTTATTAATGAATGATTTCAGGATTACCATGCTTATCAATCTTGTTTTTCATTTTTTCATATTTCTGAAAGATACTTTCTTTTACAGATGAACTGGTAATCCCTTTGCCGTAAGGAAAATAAAAGACTTTTACTCCTATATCGTGCAGGTAATCGTATTTTCCCTGCCAGTCATCTCCAACCACGAATATATCAATATGAAGTTTTTTTACAATTTCAGTATGGTCAAGTGAGTGCTGAGGAATAATAATATCAGGATATTTCAGCGCTTCAATTATTTGTATTCTCTCCTCAAAAGGAATAATAGGAGGCTTTTTATAAGAACTTACCAGCTCATCAGTGCTTACGCCTACAATAAGGACATCACCCAATCCTCTGGCGTACTTAATCATTTTCAGATGATTACTGTGAAAGAGGTCGAAGGTACCGGATGTATAAACTATTATTTGATTCATTTATTAAATTTAGATTTTTTCTAAGGAATATCAAGCATTTATTTTCATAAAGCATATGAATTAATTAAATGCGTTGATATCGCATGAAATTTTCCTGCAGAATTACCCTATCGAATCTATGTTGTAAGGAGTTGCCTGATAAACAAAGTAGTTGAGCCAGTTGACAAACAGCATATTTGCCTGTGATCGCCAGCGAACAACCGGAGGATTCGCCGGATTGTCATCCTGGTAATAGTTTTTAGGCACCTCGATTGGCAGATTCTTCGCAAGATCTCTTTTATACTCTATGTCGAGAGTATCAGGTGAATATTCCGAATGACCGGTCAGGAAAAATTCACGGCCATTCTTTGATGCTACCATATAAACACCTGATTCATCTGATTCAGATAAAATAATCAGTTCCGGCACTTTTAGTATATCTTCTCGTTTTATTTCCGTATGACGGCTGTGGGGCACGTAAAAAACATCATCAAACCCTCTCAGGATGGGATTTGTGGAATCTGCTTTTGTGTGTTTAAAAATTCCGAACATTTTTTTATCGAGTGGGTACTTTGGTACACCATAATACTGGTAAAGAGCAGCCTGTGCTCCCCAGCAGATAAAAATCGAAGAAGTAACATTGCTTTTTGCCCATGTTAATATTTCAGTGAGCTCCTTCCAGTAAACGACTTCTTCAAATGGCATTTGTTCAACCGGAGCACCTGTTATGATGAGTCCGTCATACTTGTTATGCGATATTGTGTTGAAATCCTTATAAAATGCCATCATATGTTCTCTCGGAGTATTCTTGGAAATATGAGTGCTCAGACTGATAAAATCCAACTCAACCTGCAATGGTGAATTTGAAAGTAGTCTAACCAGATCTATTTCAGTGTTTATTTTAATTGGCATCAGGTTGAGTACAGCAATTTTCAGAGGGCGAATGTCCTGACTGGATGCCCTTGACTTGTTCATTACAAATATGTTCTCCTTTTGAAGTATCTCTATTGCAGGGAGTTTATCGGGAATATTTAATGGCATATGAAATTATTATTATTAAGCTGTTCAAACAGTTTTTCAATATAACTTAAAGTAAAAGTAGTAATTATATGCTAAACTGTACACACTTCCGGGTTCAGACTTCCGAGTTAGTAGCCTCTCTTCTGAAGATCAGTCAGTACCTCATTCATTGAACCTGTACGGTAGCCCGTCAGATCGATCGTTACATAATTGAAACCCGATTTTTTGCAGAGTTCAAGGAGCTTATCTCTTATAAGCCAGGCCTTATCCATCTCTGAAGGGATAAATTCTATACGAGCCAGGTTTTCATGGCTCCTGATCCTGAACTGAGAGAAACCCAGTTTTTTCACTTCAAATTCTGCGGTTGCCAGTCTGTCAAGTTTAGGCTTTGTAATTTTTTCACCATATGGGAACCGTGATGCAAGACAGGCATAAGATTGTTTTGTTGCAGTAGGAAGCTTTAGTTCTCTGGAGAAATACCGTATATCCTCCTTAGTAAAGGACGACTCAGCCAGAGGCGATATTACTCCTAATTCCTGTTTGGCTTTCATCCCCGGACGGAAATCTTTAAGATCGTCAGAGTTACTGCCATCAAGAACCGTTTCATATCCTTCCTCCGATGCAATATGTTTTATCTTTCCAAACAGCTCGCTCTTGCAGTAATAACATCTGTCGGGCGGATTGTCTGAATAGCCAGGAATATCAATCTCTTCTGATACAATAATTTTGTGTTTTATTCCAAGCAACTGAGCCAATGATTTTGCCTCATCAAGTTCATAAAAAGGATATGTGCTCGAAGTTGCTGTAACAAGAAGGAGTTTTTCGCCAAATATATCTTTTGCTATTCGCGCAAGGAATGTACTGTCAACGCCTCCCGAAAATGCAATCACAGCACTATTATATTTACTAAGAAGGTTTTTAAGTTTTTCTAATTTCTCTTCCATTATTTATTATTCTTTGTTCAGATTTAAATTCTTCAACCTCAATGAATTAGATATTACCGAGACAGAGCTGAAGCTCATTGCAAGAGCTGCGATCATGGGCGACAGCAATATGCCGAATAATGGATATAATACCCCGGCTGCCAGAGGGATGCCAAGTGAATTATAACCAAGGGCAAAGAACAAGTTCTGCTTTACATTGCGGATTACATGGTGGCTTAAAGAATATGCTTTGGCAATACCTTTAAGATCACCTTTGACAAGTGTAATACTGGCACTCTCAATCGCAACATCTGTGCCGGTACCCATTGCTATACCTACATCAGCCTGGGCTAAAGCAGGAGCGTCGTTAATACCATCACCGGCCATAGCTACTTTTTTTCCTTCCGACTGAAGCTTCTTTATCTCGTTTAGTTTGTCTCCCGGAAGCAACTGCGACATGTATCCGTCAAGATTTAATTTATTGCTGACCGCTCTGGCAGTTTCTTCATTGTCTCCTGTGTACATTATTACCTGAATACCTTTTTTTTGCAGATTTTTAATTGCCTCTTTGCTTGATTCCTTAATCTTATCAGAGATAACTACATACCCGATTACAATGTTACTTTCAGAAAAGTATGAGACTGTTTTTCCGAGTTTTTGTTCGGCATCAACCTTCATCTTTATTTCTTCTGAAATTACTGTCTTAGTATCATTCATTAACTTTTCATTCCCCAGGGCCAGCCTTTTACCTTCGAGATTAGCAATGACTCCTTTGCCCGTTATAGCTTCGAATTCAGATACAGGAAGTACTTTAACGTCAGTTGCGTATTGCATTGTTGCCTGAGCAAGTGGATGTTCACTGCTGCTGTTAATTGAAATAATTTTCTGTAAAATGTCATTTTCAGAAAAACCGGGAGCGACACTAACAACTTTTTCAACTGATGGTTTTCCTTCGGTAACAGTTCCTGTTTTATCAATTATGACTACATCGATGGAACTCATTTTCTGAAGTGCTTCTGCATTTCTTATCAGTATTCCGGATTGTGCACCTTTGCCTACACCAACCATAACAGACATTGGCGTAGCAAGCCCCAACGCACATGGGCAGGCAATTATAAGTACAGCAATAGAATTTACAAGTGCATAAATATATGCATGCTCCCCTCCGTTTACAGCCCATACGATAAAAGTAATTACTGAAATTCCTACCACAACTGGTACAAAGTACCCTGAAATTCTGTCGGCCAGATTCTGTATTGGTGCCTTTGACCGGCTTGCGGTATTTACCATCTCGATTATATGGGAAAGCAGTGTCTCTGAACCTACTTTCTCCGCGATCATAACAAATGATTTATTTCCGTTAATAGTGCCTGAGTTCACTTTATCCCCGGCGATTTTGTCAACGGGGATTGGTTCCCCGGATATCATCGATTCATCAATGGTTGATTCTCCCTCCCTGATTGTTCCGTCGACCGGAATCTTTTCGCCAGGTTTTACCCTGAGCAAATCACCTCTCTGAATAGAATCTATTGCTACAACCTGTTCTTTGCCATCAATGATTCTTGTTGCTTTATTCGGTGCCAGACCGAGCAGCTGTTTAATGGCGCTGTTAGTCTTGCCATGTGCCCTGGCTTCCAGAACCTGGCCCAGTAGAACAAGGGTAAGTATGACTGTGGTTGCTTCAAAATAGACATATACAGTGCCCTCGTGCGATCTGAACTGTTCCGGAAAAATCCCAGGGAATAACAGGGCAATAACACTGAAAATAAAAGCGACTCCAGAACCTATCCCTATCAGAGTGAACATATTAAGGTTCCAGGTTTTGACCGATCGCCAGGCTCTTTCAAAAAACATCCATGCGGCATAAAACACGACAGGAATTGAAAGCAGCAATTGGACCCAGTTCCAGTATTTCCAAGGCATAATGGAAGTAAGTGGGTTATTATGAATCATTTCCGACATTGCTATCAAAAAAACCGGAGCTGTAAAAAGTATTGAGATCTTAAATTTTCTCAGCAGTTTCTTGTATGGTTTGTCTTCTTCTTCAACTTCTGTATTATTTTTAGAACTTGGCTGTTCAACAAGGTCCATACCGCACACCGGACAATCTCCGGGTTTGGTATAAGTTTTGTCTCCTTCACAATGCATCGGGCAATAATATATTCCCGATCCTGTGCCTTTTGATTTTTGTTCACTTCTTTGCTTCCCGAATTTTTCAGCATATGCTGTGTCACCCGGCATTGAGATGCCATAATTTCCTCCCTCATTTTTCAAAGCATCCTGAAATTTTCTCAAAGGAATATGTGATTTCATATCAATGACAGCTTCGGCCTGAGCCAGATCAACTATCACATTCTCCACTCCATCTACTTTTTTAAGAATATCTTCAACATGACGCCGGCAATTATTACAACTCATACCGTATACCGAATACTTATGTGTCATTTCTAATAGTTTTTATTTACAAAATTACATTAAATCAGTTAGTCTACGGCTACGCTCAGGCTGACGCATCATTTCTGAGCGTAGCCTACATTGTCAGGCTGAGCGTAGCCGAAGACTGACTAACCCCGCTTAAACGTTCAGCACGACAATAAGTTCGAAAATAGCCAGTTCAATTCACTTATAACCATGAATTGTCTGCAATGTACTTATCTAGTTCAGCATACCATTTATCGGGATCGTAAGTCTGAGGAAAAGTTTCTTCAGAAAAAAGAAGATCAGGAAGATACTGGGGTCTCTTTCCGCCGATATAAACAGATTTAATACACGATACACAATATACTACAACATCGTCCTCTGGCATTTCAGATGTTCTCCTCTTCATCGCGTCAATAACGATATCAACAGGCACATCACCATAAATTCCGGCTCCGCAACATGTGCTTTTTGTTTTGGTATTCTGCGGCTCAATAATTTCGATGTTCATCTTATTTAATATTGATCTGATGGCTTCATGGACTATTACCTTGTTGCGGGTAGGGCAGGCATCTATTATAGACATGCGCTTGCCTTTATTGTCAGGAAAAATAAATGAGCCATCTTTATCAAAAACTTCCCACAATGAGATTGTCGAAATATTTTTGTAATTATTTGCAAACCGTTTATCACAGCCCGGACATACATTTATTATTTTTGAAAAGTCTGGTACATCGGGTTCTTTTTTGCAGCAGGTCATCAGAACCTCCATCTTACCAAATTTTGCTTCAAGGTGATGATGGATCTTATCAACAAGTTCCGGTTTATATAACATTAAAGCACATCCCGGAGCAAACACCATATTGTTATGAGCTTTTATATTTTTAGGATTCATATGTATTCATTCCCCTTAATTAGATTTATTGCAGGGTCAAATCTATTTCTTTTTTTAAATAAAAGGTATGATATTTATAAATAACGATATTCAATTTATTTGGTTCCACTTACTATAAGGACATTCATCTTTTAATCTGATAATTAGTATACAATTAAACCATGAATAAATTAACACATTCAAAAAAGCCTGAAGTCTGCCATTTCAGACTTTCCTTCTATTCTAAAGGCCTGTTTATTTTTATGCTTGGCCTGATTCTTGATTTTCAGCTTACAGCCCAATCCAAATGGCATGAGGACCTACTGAATTATATTAATTTAAAACTGGAAAAGACCGATGGCGGTTATGGATGGGAAGATCAGCCGGATTCACATCTTACGCCTACCTTTGCAGTAATTGGGATACTTCATGATATTGACGAACTGCCTGCTAATCATGATAAATTAATATCTTTTGTCCGTAGCCATCATCCTCAGTATGCCTCAAATTCTACGTCTGCTTTAACTTATAAAGAGACTCACGAAGTTCTGTATTTAAAAGGAGAGTTTTTATCTGGTGAAGCAGGTGCAAGCGGATCTGAGATGATGGATCTTATTTATCAACAAATTCAGGGCATTCTTTGGCTGGGTGGCGATGTTGAAGAATTCAGAGACCCACTGCGGCTTTGGAAATCGCAGGCAGGCAACGCGGCAAATTATGAAGAACATGGATATCCTGTTCTATTGCAGGAGATGATGACAACTATTTGCAGACATCTATTAAAAGTCAGCGCAGAAGATTCTTTATCTGTTATCGCTTATCTGAGATCACGGCGAAGAGTAAATGGTAGTTTTAATAATGCTCCTGTTACAGATGGTGGCGATGGAAACATATTAAACACTTATTGGAGCCTTTATGCCTTAAATACTTTTAATAAGATTGATTTACTTAAAGAAGAAACAACAAAATGGCTACAGTCCTGCCAGTTAAAAAGTGGTGGATTTACTCATCAACCCAGCCCTTCAATTGGTACAAATACAGATGTTGCTTATACCTGGGCTGGCATTAAAGCTCTAAGACTCTTATATTCGGAGCCTATTAACAGAGAGGAATGTATTGCCTATATCCTTTCATTGAGAAATGCTGACGGAGGATTTGGTAACCAACCGGGCCTGCCTTCAACTCCCATGTCGACATATTATGCAATTGATGCTTTAAAATCACTGGGTGCACTTACTTCTCTGGATGCTGAAGTAATATTGAAGAAATCTCCCATTACTCAAAAGCACGATTTGTCCGGATTAAATATTTATACAGTTCAGTTTGAAGCACAGGGATCTGGCAGCCCTGAAGAGGCAGTAGAACTTGCAGATAAATTGCAAATCAGTATGTGGGGCGCCAAAAATGGTGATCAGAAATGGATTTCAACAGCGCAAAGAATTGCTGATAAAAGAAAAGTACCTGTTACTTTTTTTATAGCTGACGAACCTTATAGAAAATCTGTGTCTGTCAGCGGCATGGGAACCTTCGGACATATTTTAGATTTTATATGCCCTCCGGATATAAGACTGCCTGAAACCGGTAACAATCAGTCATGGCAGGAATATCAGAAAAATTATATTCAGCCTTTGATAAATGACCATGGTGCGTTGATACTTCAAATTTCCAATAATGAACCATTGTTCAGGATACTTTTGGATGAATCAATAAAAAATAAAGCTTATGCAGCTATAAGCACCATTCATTTTGATCAGAACTTTTTATTTTGGGTGCCATCACTGTATCAATATCGCTATCAGCTTCCTTTCATTGCTCTTCAGGATGCTCATGGTACAGAATCGTGGTGGTGGTCCGATGAACTACTCCATTACAGAACATTGTTTTTGGCAAAAAAACCAACTTATGATGAAATGATGAATGCATTAAATCACAATTGGATTGTAGCAGTACGGCATGACTCTTTATCTGGTTACAAGACCAGGATGTTAGGAGGTGCATCGGGTGTTCAGGAGTATATTAAAGCCAGGCAAAAAGAATGGAAATGGTGGGGTGACGATCCGATAAACTTACTTCGTCCCTGGGCCGTAATTACAATTTTAAATAAGAAAGATTCTCTTGAGACTGCCCGGCCTGATAATGGATTAAACGTCCGGATCCGCTGCTGGTGGATTTCTAACCGTCCTGTGCTGAAGAAGCCTGTAGTCACATTAACACAACTGAAAATCGACAACAAAGTCGTAAAGACAGATTACTTTGAAATAAAAGACCGGTCGGGCAGATCTGTTACTGATACCTATTTTTTGTATTCAATGCCTGATCCAAAAAAAGGAGTACATACGGTTGAAGCAACTTTGAAATTCTTAAAGGATAATTCACTGCGGGTTATCAAAAAGAAATTTATCTATTAAATTTTTGTAACCTGGTTAAGAAATGGTAATTTATCTGATTAGCCTTCCCTGATTCATTCATTACCCAATATCAGGGAAAGGTATATAAACCTTGCTGTCAACGAAAAAAGTCTCATATAGGAAAATAGAATTAACTTACTTCTAATCGAGTTATCAAAGCCTGTAATAAATTTTGAGTAAACAGGTTGATTTTTAATATATTTATTGAAATTTCAAGAATATTATTGTTTCACAAACGACTAAATAGACATAAAATCATGGCAATAAGCTGTATATCCAAAACTGAGATTAAAAGGGGAGAAGAAATTAGCTCACAGGAAATTCTTGAAGGCATTTGCAATCTTATTAAAACCGATTACCCGGAGTTTGGCAAAGAATGTTCAATATCTTTTGAAGAACTGAATGTTTACAGAAGGCTATATATGACATCCCTGATAGAACAGGAAAAAGGGGAGATTGATATTATCGACAAGGATGTTATGGATGCAATCAAAAACAATTCTGTCCTTACCGAAAACATCGAAGATGAGATTGTAGGGAAGCTTACAATTGGACAGGTTGTTGCTGATAAAATTGCGATGTTCGGTGGAAGCTGGTCGTTCATAATTGTATTTTTTACCTTCATCATTTTATGGATGCTTGTGAACATCTGGTTCCTTACAACTAAACCATTTGATCCTTTTCCGTTTATACTCCTTAATTTAATACTGTCCTGCCTGGCGGCGATACAGGCGCCTGTTATTATGATGAGCCAGAACAGGAAAGAACAGAAAGACAGACAGAGGGGAGAGCACGATTACAAGATTAACCTTAAGGCAGAGCTTGAAATAAAACTCCTCAGTGAAAAAATCGACCATATGATTGTTCATCAGAATAAAAAACTGCTTGAGATACAGGAAATACAAACCGACTATCTCGAATATCTAACAAATAGAATAGGCAAAATAAATAACAAGGAGTGAATACTTCTCCTCGAGATTTTCAGCTTTCCCTGTAAAACTATCCATGGGTTTCCAAGCCTGGCATTTGGTTCAAGGAAGTAGCTTTTTCCTGTAATATCAACCTTTTCAGCAAGCCCGTTTGTCTGACATAACAACTTCGGAAGATCAATATCTGGACAAAACCCAAGAGAAATACCGCCGATATAAGTTCCGGGACGGGCCTGTGCAATGATTCCGTAAACAAGTGTTGCCCCGCTTGAGTAACCCATAAGTACTGCAGACCTGTAGTCCGGGCATGTTAAATTCAACTGCAGGTCAGTGAAACGCTTGCCTTCACTGTCAAATGGTGTATTGAGGTCGCCAATTGGACTCAGGTTTTAGTCAGGTCAGGCTGATAATCCGGATTGAAAATTAGCTCAGATAATCATTCCGGCAGCCACAGTCTCATTTGTGCCTTCATCGATGAAGATCATACTGCCTGTGGTGTTATTTTTTTTATACGAGTCAAAAAAGACAGGTTTTGAAGTTCTGATAGTAATAAATGCAATGTCATTCATGTTAATTGCTGTATTCACAACATCATTTTCAAGTGTATTAATATTCATCCTGTATCCGACTGATTTTATTATGCATCCGGCTTCGTTGCTGTTTATTCTTATCAGGTATTTTCCACCGGTTTTCAGTGGCTTTTCATTGAACCAGCAAACCATCAGGTTAATATCCTGGCTTATCACGGGCAGATCATTGCCTGAGACGAGCATATCGCCTCTGCTTATATCAATTTCATCCTCCAGAGATATTGCTACTGAATCTCCTTCGACGGTTTCTGAAAGAGTTTTGCCGAGTATGTCGATGCTTTTGATTCTGGATTTTCTGAGCGAGGGTAATGCAACAATTTCATCACCCGGCCTGAATACTCCTCCTGCAACCCGTCCTGCGTAACCCCTGTAGTCGTGAAACTCTGATTTATGTGGTCTGATTATTGTTTGCACGGGGAACCTCTGGCTGTCGGGATTTTTATTCTTACTGATCTCAATTGTCTCAATAAGATCAAGGAATGTCTTTCCTGTGTACCATTCCATATTTAAAGATTTATCAACAACATTGTCGCCAAGCTTTGCACTGATTGGAATGAAATGCACATCGGGAATCTTTAGTTTGCCAGCCAATAATACAAGCTCCTCTTTTATGCTATTGAAGGTTGTAAAAGACCATTGAACCATATCCATTTTATTGATACAAAATATAATATGGCGGATGTCAAGGAGTGAAGCAATATATGAGTGCCGGATGGTCTGTTCAAGAACTCCTTTGCGCGCATCAATAAGTATTACTGCAAGGTCAACTGTGCTGGCACCAGTTACCATGTTTCTTGTATATTGAATATGTCCCGGGGTATCAGCAATTATAAATTTCCTTGCAGGAGTGGCGAAATATCTGTAAGCCACATCAATTGTAATGCCTTGTTCACGCTCAGCCCGTAAACCATCGGTAAGCAGGGAAAGATCGAGCTCCTCCCTTCCCAGCCGTTTGCCTGACTGGACTATATGTTCCATCTGATCCTCAAATATCGATTTACTATCATATAAAAGTCTGCCAATCAATGTGCTTTTCCCGTCATCCACGCTTCCTGCCGTTGTAAATCTGAGCAGGCTTTTGTTTTTACTTTTCCCGTTTATCTTCATGTTGTGATTCGAAATTCAATAATTCAATGATTAATGTTTCTCAACCTTAATCTCAACCTTAACCTCAACCTTAACCTCAACCTTAACCTCAACCTTAACCTCAACCTCAACCTTAACCTTACACCTCACTCCTTAAAAATATCCCTCTTTCTTCCTATCCTCCATAGCTGCTTCTGATCGTTTATCATCATATCTTCCGCCTCTTTCTGTAACCCTGGTAGCGGCAATTTCTGCGATAATTTCTTCCAGTGAATCTGCTTTTGAGAGTGTTACTCCCGTGCAGGTAATATCGCCGATAGTTCTGCAACGAACATCGGTCTCAAATACTTTTTCAGTTGGCTTTAACTGCATGAATGGCGCCCATGCAAGATAAATACCTCCACGGTCGAATATCTTTCTTTTGTGTGTATAGTATAACTCTGGCAATCTGATATTTTCATTCAGGATATACTGCCACACATCCAGTTCTGTCCAGTTACTGATTGGAAATACCCTGAAGTGTTCGCCCATATGTTTCCGTCCGTTGAAGATGTTCCAGAGCTCGGGACGCTGGTTTTTTGGGTCCCACTGTCCGAACTCATTCCTGTGGGAAAAGAATCTCTCTTTTGCCCTTGCTTTCTCTTCATCGCGCCGTCCGCCTCCAATTGCCACGTCTATTTTCAGCTCTTCGATTGCATCCAGAAGTGTAATTGTCTGAGCCTTATTACGGCTTGCATTTATACCTTGTTCTTCAACAACACGTCCGTTATCAATTGAGTCCTGTACCAATTTCACAATCAGATCTGCTCCGAATTCTTTTGCAAGATCATCACGGAATTTTAGTGTTTCTTCAAAATTGTGTCCCGTATCGATATGCATCAGACTGAAAGGGATTTTTGCAGGCCAGAATGCTTTTCTGGCAAGATGTACAAGAACTATTGAGTCTTTCCCTCCTGAAAATAGTAAAACCTTATTTTCAAACTGAGCAGCCACTTCCCGCATCACAAAGATTGCTTCCGATTCAAGCTCTCTCAGATGCTCATCATTTATATTCATTTGAGTCTTCATGGTTCCTCGTTTATGGTTTCTCGTTTTTCGTTTTTCTGTGCGTGTTTATCCCCACCCTAAAGGGCGGGGTTAGCCACCTCACCCCTCATTCCTCACTCCTCACTCCTCACTCTTCCCTGACATGCAGTCCACATTCCTTCGCTCCGTCATTTTCCCACCACCATCTTCCTGCCCTGAAATCTTCACCTGGTTTTATTGCTTTTGTGCAGGGTTCACAACCGATGCTCACAAAACCTTTATCATGAAGAGAATTATACGGAACATCATTTTCTTTGACATATTTTTTCACATCATCATATGTCCATGTGAAAAGAGGATAAAATTTAAAGATTTTTTTATCTGCATCATATTCCAGCCATTCCATATGATTCCTGTTTTCTGACTGATCAGCTCTGATTCCCGATATCCAGCATTCAATTCCAGTCAAAGCCCGGTTAAGCGGATTTATCTTTCTTATCCTGCAGCATTCTTTCCTGTTTTCGACTGACTGATAAAAACTATATGGACCTTTTTCAGAAACCAGCTTCTCAACAGTTTCGTTATCAGGAAAATATAAATGTATTTTTTTCTTATATCTTATGATCGTACTTGATAAAACATCATAAGTTTGGGGGAATAACCTTCCGGTATCAAGTGTAATTACCTTAATATCAAGATTATTTTGAAAAATTTTATGTGTGATTACCTGATCTTCTATACCAAGGCTTGTTGTGAAAATGATTTTACCAGGGAAGAGGGATACCAGTAATGAGAGATTCTCTTCAACAGAGGAGAAGGTTAAATGATCATTCAGCTCCTTTAATTTCATATTTTTCTTTCCTTGATTTAGTGAAAAGATCTAGTTTGATTTTATGAATATGAGCCCATAACCTTTCATGAAAATAGTATAGGACAGTTTTGGTTATCACTTCCACACTACCAATAGAAATGGCCAAAGTTACTTTGCCTGTTATAAAATAACTGATTATCATAGTATCGATTGTGCCTATAATCCTCCATGAAACAGATTTCATGAAACTTTTAATAGGCTTATCGGCTCTTTCACTGACTTTTACGCTATCAATTGAATCAGCCTTATCGTTAGGTTCTTTTATTAATATATCTAGCATAGAATCAATTATCTGTCAATTTCAAAAGTATGGCAGATAATTTTAATTTATGGTCGCAAATATGCTTGAAACGTATCGGTATTTATACATATACGGATATATGCAAAAACTATTATAGGTTAGTAGTTTGGCATGCTCAAGGGTGTTTAACTGATTATTTCTACAATTTCTGTAATCCTTTTTAGTAGAGCATTCAGATCATAGGCAGAGGTGATCGGATTAATTATCGTTACTCTGAGCCAGATTTTCCCTTCAAGTTCTGCCTGAACAATATAAAATGAGCCTTCTTTGATGATTTTCGATCTGATTTCTGAATTAATCACATTGAGATCAAGACCGGCTGAGTTTTCAGGTGAAAATCTGAAGCAAACTATATTGCTCTCCGGTTCAACAGCAATACAGAAATTTTTGTCAGCCCGTATCATTCCCGCGAATGCTTTTGCCAGGTCGTACCTGCTGTCGATATATTCCCTGTAATAACTGTCTCCGTAATATTTCAAGGCAGAGTAGGCGATAATTCCCAATGCGCTTTTGGTGCATTCGATTGTGCGGATAGCACTATTATACCAGACATGCGTTTGTGATTTTTGAAAGAGATAGGATGCTTTCTGCTCAAATGTTTCAAATGACTTTTCTGCGTTTTTGAACATAACCAGAGTATTCAGCGCAGGAACAAGAAGCATCTTATGAAAGTCGATAACTATTGAATCAGCTCTTTCAATTCCATTAATCTTACTGCGGTATTTTTCAGAGAAGAGGACACCCATTCCATGAGCACCATCGACATGCATCCATAAATCGTGTTTTTCACAAAAATCAGCTATTGCAGTGAGATCGTCATATGAACCCGTGGCGGTTGAGCATGAACTGGCTACAACGGTGATGATCTTAATGCCTTTTTTCTCAGCCTTGTTTTTTATTTCTTCAAGAAGATCTGTTCTCATTCTGAACTTGCTGTCAACCGGGACCTTCACAATTGATGCTTCTCCCAGACCCATTATCCTGACATTTCTTCCGACACTGTAATGCGCCTGTTCTGAGATCATATAACCCGGTTTTTCCTTCTCCTTTATTCCATCCTCCCAGATATTATATTCGGTTTTTGCCTGTCGTGCAGCAAGCATTGAAGTAAGATTTCCTGCTGTACCGCCATGAGTAAATATCCCGTCAAATCCGTTGCTGAAACCAATCATAGAACCAAACTTATTTATGACATTTTTTTCCATTGCCATATTAACCGGGCCCATCTCATAGATTGCAGCACCGTTATTCAGAAGAGAAGTACAGAACTGTACCAATGCTGTAAGGGGAAGGGGAGAGGTAACCTGATGACCAACATAATGCGGATGATGGATATGGATAGAGTAGTCTATGATCCGTTTAATAAATGCATCGACTGGTTCATTTGCACCTCCGGCTGATCCGAAGGAGAAGAAGTCAGTTAGCTGGTCAGCATCCTTCCATGGCAGAACCGGCATTTCTTCACCTGACAATGTTTTTTTAAGGTATTCAGATAATGTGTCGACCAGAATATGTCCTTCCTTCCTGAAAACCTCCGGATCAAAAGGCGCTGGTATGTTTGATTTGATTTTTGTCATTTGGAATTTTTTATGCCATCTGTTTCTCTGTCAAGTTCAATAAAAAATGACCGAATTACGGGATCATTTATGTTTGCCTGAACATGTTTATAGATTTCGCTAAGCTGGATTTTGTCGCTGATCATGTTTGCAAATATCTGGATAACACCACAATAACCGGAAGGATTTACTGTGTAAAAATGATATGATGGCAGCTGATCATTATATTTACTGAAGAATTCATCAAGAATAACATACCTCTTATGGTGTTTTTGAAAATAATCGGTGAACGGTTCCAGAGTTGTGGTGAGATTATTAAATCTTTTCAAGGCATTTTCCCTGATCATGTAACCAATTTTCCCGGGATTAATACCTCTTGTAAGATAAATTTCTGAATATCTGAATATCCCTGTGAAACCAAAAGCATCAAGATCGTCTGAAATCGACAGAATATTCAGAAGATCATTGACGGTCTGATTTCCTGAATAATCCTTATTATCATGATTTTCAATCGCATCCAGAAGCTCAGGAAAATCATTTTCCGACAGATTATTCAGAACCAGAAATCTGCAGCATAATTCCCTGCTGTGTTTTCCATGTTTTATACCCGGGTCAACGGACATGCCAATATCGTGCAGGTAACTGGCAATAATCAGTTCTTCAGCAAGTTGAAATAAGCTGTGGTCATTGCTTTTTAGAGGTAGCAGTATGAACAACTCTTTACTGTTGTTCCACACACGTCTATGATGATCTATCCCATGTGAAGTGAGAAATGAATCTTTATAAACAGAAATGAAATACTCCTCAAGGATCTGTTTATACTTATTCTCAGCCGATTCTATTATTTCGTTAGTGTTCATAATTAATAAAAAAAGCAAAAGACAGTGCCTTTTGCTTTTTTCAGACTGTCAGAGAATGAATCAGAAATTAATCATTTTCTGTGCCAGGTCGAGAATAGTTGTATCATCTAATGTAACAATACCACCATCAGGTCCCTGCTCATAATGAATTCCCATGCTCTGTCCTTTGTCATAATTTCTTCCTCCAAAATAGTTTCTCACAGTCTCTTCATTAAGATCCAGTTTTTCTGCAATCTGTCTCATACTACCGGAGGGTAACTGGTCTTTTATCTTCCGGAGCTCATTAAAGGTGATTGTTTTAGCCATGATATTTTTGCTTAGTTTGTTAATACTAATTTAACGCACATCAAAACTCAAAGGTAAAAATTAAATAGACAATGCGGATAAGATTTCAACAAATTTAAAAGACCATTTTTAAGGCAAAATATAACAAAGTCTCCCGACTATATTCCCCCTGCCTCATAACGGAGGTTAAGGAACAACCCGGGACTTAACAAATCTTTTCAAAAACGATCAAATATGTGTATAAAGGGTAGGGGCGGAATGAGGTGTGTCATCATCATAGTTTTGACATTAATTCCAGAAACAGCCTGAGTCCTTTCTTTTTCCCCTCATCGAAATTATAATCTATGTTCTTTTCGAGGTAATTTTTAAGTACAATACCGTTTATAATTCCGGTTTTTCCGAATTTTTCCACAACAGCATCAATGTTGTTTACTCCAAGTTTCAGCGCTTCATTAAATTCTTCAAGAAAATCCATATCAATGAATTTATTTGAAGTCCAGCATGCAAACACAAATGGCAGGCCCGAGAATTTTTCCCATTCCAGAGCCAGATCAATTTTATTCTGAAAGCTGTTTTCAAATTCAAAACACTGATCGCCGATCAACACAATTGCTTCATCGAGTCCTATGTTCAGAAAATCAAATCCTTTTGAGGTATTAACCCAGTTGAACTCTTTTTTCCAGGCATTTTTAGCCAGAACTTTTGTGAGGTTTATTGAAGATCTCGAGCGGTAATCGAGAAATATGGTTTTAATATCTCCGAATGAACAATTGCTTAATAAAAGAACAGTCCGTACATTCTTATTTGCACCGATACAAAAATCAGTTATTATATGATATTCTTTTAAAAGCGGTAATGCAGCTACGGGTATCAGACCAATATCTACTTTACCTCCAATCAGTTTTGCGGCGCAGTCAGCCGGATGATCGGTTTGAATTATTGCCTTTTTTTCAAATCCTCTCTCCACCAATCCATATATAAATGGGTAGGTGTTTGCATATTTTACAGCTGAAATTCTGATTTTACCCATTCCCGTTTTTTTTCAACTTCTAAAGTAGTACTTTTGTCCTTATTCTTATAACAACTGAAACCCCAATCTGATAAATAATGGAATTAAATTTTCTCACCGCCATATCTCCGCTCGACGGAAGATACAGGAGCAAAGTGGATGAGCTTGATCTGTATTTTTCCGAGTTCGGTCTGATAAGATATCGTTTGATGGTAGAAATTGAATATTTCATTGCCTTGTGCGAATTACCACTTCCTCAACTTATCGATTTCAAAAAAGAAGATTATAAGCTGTTAAGAACTATCTATGAAGATTTTGATATTCCAGATGCCGAAAAAGTAAAAGAGAGAGAAAAAATAACAAATCATGATGTAAAAGCTATTGAATATTATCTTAAAGAAAGATTTTTTCAGTCGGGCTGGGGAAAATGGAGTGAATTCATACATTTTGGTTTGACCTCACAGGATATCAATAACACAGCAGTCCCCTTGTCAGTGAAGGACGCTATGATAAATCTATATTTTCCAATGCTCTATGAGGTCAGAGAGGCTCTTTCGGTATTTGCTGATGAGTGGAAGGACATACCTATGCTGGCCAGGACTCACGGCCAACCTGCGTCTCCTACACGACTTGGTAAGGAAATTGAAGTTTTCATAGCCAGGATTGATGGGCAGACAAAATACTTCGGACAAATTCCTTATTCAGCAAAGTTTGGCGGTGCCACAGGGAATTTCAATGCTCATAAGGCAGCGTATCCTGAAATTGACTGGATTTCTTTTGCTAACAATTTTGTGAATGATGAACTGGGGCTCGACCGTTCTCAGCCTACAACACAGATAGAACACTATGATAATCTTGCTGCGCTCTTTGATAATATGAGAAGGATAAACGTGATTCTTATTGATATGTCACGTGATTTCTGGTCATATATTTCTATGGACTATTTCAGGCAAAAAATAAAAAAAGGTGAAATAGGATCTTCAGCAATGCCACATAAAGTGAATCCTATTGACTTTGAGAATGGGGAAGGGAATCTTGGTTACGCAAACGCGATTTTTGAGCATCTCTCAATGAAGCTTCCGATATCACGTCTCCAGCGCGATCTGACAGATTCTACAGTACTTCGTAACATTGGCGTGCCAATTGGCCATTCACTTATAGCATTTAATTCAATACTGAAAGGACTGCATAAACTGATTGTAAATACTGAAAAAATCAGGAGCGATCTTGATAATAACTGGGCGGTTGTTGCGGAAGCTATTCAGACCATCCTGCGAAGAGAAGGTTATCCAAATCCGTATGAAGCACTTCTTGACCTTACAAGGACAAATCAGAAAATTACCTTCGAAACAATAACCAATTTCATTGAAAAACTGGATCTTAATGATAACATCAAAGCCGAATTAAAGGCAATTACTCCCTTCAATTACACAGGTTTTTGATTATATAAATATCAGATGAACAACATCAGATTACTAATTAAATATATCGCGCCATACAAAGGGTCGGCTATCAAAAATATTTTGTATAATATTCTAAGTGCGATATTTGCACTTTTTACTTTTACATTGATAAAGCCATTCCTTACTGTATTATTCAGCAGGGTCGGACCTGTTGCAGATCCAGGCCCGTTTAAGCTAAATTCGGAGTATATCGGAGCTTTCACAAATTACAGCCTCTCATTTATTATTGAAAAATACGGTCAGGCAGGCGCATTATTACTGGCTGTACTGGTAGTAGTTATAGCCAGCCTCTTCAAAAACGGCTTTACATTTCTTGCAAATAACTGTATGGCTTTAATAAGATCTAACACCGTACGCGATTTAAGGAAGAAACTTTATAATAAAATACTCAGACTGCCATTATCATTCTTTACGGATGCCCGCAAAGGAGATGTGATGACAAGAATATCAAATGATGTTCAGGAAATTGAGGTTTCCATTATGTCGTCGCTGACAATGCTTTTCAGGGACCCTATAACTATCCTGGTTTTTGTTGTTTATCTTTTTGTGTCGAGCTACGAACTTACATTATTTGCACTTGCGCTTCTTCCATTGAGCGGATGGTTAATTGGACGGGCAAGCCGTACTTTAAGATCATCGTCGCTGACTGGCCAGCAAAACTTAGGAAGACTGCTTACCGTTGTGGAAGAGACTCTGACAGGACTGCGAATCGTTAAAGGATTCAATGCAGAAGAAAAAATGCAGGCTCAGTTTTCCGATTCCAATGAAAAATATTCAAAAACGTTCAGAAGAGTTATCAGGAAAGCATACCTGGCTTCACCGATCAGTGAATTCCTGTCAACTATGGTTATTATGGTCATAATGTATGTAGGGGGTAACCTGGTCCTTAATGGAAAGGGTAAAATGGCTCCTGAGGATCTTATAGTTTATCTTGCTGTATTTGCAATGATTATACAACCGGCAAAAAATATAACCACGGCATATTTTGCTATTCAGAAGGGAATGGCTTCTATTGACAGGATAGACCAGATACTCGATGCAGAGGAAACGATCACTGAAAAGGAAAATGCAGTACCGGTAAAAGAATTTACTGACTCAATTGAATTTAAGGGAGTATGGTATGCATATAATAATGAACCTGTTCTCAGGGATATTAACCTTAAAATAAAAAAAGGACAAACAGTTGCAATTGTGGGGAAATCAGGTGCCGGCAAATCAACTCTTGCAGACCTTCTTCCCCGGTTTATGGATTGTGATAAGGGAAGCATTCTTATTGATGGTATTGATATCCGCGATCTTAAAATTAAGGATTTGCGTTATCTGATGGGTATAGTAAGCCAGCAACCGATTCTTTTCAATACATCCTTTATGGAGAATATAGCATTTGGCGTCGAAAAGACAGACCCCGATGAGGTGGAAATTGCAGCACGAATTGCAAATGCTCATCAATTTATTGTTGAAACAGAACGTGGTTACGAAAACCTCGTTGGAGAATCTGGTAATAAGCTTAGTGGAGGACAAAGGCAAAGAGTTAGTATTGCCAGGGCGATTCTTGCTAATCCTCCTGTTCTGATACTGGATGAAGCAACATCAGCCCTTGATACTGAATCGGAAAGACTGGTACAGGAAGCTATACTTAAGCTAATGGAAAACAGGACATCAATAGTAATTGCTCACAGGCTATCAACTATTCAGCATGCTGACCTGATTGTTGTTCTTGATGAAGGATATATTGTAGAAACAGGTACACATTCAGAGCTGATGCTGCGTGATGAAGGATTTTACAGGAAACTGCACAGTTTTCAAGCTATTTAAGGGAAGTGCGGGGTTCGAGGTGCAGGGAACGACAAAAAACGAGAAACGAGAAACAATAAAACAGTAAACAATAAACAGAGCTTCATATTATGCGTAAATTCTCAGTCACTCTTATTTTTATTATTGTATTTACTTCGCTGTCTGTACAAGCTCAGAAAGGGAAACATACTTTTAGACTTGGAACAACAGAATTTCTTCTCGATGGTCAGCCATTTCAGATAATAAGCGGAGAGATGCATCCTGCGAGGATCCAGGCTGTGTATTGGCGACATAGGATTCAAATGGCTAAGGCTATGGGCTGTAACACTATATCAGTCTATGATTTCTGGAATTTTCATGAATATGAAGAAGGAGTTTTTGATTTCACCACAGGTAATCATAATCTCGCAGAATTCATAAAGATCGTTCAGGAAGAAGGCTTATGGTTAATTCTGCGACCTGGCCCGTATGTTTGCGCAGAATGGGAGCTGGGTGGAATTCCTCCTTACCTTTTGCGTATACCCGATATTCAGCTCAGATCTCTTGATCCCCGGTATATGGCTGCTGCGCAGAGATATATGACGAAGCTGGCGGATGAGATAAAGCCTTATCTGGTCACGAATGGCGGACCTATACTGATGGTACAAATTGAAAATGAATATGGAAGTTACGGTAACGATAAAAACTATCTTCAACAGCTGAAAGATATCTGGATCTCTCTGGGAATTGATGTTCCGACTTTCACCTGTGACGGACCTTCGCCTGAAAATTTGCAGGCCGGTTGTCTTCCCGGAAGCGCAGTTGGGTTAAACTCGGGTACTTCACAAGCTGACTGGGATCTGGCCGCAAAAATTAATCCCGGAGTACCAGCATTCAGCAGTGAAACTTATACGGGATGGCTGACACACTGGGGTGAAAAATGGGCCAGCCCGGACTCTGCCTCTTTCCTGGCAGAAGTGAAATTTCTTATGGATAATAAGAAATCTTTTAATTTCTATGTCGTGCACGGTGGTACCAATTTCGGATTTACGGCAGGAGCCAATTCCGGAGGCAAGGGATATGAACCCGATGTAACAAGCTATGATTATAACGCTCCTATAAATGAGCAGGGTGTAGCAACTCCAAAATATATGGCACTCAGAACTCTGATTAACTCATATCTTCCGAAGGGTAAAAAATTGATTCCGATTCCCGATCGTGTTTCAACAGCTACAATAACATCGGTTGAAATGGTACCTTTCACAACTATCTGGAACAACCTGCCAGAGCCGGAAGTTGCATTAAATCCAAAGACATTTGAAGAAATGGGTCAGGACTATGGGTTTTTATTATACAGAACAGAATTAACCGGACAGAAGGAAGGTAAATTAATTGTAAATGGTATTCACGATTATGCCACAATCTTTCTTAATGGGTCATATATAGGTAAACTCGACCGCCGGGAAGGTATAGACACAATTGATATACCGGCGGGCAATGTTGATGTGCCTGTGCTGGAGATACTGGTTGAAGGTATGGGAAGGTTGAATTATGGCAAAAGTATAATCGATCGGAAAGGGATTACTGACAGTGTTACACTGAACGGTGCAACGGTATTAAACTGGCAGATTTATAAACTTCCCATGGATAAGAAATTTATTTGGGATCTTCGATCCACTGCTATTTCACTAAAAAGACCCGGAATATTTTTCAGAGGCAATTTCTTCCTCACGCGTTCCGAAGGTAATGTTGGAGCTGATACCTTTATTGACATGACTAATTATGTAAAAGGATATGTGTGGATCAATGGACACAATCTCGGACGTTACTGGAATATTGGTCCACAGAAAAGGCTTTATTGTCCTTCCACATTGATGCATGAAGGGATGAATGAAATTCTTATTTTTGATCTGCATCAGACAGTAGCGAAGCCTATTAGCGGATATAGCACTTTGGAGTAAGCGGATATTAGCTAATGTCAAATAACCTGCAGATGTGCCTGGTATAAATATTCTCATACACACATTCAGAGATGATCTGTTCATTTGACTCAATTAATCTGAAATATTCATCAATCTCATGCGCTGCTAACTTGTATGCAACATGTAATAATTGCCGCATGTCGGGATTATACAATTTGTTTTCTTTATTATGCAATATACTGTCAGAGAACTTTCTCCCATTCCATTTTGCCACCTCTTGCTTTGATGGAAGGGATGATACATTTATGTCAATAACATCCGAATATGGAGCACATAAATCTTCGATATTATCAAGCGCTTTAAAGTAGAGATCTTTTAGAAAATCAAGCGCCTCACCTCCTGCAAGAGCCAATCCATTAACCTCTTCAAGCCAGGTAGTGACTGCTGTTTTAACATGGATACCCTTATCGTATTTCTTTATAAGTGAACCTATATGCGGATAGATAGCAAATTTATCTGAACCGGAATGGATGCTCATTTTAAGATTTGAAGGAAGATCAAACTCATTCACGGCAAATTCAATTATCCGCAGGTCCGCTTCAAATTCACGTGCAAAAAGAAGCGGATCACCTGAATAATCAACCCCTTTATTAAATCTTCCGGAAAACTTTGGCGCAATTGTCTGAACAGGTATATTTTCTGATGCCAGCATCTTAAGAATAAAAAAGAGATCGACAGGTGTCTGGGGCTGGGTGACTTCATCCATCGAGATTTCAGTAATAAAGTTACCTTTCTCTTTTATTTTCTCAATCCTGCGGTAAATTTCCCAGGCTTTTATAGCTGCAAAAAGATATTTCTCAGCTATCATCTGCAGCTGTGTTGCTGAGGTCTTAAATGATAGCTTTGTGCTTATCTTAATCTCATCGGAATATTTCTTAGTTCCTGATAGAAACTCAGCTATTTCGTTATTACCTGCTTTTTTCCCTATGAAGGATGCTACATCAATAGTGAAAAAATCACATGGTTCTATGAAGCGGTCAACACAATCCAGATTTATATGATCAGCATCAACAAAGTATGGCTTATTAAAGCCGGTATTTTTAACAGCAAGATCTGCTTCCACACGGACATCTGATGGTTGTGTTCCTATTGTTATGTGTTCACGGTTTGATTTATTCCACACGGGAGTTATTTCAATTCCTTTTTGTGAAGCAGAAATTATCGCTTTCAGTTGTGCCGGTGCCTGATGTCCAAATCTGTCTCCGAGACCGAATGAATACTTACCGAGTTCTTTCATATTTCTACAACTTAAGTTATACAAAATAGTCAACATTTTCTGATGTAATAATATCGACTGGCAGATATTCAATCTGATCCGGTATCTTATTCTGAGAAAGATATTCAAAAAGCTTTTTTATTGCTTTATATATCTGTTCATCAGGCCTTTGTCCGATCAGGAAGCGGGTGATTCCCGCCTTGAGATATCGCACATTCAAATCGAGTAAATCATATCCGATAAGGTTAATTGTTTTCAAGTTATTTTTTTCAAGATATGATGCTAAATGATATGATCTCGAGCCGGTTATAAATATTGATCCAATGCCGGGATTTTCCAGAAGGACAGAATCGATATATTTCTTGATTGTGCTTTGTGAAGGATCGGGAATATTGAGAACAATCTTTTTACCACGATTACTACTGTTATTTGTGAAGTAACTCGTGAAGCCATCTGCACGTTTATCAAGATGATGGACATTTCTAAGGTTTTTTGCTATGCTTACAATAAGGATGTCACTATTAACCGGAGTTATCATATCAGTTAGTTGTCCGGCAACTCTTCCGCTCTGAAAAATATTTTCACCGATATATGCCAGAAACTCTGTACCTTCAATAAAACCGTCGATAAAAACAAATGGGATTCCTTCGCTTTTGAGAGCACGACAGAAACTAATTGATTCTGACTTGAATATTGGTGCTAAAAGCACACCATCAGGCTTAAGACTCAGAACTTTATCTGCCTTTTTCTGGAAATCAACTTCACTCTGCATATCGAAAGTCACCTGGCTGAGTCTGACAGGGAAAGGATCGAGCTCTTCTAATGCCCTTTTCATTCCGGAATGATGTTTTTCCCAGAATGAATTCTCACGTGACGTTTCCGGCAGAAGTGACACAAGTTGGTAGAGTTTCTTCGTTTTTAATGCCTGTGCCACTACATTAGGAGAGTAATTTGTTTCCTTCAGGAATTGCTGAACCTTTAATCTGGTTTTTTCTGCTACTTCTCCACGGTTATGTATCACTCTGTCTATTGTCCCAATAGAAACGCCAGCCATCCTGGCAATATCTTTTAATCTTGCTTTATTTGCGGACATTATCTTCTATGATATGAAAGGCCTTTCTCAATCAATTACTACCTTTTTGATCTTTGGTGAAAATATATTCATAATTATCCAGGCAAGAATATAGGCACTGGCAGAAATGGCGAACATTATTGTATATCCTGTTTCGATGTGACCTGCCTTTTTGAAAAAGTCGAGAAGATGTCCGGCAAAAACTGAAACAAATGCCCCTCCAATTGCACCAGCCATACCTCCAATACTGGTAACTGAACTGACAACTCTTTTTGGAAAGGCGTCCGACACGGTAGTAAAAATATTTGCCGACCATGCCTGATGTGACGACGCCGCAAGACTGATAAGACCTATCGCTCCCCATGTACTTACTCCTTCCGATTGGGCAAAAAATACAGGAATGACCAGTAAAGCGAATATCAGCATAGTGTATTTTCGGGCGTTAAATGGCGACATTCCTTTTTTTATCATGAGTGAAGAAAGCCATCCTCCGCCTATACTACCAATGGTTGTTGAGGAATAAATAACGACAAGGGGAATACCAAATGATTTTAAATCCAACCCTGCACCTCTTACTGTAGACAGCCAGCCAGGTATCCAAAAGAGATAAAACCACCAGATCGGGTCGGTCATCGCCTTGCCGATAAAGAATATCCATGTCTGACGGTATTTTAACAGACTTAGCCATGGTATGGGTTTAGTACTTTCATTATTTTCGTCAGTATCACTGTTTATGTATGCTAATTCACCTGCTGAAAGTTTTTTGTGTTTCTCTGGCAATTCGTAAAATATTATCCAGAAGACAAGCCATATGAAACCGAATGCCCCGGTAATAATGAATGCCGCCTGCCAGCCCCATTTAATAACTATAGCGGGGACCAGGATAGGAGCGATTATCGCCCCTACATTTGCCCCGGAGTTGAAGATTCCGGTCGCAAGAGCCCGTTCTTTTTTTGGAAACCATTCTGCAATAGCTTTTATTGCTGAAGGGAAGTTTCCCGATTCACTAAGTCCAAGGAAAGCTCTCCAAAAGCCAAAGCTAACGACTCCACTTGCCAAAGAGTGTCCCATCGCTGCGATACTCCATAACAGAACCGATATTGAATAACCAATCTTTGTTCCGAATTTATCTATCAAACGTCCTGCAAGCAGCATCGAAAAGCCATAGAATAGCTGGAAAATTGTTACAATGTTTCCATAATCTGCCTCACCTATGTTAAGGTTAGTCTCGAGCATCGGTTTCAGAATCCCGATTACCTGTCTGTCAAGATAGTTAAGCGTAGTCGCAAAAAAGATCAGGGCACAGACTGTCCATCTGTAACTTCCTGTTTTTGGAGTGTCGGACATATTCAGATCTTGTTAGGGATTTTTTAAAGATTATATTGGTTAAATGTTATATGTTGAAGAAGAAGTAGTCCCTCCGCGTCCGGTCCAGTTTGTATGAAAAAATTCTCCTCTTGGCTTATCCAGCCTTTCGTAGGTATGCGCTCCAAAATAATCGCGCTGCGCCTGTAACAGATTAGCCGGCAGTCTCTCGCATCTGTAGCCGTCAAAATATGAAAGTGCCGATGAGATCGCGGGAACTGAAATGCCATTTATTGCTGCTGTGGATACCACATTTCTCCAACCACTCTGGGCTTTTTCAATTTCAGCCTTAAAGAAAGGATCAAGAAGAAGATTTGTAATTGAAGAATTATTGTCGAATGCGTTTTTAATATTTCCAAGGAAAGCTGACCTGATGATACAGCCACCTCTCCACATCAGTGCTATACCTCCATAATTTAACTTCCATTTGTACTCTTCTGCAGCAGCTTTCATAAGAGAGTAGCCCTGTGCATATGAAACAATCTTAGCGGCATAAAGAGCCTGCTTTATGTCTTCAATGAATTTTATTTTATCTCCTTTGAAGGATGGAGACGGACCATTTAATATTTTAGAAGCCTCAACTCTCTCGTTCTTGACTGCGGATAAGCATCTTGAGAAAACAGCTTCACCTATTAAAGTCAAAGGAATTCCCAGATCCAGTGATGATACAACAGTCCATTTACCTGTTCCTTTTTGTCCGGCTGTATCAAGAATTTTATCTACCAATGGTTTGCCGTCAGTATCTTTATAAGCAAGGATATCACGCGTTATTTCAATCAGGTAGCTGTCGAGCACACCCTCATTCCATTCTTTGAATATTTTATGCATCTCATCTGCATCAAGATGCAGGAGGTCTCTCATAATCTGATAAGCTTCTGTAATCAGCTGCATATCACCGTATTCAATGCCGTTATGTACCATCTTTACAAAATGACCGGCTCCGTTCTCTCCAACCCAGTCACAGCATGGGATTCCATTATCAACCTTAGCAGCAATAGCCTGAAATATTGGTTTCACAAATGGCCATGCCGCCTTTGAGCCACCCGGCATTATTGAAGGACCCAGCAATGCACCTTCCTCTCCTCCCGACACACCGGTACCAATATATAAAAGTCCTTTGCTTTCCACAAAAGCTGTTCTCCTGTTTGTATCGGGGAAATGAGTATTTCCGCCATCAATTATTATATCTCCTTTGTCAAGATATGGAATGAGGGTGTTGATCATATCATCTACTGCTGATCCGGCTTTAATCATGAGCATTACTTTCCTGGGCTTTTCAATTGAGTTTACAAGCTCTTCAACAGAGTGTGCGCCCGTGATCTTTTTTCCCTTTGCCCTGCCTGAAAGAAAATCATCAACCTTCTGTATAGAACGGTTATAAACGGAGACTGAATAACCTTTGCTCTCCATATTAAGTACAAGATTCTCACCCATTACCGCGAGACCTATTAATCCGATGTTTGACAATTTGCTCATAATTTAAGTTTTATATGATGTTTATTCTTCTTGTAGTATTCCTTAACTATTTCTCCCATTATTTTACTCGTTCTGGCACCAGTAATCCCAGTACTTGGAGGAGCCTCCTGTCCGTGCAGTGATTTCACTATTTTATCGATAAGAAAATACTGGACATGCTCAGGCCGTTCATTGATAAATTCTTCTCTTCCTGACTCGTTTGTAAGTACGATTGGTTCAAAGCTAAATGTTGTAAATTTTATGGATCCCTTGTCTCCAATTATCTCAATGGTATCTCTTCCGCTTTCAATCGAGGCGCCGAAACTCCAGGTTCCCATACCGGTAATATTATTACAAAACATAAATTCTGCAGAAACATAATCCTCCGCTTTGTATAGACCTGCCTGATTAGTAACTATCGACCTTACTTTTATTATCGGACCGAAGAGAAAATCAAGATAGTCGAGCTGGTGTGAAGCAAGATCGTAGAAATGACCTGCACCTGCTATATCCGGATCTACACGCCATGACAGCTTTCCGGCTTTTTCATCATTTGAAGGCGCCTTAAAGAGTTGTAACAGCACAAAATGTACATTTCCTATGCTTCCTTTTTCAATCAGGTTCTTAACTAACAGGAATCCGGGAAGAGCCCTTCTGTAATATGCAACAAAAACCGGCACTCTGTACTTTACAGCAGCCTTGTTTATCTTTTGACATTCTGTATAGCTGGCAGCCATCGGTTTCTCAATATAAACCGGTTTGCGGGCTTTGATTGTCTCAATTGCATATTCAGCATGACTCGAAGGAGGAGTAGCTATATATACAGCATCAACATCCCTGTCATTAATAAGATCCGACGCTTTTGAATAGAACTTAGGAACATTGTGTCTCCTTGCGTAATCTTCAGCAAGGAAAGAATCTCTTCTCATTACTGCTACCAGACTGGAATCCTTTACTTTATTAAATGCCGGACCGCTTTTAACTTCAGTGACATTTCCACATCCGATTATTCCCCACCTTACCATAACATAGATTATTTAAATATTACTAAACAAGTTTTTCTTTTGATGACCAGAGTCCCAGTCCGGGATTTGAGATATAGTAAATCTCCTCATTGTCTACTGTGTTAAAACCCTCTTTCAGAGAGACTGGGTTGTATTTCTTCATCATCGCGTTCAGATCGTGGTAGTTAAAATTTACAGATTCAATTTCTTTCCGAGTAAGAAATCCGGGACAATAAGTTATATTGAATCTTCCTTCAGAGCTTCCATGAATCAGGTGGGCAGCTGCCCCAAGGTTATTATTCAATTCTTCATTTCCTTTGAGTGACTTGAGAGTTGCAGGAGTACCATAATATCCATATTTTCTGATCAGTCTGTCAATTTCTTTATCTTCTCCGAATTCTTTTAACCCGGGAGCAAGAACTATCAGTTCACCGCCGTTAGCCATCGCCATCCTTGTTCGGTATATACTTTTATTGCCGAGCCATGTGCTCTTATATTCAGAAGGATCAAGATAAACTACCACCTTTTTTAGTGGTGTCTCGATTAAATTAAAGTTCACTTTAAGAGAAAGATCGGCGGCAAGACTGAATACTTCAGCATCATCACCTATGAATAACCCTCTCACTACAAGTTTGCCATCTTCTCCTCTGCCAATTACAGTATGTACATAAACAACCGGTAGATGACTCGCAAATCGAGAAGCCGCATAATTCAGCAGTGACCTTACAGGATTATCTGCTTTTCCCATAATTCTTTCCATTCCATAAACAGCTCCGATAAAATGACTTTTGTTTATTCCTTCAGATCCACCTGTGCCTATTAGAAGATTTTTGTTGTAGTTGGCCATGCCGATAACCTCATGAGGAACTACCTGGCCGACAGACAGTATGAGATCGTGTCCGCCGTTAAATACCAATTTATTAAGTTGTGCAGGCCATGAAAAATTGAGAGCTCCGTTGGTTATTTCTGATACATAATCTCCCGGAACAGTACCTATTGTCAATACATCTTTTCTCCAGTCGTGGATACGAAAAAGAGATTTTGGAACTTTCCTGAACATATCACTGATCTGCTGGTCAGTCAAAGGAGAATGTGTCCCCAGTGCCGGAAGGATGTCACTTACATTACTCTGGAAATACTTGTAAATATAAGTTGTTAGTTCACCTGCCCTCGAATGAAACCTGGTGCAATCAGGAGGCACGATAAGAACCTTTTTCCTGATACCTATCTGTTCCAACGCTGAAATTATGCCTTGCTCAAGATCTTTTGAGGTGAGCACTGTATTTTCCGATCCGGTTTTGAAATATATCATGAAATTAAGTTTATCGTTATCCCCACCCTGAAGGGCTGGGTTATTTCCAATGTGGATGTTCAGGAAGATATGTTTCAAACTCAGCAATAAGTTCTGACTCATATGCTCCCTTATATGTACCGGCAAAAAACTTATCCAATCCTTCTCTTAACAGTTTTTCCCATGACTCATCTTCTTTACCCGGATTGATAGGATAGAAGAGGACCCCGTTTGTCTTCGCAGCTTTCAGATCACCATTTGCATCTCCGATCATCAGGATCTTTTCTGCAGGATATTTACCAGAAGCAGCGTATTTAAGATGCTCCGATTTGGTGCCATGTTCCTGTCCGGCGATCATCCTGAGGTAATGATCGATCTTATTCTCTTCCCACTCACGCTTCAGAGCATCATATGGTGTTTGTGAGACAACCATAATATCCGCTATTGGTCTGATTTTTTCGAGACATTCCCTTACAAACGGAAAAGGAGTAATCCCGA
Organism: Bacteroidales bacterium; assembly: GCA_038245405.1. GTDB lineage: Bacteria > Bacteroidota > Bacteroidia > Bacteroidales > VadinHA17 > LD21. The sequence continues at coordinate 40,650 of JBBRSO010000008.1, forward strand.
ACACAAGATTTTGGATATCTTCATTGACTTTCAATGACCATTCAAGAGTTTTTGTGATAAATGGATCAGCTGTTTCAGCAGCATATTTCATCAGTGCAGGGTTTCCAAGTTTTGTCTCTTTTTTTGTCCATTCAATAAGCGATGAAGCAGAGGAAACGCTGAAATTTCTGGCTTTGATTTCCGGACGGGTTGAAAGCAGCCTGAGTGTTTCATTTACGGCAAGGAATCGGTTACATCCCCTGTGGGTAGAATACAGATTAACAAATTCCCATGTCTCCCTTGCATATTTTGATATGGGTTGCATTCCAAAATATTTAATAAAGTTGGGACAAAAACATTCTTTTTGTTTGATCTCCATCGTATCGAAAGCACATCCGTCTGAATCGATCCCTATAAAAAATTCCTTTTCGGGTTTAAGAGCCTGTAATTGTTCCTGTGAATTCATATTTTGGTTAAATATATTGATTTTCGAGCGATGGTAATTATGGTTAAAGATTGTTTTTCTCATATGCTTCGGGCAGATATACAGATAATTTTTTTTCGGCAAATTTCATTTCCAACCTGGCAAACCTTTGTCGGCCGTTAATCATCGGAACTGATGGCCAGTCCTCTCCAATCAATGGTCGGGCATAGGCTACAAATTCATCAGTGACATCATAGCGGTTTTTTGAGATCCATTTTTCAGGAAATGTTCTTTCCGACAGTGCTACTTTTTCAAGCGGAACTTTGTCATATCTGACATTATATATGAACCCCGGTTCTCTAAGGATTGTTGCCATCCAGCCATTTCCTTCATAAACGGCAATCTCTACAGCTTTCTGTCCGACTCTATAGGCTTCATCAAGATCAACAATTGATGCATATGCTGTAGTGTCTCTTTGATCGGTCCCCATTACCTGACCACGGGCCGAACCTCTGGCTTTTAGTCCATTGGAATTAAGGTAGTTGACAACGATCTGAGAAACGGAGTTCTGGCTGGATCCAAAAGAAGTATGACCGAACGCATCTTTTACCTCTCCAATTTTTCCAACATCAAATCCTTCACTTATAATAACCATACACCTGCCATCTTTTTTCAACTGATCGTTTACATTGTCGACAAGGTTATCCAGCGGAACGTTTGATTCTGTCATATAAATCTGCAGTGGCATTTCTCTTTCAGGATCCGCCAGGCGGGCTGCCGCAGGAATGTAACCTATCTTTCTTCCCATGGCCTGAATTACAAGAACAGGGTCAGCAGGAGACGATCCCATATTCTCCTCATTCGCATTCTGAATTATATGCGACCAATATCTGGCAACACTGCCATAACCAGGTGTATGATCTATTAATCTGAAATCATTGTCGCCCAGATCATTGTCAATTGTTTTTGGTACCCCAACAGCAACCATGTCAAGCCCGTTTGACTTAGCCATTTCGCTTACCTTGAATGCTGTATGTTGTGAATCATTGCCCCCGATATAAAAGAAATAGCCTATGTTATGCGCTTTAAAGACCTCCATTATCCGCTTAAAATCTTTTTGTTGCTTATCTTTCAGTTTATACCTGCACGATCCAATACTTCCGGCGGCAGGGGTATTTCGCAACAATGCAATTTCTTCTTCATTCTGCGACGACAGATCGAGAAGCTCTTCATTTAATACACCTTCAATCCCATGCCATCCTCCATAAACCTTTCCGAATTTATCAGGGAACATCCGGCAGCTTTCAATGATTCCGCGCAGTGAGCTGTTTATCACCGGTGAGGGACCACCGGATTGCGCGACTATTACATTTTTCGACATTATCGTTTATCCTTTCTTGTTAGCCCCACCGTTAAGGACGGGGTTTGTTATCCCCACCCTGAAGGGAGGGGGTTTAAATCCCACTATAGGCACTGAACCCACCATCAACGGGAATCACTACTCCGGTTACATACTTTGACATATCAGAGATCAGATAAATTAATGTTCCGGTAAGCTCTTCGGGCTGACAATATCTTTCCATGGGTATGCCATTGATAATTTTTTTTCCTCTTGGCGTAAGTCCTCCTGTTGCTTCGTCTATCATCAGAAACCTGTTCTGATTTGTAAGCAGAAACCCGGGAGCAATAGCATTGACTCTCACTCCGGTTTTAGAAAAATGAACTGCAAGCCATTGTGTAAAATTATTAACAGCCGCCTTTGCAGCAGAATAAGCTGCAATCTTTGTAAGTGGCCGGTAGGAGTTCATAGAAGAAATATTAATTATCACGCCTGATTTCTTTTTGATAAGGTCGGTAGCAAAAACCATTGTGGGCAGGAGAGTACCCTTAAAGTTAAGATCAAATACCTTGTCGAATCCTTCAATTTTAAGACCGAAAAACGTATCTGCAGGATTTTCATCATCAGTGCCTTCCATCTTTTCAAGCTTAGTAGTTGCAATCGGTGAATTGCCTCCGGCACCATTGATGAGAATATCAATAAGTCCAAATTTGTTGTGAATTATCTTCTGTGCTGCTTCGAGCGATTCCTTGTCAAGAACGCTTGCACAAACGCCCAGCGACGGTGTATTATATTTTTTTTCAATTTCAAATGCAATTTCACAGGCTTCCGGTTTATGGTCGAGAATCACAGTTTTAACACCATGCTGAGCAAGAGCTCTTGCAAGTGTTGAACAGATAATTCCTCCGCCACCAGTTATGACTGCGACTTTGTCTTTTATATTCAGATCTTCCATATATGTAGAAATTAATATTCTTTTTGCTTCGTCCCTCTCCCTAAATCCCTCCCCCAGGGGTGAGGGCCTATAGTCCGAAATACTCATTTGCATTTTTGTATGAAATACCTTCAATTAAGGGTTTCAGTAATTCATCCTGGTCGGGAATCAGCCCCTTTTCTACTTCTGCGCCAATAAAATTACAAAAAACCCTTCTGAAATATTCATGCCTTGGATAAGAAAGGAAACTCCTTGAATCAGTTACCATACCTACAAACCTTCTTAATAAACTCAGTGAAGCGAGATCTCTCAGATGTTTTTCAATCCCGTTTTTTTGATCGAGGAACCACCAGGCAGCACCATACTGAACTTTTCCCGGAAATGAACCATCATTAAAATTTCCTGACATGGTTATCATCATCTCATTATCAGCAGGGTTCAGATTATAAAGGATTGTTTTGGCAAGATTTTCATGACTATCTAGTTCGCTAAGAAAACCTGATATTTTAACTGGATCCTGAGATGTGCCAATTGAATCCCACCCGGTATCAGGTCCCATGTGGCGAAACATCCTTGTATTATTATTCCGTTGAGCGCCAACATGAAACTGTTGAACCCAGCCTCTTTTATGATTCATCCTGCAGATTTCAAGCATAACGGCCGTCCTGTATTGTTCAGTTTCATCCATCGAAATGGCTTGTGAATTCATGAGCTTCTTAAATATTCTATCGATTTCAGCAGGTGAAGATGCGGAGAAATAAAATCGATCGAGGCCATGGTCAGATATCCGGCAACCTGTAGCATGAAAGAAATTGTGTCTGTTTTCGAGAGCTTCCAGCAATGTATCAAAACTGTTAATCTGTATACCTGAAGCCTTTTCAAGTCTTAAAATATACTCCTTGTAAATTAGGGGATCATCGGTTTTAATAATGTTATCAGGCCGAAAAGTAGGCAGTACTTTGATTTCAAATGAGTCTTTTAGAGCTAAGTGATGTTCGAGGCTATCAACCGGATCGTCGGTAGTGCAGATAATCTTTACTTTCATCTTACGAAGAAGTGACCTGACAGAGAATTCGGGTGTACTCAGCAACGAAGAGGCATTCTTGTAGATTCTTGAGGCTGACACAGGTGAAAGCAGCTCATAAATATTGAAATACCGGGCGAGTTCAAGGTGAGTCCAGTGATATAAAGGATTTCCTATTGCTGCAGGTACAGTTTCTGCCCATTTTTCAAATTTTTCATAAGTTGAGGCATTACCTGTACAATACTTTTCATTAATGCCATTGATTCTCATTGCTCTCCATTTGTAATGATCACCTTCAAGCCATGCCCCGGTAAGATCTTTGAACTGATGATCGTTGGCAATTAGTGCAGGAGAAAGATGACAATGGAAATCTATTACAGGTTGATTCTCAGAGAAATTATGATATAATCTTTCTGCTGTTTTATTATCCAAAAGAAAATTCTCATGAATAAATGGTCGCATATTATTAAAAGGAATTATAAAATTTTATAAATTTGAACATTGTTTCGTTAACGATCACGAAATTATGAATAACAATTGAAATTATCAAGAATTGAGATGATTGTTTAAGAACATTCATCTATTTTTTTAACACCGAATGAATTTATTTCCGAAATAAAACCGGGCAAATGAAAATTACCAGAATCTTAATGGCTATAACTATATTCCTGAGTTCCGGCCAGGTTTTTTCCCAAACATCTACATTCAAATCTGACCTTACTAAAAAAGATGTAAAAACCATACTTAGAGCAGTTGCTGACTGGCAAATAAAAACACCTCTTACACATGAACCTGCTGACTGGACTAATGCTGCACTATATGCAGGTATGGCTCAATGGGCCTCAATAGCAGGTAATGATAAATATTATGAGTGGCTGAGAAGCATATCTGAAAAAGCAGGCTGGACATATAATCCACGGAAAGATCCGCTTCAGAAATATCATGCCGACGATTATTGTGTTGGCCAGACATATATTGAGTTATACCGGAAATACAAGGATAGGAAGATGATCGAACCTATGGAGGCGTATCTCAATAAAATTATGGCAGATCCGGCTAAAGGCGATCTTAAGTTCGAATTCACCGATAAATATGCCGCCACGCAAAGGTGGTCGTGGTGCGACGCTCTGTTCATGGGACCTACTGTATGGGCTAAGATGGCCAATGTAACAGGAAATATAAAATATCTTGATTTTATGTATAACGAGTATAGAGCAACAACCGATTATCTGTACGACAAAGATGAAGATCTCTACTTCAGAGATTCAAATTATTTTACAAGGAAAGAGGCCAACGGCTCTAAAGTTTTCTGGGGAAGAGGCAATGGCTGGGTATTTGCAGGTCTGGCAATAATCATTACAGAACTTCCATCGGGGTATGAACATAAAGATTACTTCGTTTCAATATACAAAAAGATGGCTTCAAAACTTCTATCCCTGCAATCATCTGACGGTTTTTGGCACGCAAGCCTTCTTGACCCTGCGAGTTATCCTAATCCGGAGATGAGTGCAACCGCATTTTTTGTTTATGGAATGGCCTGGGGAGTTAATAACGGCTACCTTGATAAGGAAACATATCTTCCGGCAATTATCAAAGGGTGGAAATCGATGGTTACTTCAGTATGGCCTGATGGCAAAGTGGGATTCATCCAACCCATCGGAGCAGATCCAAAAAGCGTAACGCGCGAGATGACCGAAGTCTATGGCGTTGGCGGTTTTCTGATGGCTGGAACAGAAATTACGAAGATGATAGATAAGAAGATGGTAAAATAGGTGCTGGGGGAACAGAGTTACACAGAGAAATGCATTATTTAATTAGTTAGTTTTATGAAAATGAAATTAAGATATGCAGCACATCCTGAGGATGTAAAAGGCTATGATACAAAAAGGCTTCGGAAGGAATTTCTAATTGAAAAAATCTTTATTCCCGAAGATATATCGCTTGTCTACTCATTATACGACAGATATATTGTAGGAGGTGCCATGCCTGTTAATGAAAAACTAAAACTCGTAACTGCCGGGGAATTAAAGGCGGAATATTTTCTGAAAAGAAGAGAAATTGGTATTATTAACATTGGAGGAGGTGCTATTATTCAGGCTGATAATGAGGAGTTTGAAGTCGGTTTTAAAGAAGCTTTGTATTTGGGAATGGGTACCCAGGAAGTAATTTTTAGTTCTGTCGATCCTGCAAAACCAGCTAAGCTGTATATAAATTCCGCCCCGGCTCATCACAAATATCCAACACGAAAAGTAACTCTGGCTGATGCTCAGGTAGTAGTTATGGGTGCGATGGAATCATCAAATCACAGAACAATAAATAAACTGATTGTCAATTCTGTAATAGAAACCTGCCAGTTGCAAATGGGGATGACTGAACTAAAACCGGGAAGCGTATGGAATACTATGCCGGTTCATACCCACAACAGGAGAATGGAGGCTTATTTTTATTTTGAGGTGCCTGAGAAACAGAGTATTTGTCATTTCATGGGTGAACCTGACGAGACCCGGCATATCTGGATGCGGAATGAGCAAGCAGTTATTTCTCCTTCATGGAGCATACATAGCGCTGCCGGTACTTCCAATTATACATTTATATGGGGAATGGCAGGGGAAAACCTCGATTATAGCGATATGGATATTCGTCAACCTGATACACTTTTATAAACGAGGAAAATCCAGCATTTTATGATGAATTTATATGATTTGACCGGGAAAGTCGCCCTTGTAACCGGTGGCACGCACGGCATTGGCCTTGCAATTGGATTGTTGCTTGCCAAAGCAGGGGCTAAGGTATGTGTAAATGACCTTCATGATGAAAAATTGATAAGTTGCAAGGAGAGTTTCAGGAAGGAGAATCTTGATGTTTTCACTCTGAAATTTAATGTGACAGATGAGCACGATGTTGATAAGGGTATTTCTCTGATTGAAAAGAATATAGGCCCTGTGGATATTCTCGTCAATAATGCGGGAATTATCAAGAGGATTGCAATCCTAGACATGTCAATCTCTGACTATAAACAGGTTATCGATGTTGATCTGGTTGCTCCTCTTATAATTTCAAAACGGGTTGTACCGAAAATGATACAAAAACGAAGTGGGAAGATCATAAATATGTGCTCAATGATGAGCGTATATGGCAGAAATACTGTATCTGCCTATGCCTCGGCAAAAGGGGGATTGAAATTGCTGACACAAAATATGACCTGTGAATGGGCAAAATATAATATTCAGATTAATGGGATTGGTCCTGGTTACATAGCTACTTCTCAAACTGCACCAATAAGGGAAAACGGTCATCCTTTCAACGATCTGGTTATGACGAGGACTCCGGCAGGTCGTTGGGGTGAACCTGAGGATGTGGCAAATGCGGCGCTGTTCCTGGCATCAGGAGCCAGTGATTTTGTAAATGGACATATATTGTATGTCGATGGTGGCATCCTGGCTAATTTTGGATATGTAAAAGGTGAAAATGATCTTTAGTTTCACCAGGAACCTCCTTGATAATTAAGATTTATTTTCAGGATTTTCAGGATGATCGTCAGAATACGGTTTTGCATAAAGATCTTCTACTCTCAACTTAGTATCCTGTGGTTCCACTACATTACTTACCTGGACCTGTTCTTCTCCTGCTTTCCCATTAAAATAAAGAATACATGCGAAGATTGGCAACAGAGGAAGAGTCAATGCTCCTACAAGGGCTGATAGTGCGATGTATAGAGGCTTATTTACTAAATCAGCAATATTAGTTCCTTCGCCCGGACTCGTTATTGTCTTTATATAGCTCCCGGTGAATGGTAAAAGAATTATGCCGGAGAATATTACTGATATTACCAGCATTATTATTATAAA
>JBBRSO010000009.1:0-46302 GCA_038245405.1 Bacteroidales bacterium
ACCAATATTACATGTGTTTCTTTCATACAGTTTTAACAATCTTAAACCAACCTCAACTTAACTGCCAGGTATGCTTTGCTTAAAAGTAACAGCTTACTGATATCATTAATCCTAATCCTTGTGGTTACAATCTTTTGTGCAGGCGTTCTTTCTATTTTCTTAAGCAATTTTAAATAATAAGTGAAGGCAATAAGAACAGGAATTTTTGCATTATGCGGTAGCTCTTTTATTCCCTGATAAGCTGCAGAAAAATCTGCTTCAATATCACTGACTATTTTATCCTTGATTTCCTTCCCAAAAGTATTGATTTTTATCTCAGGAAAATAGCTTCTGCCAAGGTCATAAATATCATTTTTAATATCCCGTAAGAAGTTTACTTTCTGAAATGCAGCACCCAGTTTCATCGCCGGGCGTTTCAATTCTTCATACCTGCTTTTATCTCCGTTTACAAATATGCATAAACACATAAGTCCGACAGCTTCTGCTGAACCATAAATATATTCGCCCAGTTCTGTTTTATTATAACTCCCGGTTTTTACCAGATCGGCTTTCATACTTTTCAGAAATGCCTGTATAAGATCATCCTGGATATTGTACTTTTTTACAGTAATCTGGAAAGAATGTAAAACAGGATTCAGACTTATTCCATCTTTATAAGCCTTATAATACGAGCTTTCAAACTCTGTTAAAAGATCCTTTTTATTATAATCATGAAACGTATCAACAATTTCATCAGCATATCTTACAAAACCGTAAATACTGTAAATTGCTTTCCGCATCTCCTTATCCAGATAACTAACTGCAATAGAAAATGACGTGCTGTAACACTGTGTAACAATTTTACTTATTCTGAAAGAGACATCATCGTATAACTGTACCATTACTAAAAGAATATATAAAAACCCGCTGAAGCATAATGGAAAAGGGCAAAGCTATATACTTCTTTATTGTCTGCACCACCTTCGAGTAACCTGTATCCGGCCTTAAATCCGATACGGTTGGAAAGCCTGTATGTTGCAGCAACAAGAACATCTTCAGCTCTTCCCTGTGGGGCAGCCAGCGCATCACCCTCAACAAGAAGACCTAGCTTGTCATTTAAATACCAGAATAACCTGAAATTAATAATTGGAACAAAACCGACATTTGTCTTTTCAGCCTCCAGTCCGGGAGATGAAAGTGCTATCCTGGCATCTCTTATTTTTGCAGTAAATCCAAGACCAAACTCGAACTTCGGTTTCTTAACTATGTCATAACGGTATGTCAGCCGGTACGAATTAAACTTATATGTACCATCAATGTCGGTATTTGCCGGAAACATCTCCCCTGCGAAATCAATGTTCCTGGATACGCTTCCGCTGGAATTGGTTGTAAGCGGAGCATAAAGGGCAGACAAAGTATGACGCGTACCAATTGTATAGCTGAGCCTGATCCTGTAAAATAATTCAGGCGATGCATTAAGATCTTTGTTAAACGAGAATAATGTACCCTGACCGCCCGGTATACGGACATTATTATAACCGGTACTGACAACCCCGGTTTCAAAATCGAATGTTAATTGTGCAAAAACCCGTGTACAATTGACAGATATAATTATTACCAGAAATATCAAAAACCTGTATTTACTTTTCATTTTTAAAATTTTTATTTCAAGATATTAATAAATATTGAAAGTGTCCCTGAATTGTTTATCATATCTATTTGCTTCCTGACAAGCTCAGCTCTTTTTTCGTTGAAATTTGACATCTCTTTCTGCAGATCAATCTCGTCTGTAAGAAGGTCATATGCATTTATCTGGCCCTTTTCAAACCTATCCTGGTTAAGGGAAATATTCTCTTCAAAAAGTGATATGTTCTCCTTCGACAAACCAGCCTGATACTCTAACTGCCTAATCTCTTCAGCAATCCTCATGTTGGTAGTGTTTACAAGTTGAATTTCATCTTCCAGTTTCGACTTAACACCTTTTGTTTCGAGTATAAGCTGCTTTCCCTTATTTCTGGTGCTGATACCGGAAAGAATCTGAAACCTAAGGTTAAGGCCTACATAGCTGCTACCATACCAGCTGCCTGAAAGAAAAGGATTAAACGTATCGGTATACTGCGATGCACCAATGAAACCCTCGAAACCGATTGCAGGTACATTTTTTATTCTTTCTGTATTATGCTGTTGTTCAAGTAGATCAGCTCTTAATTTTAAGTTTTGCAATGAAATGACAGAATCTAAAATAACGGTATTATTGCCTTTTCTCAGAACACCTTCCTTAAATGGTATAAAGTCAAAACTACCTTTAAGAATGGTCTCTAATGACATACCTGTAAGAAAACTCAGATATATCTTTTCGCGTGTTAGTGTTGATGAAGCTGCAATATAATTTGAGAGAGCATTATTATGGTTAAGATCGGCCTTATTTAACTCCATCTTCAATACTTTACCCTCTTTAAATCTTGCCATGATGAGCTCTTTTGTTCTCGAAGTGCGAAGTGTATCGAGTTCAGCGGAGTGAAGCTGTTCCTCCATGAGCCAGATGTTTGAAAAACATTTTATTACCTCCATTTTCAGATCATTTTCAGCAGCAGCAGCATCGGTATTCTTTAGTTTCTCATTTATTCTGCTTTCAGCCACACGGCTTTTTATTGAAAAGTCAATTATCGGCTGGTACAGGGTTATTCCTGAATTCTGCTGCCAGGGGGTTCCGAATTTTATCGGCCTTTTTTCGTCAGTGGGTATGGGGTTGAACTGGCCCAAAGGAAGAATCTGTGTAGGTATTATTGCATTGTACCTGTAATTATAATTCAGTGATAAATCAGGAAGATACTTCTGATAAGCAGAAGATGTCTGGAGTTTTGCTATCTCAATATCGATCCTCACTGCCTGTATATTACCCTTGTTTGCCAGCGCAGAATCTATACAGGTTAACAGTTTTACTTCCTGCCCTGATAACATTGATGATGCATTTATCAGAAGAATATAGATTATTAATTTAAAACTGGTTTTCATCATAATATGATTTTGATTTTTAAGGTATGACAGAACCGCACATGTTTGATAAAACTATATTTAAATGTGGTTAGCTTCGCTGAGCTCGTAATCTCGGTTATGTTTGAAAAACATGCAGATTTCATATAAAATAGATTTATGAATGATTAGCCACGGAAAACTGCAGCCGGTTCAACATTATTAATTGTTCTGATAGAGAAGAATAGCGAACTGCCAACAGATATGAACACTGTTACCAGAAACAGTAAAATGTATTCAATGATTGAATACCTGATTACCAGGCCCGCATTAGAAACCCCAGCCCTGAAACCTTCAAGAAGGAACATTGCAATTGCAAAACCTGTAACTGCGAAAAGGAATGACTGTGTAAGAATGAGTTTTGTAATATAACTGTTTGTCGCTCCGATTGCTTTAAGCGTGCCATAATCTCTTATCCTGTCTACAGCCGAAGAATAAAGAGTGAGCCCTATAATAAAGAATCCGCTGATTACGGCAAAAATCACAAGCGATCCAATGCTTGTTCCTATGTTCGATGAAATGGTTATATAGCTTATGGTGGTCTTTCTTAACTTTTCAGAACTCCATGCTTTTATACCATATACTGATCTGTTAATGTTGTCTACAACATCGTCAACTGCATAACCGGGCTCTACCTGCACAGCTATAGTACTTACCTTCGATTCAGGAAAGGAGGTGTAATATCGTGCCTTTGATAATGTTGTGTAGAAAAATGATCCGGCAAATCCTCTTGCATTTTTAGTCTGTACTTTTATTATGGCACTTTTCCCGTTAATCTCTACTCTGGTTCCTATTTTTACAGGGAAATCGAACACAGCCTGGTCGTAGAATTCTGCCGACACAGCTTCATCATCGTTTAGCGAAAGCAGGTTCCCTTCATTTATTGTTTCAGGTTTTGGTCCTGCAATAAAGGAAGGAGCTTCACTACCAATAATAAGTACCGGTGCAAGTTTTCCATTATCGAATTTGACCGAAGCCGGTGATGCTACAATAGGGTATGTATTCCTTACACCCTGTATACTCCTCAGCTCTCTCACAAGGCTCTCATTGAGCTGTGGAAGTTCATTGGCATTTCTTGAAATATTATCGATAACCCATATCTGGCCTATTTCCTGCCTCGAGTTTCCTACAAGTCCTCCCATAAGACCTGTAAGGAAACTCAGAACACCTATCTGCTGGCCTATAAGGAAAATACTTACCACGATACCGATAATTACACCTATGCTTTTTACTTTGTCGTACCTCATGAACCTGTAAGCGGTTGCGATCATAATTACCTCTTTTTTAATAATATTACTGACTCGACCTTCGCATTGAGTATAAGTCCGTTATCTCCATCAAGTTTAATCCTTACCTCCCGTACAAGCCTGTCTTCCTGTTCACTTGATTTCCCGGAGAACAACGACTTCTTCTTAAGATAAGGTGAAAGGAAAATTACTTTCCCCCTTGCAATAATGGAATCACCTCCGACATACCTTATTTCTGCATCCAGGCCATTGCTAAGCCTTGTGGCGAACAGTTCATCCACCTCTGTCCTTACTGTTATAGCTCCTGAGGGAGCAACATCTGCGTATGACTCAAACTGGTTTAACGCACTTCCTCTTTTAACATGAAGATCAAGAAGAAGACCAGTATAAGGCGACCTCAAGATCTTCCGTGAAGCTTCAGCTTCAGCATACCTTACCTGCTCAGATACATCACGAAGCATGGCTTCGGAGAGTTTTAAGGAAGCATAAGTTTTTTCAACAGTAAGTTTAAGGACTGATACCTCGGTCTCAAGGTCATCAAGAGTCTGCTGTGTCTCGGCTCCTTTGCCGGTAAGAGTTCTTACAGATTCCAGCAGTTTATTCTTATTCTCTAACTTTAGTTCCGATTCGTGAAGATTAATTTCATCGATATCTTTCTGCGATTTCTGTGACAAGTACTGACTCCTTAATTGTGCTAAACGTATCAGCTCCAGTTCATCATCAAGCCTCACAAGCGGTTGACCTTTTTTGATGCTGTCGCCGTCATTCCTGAATATCTCAATAACAACTCCCCCTGATGAGGCTGCAAGGGTTATTATCTCCATTTCCGGCTCAACTTTTCCCACGCCAACCACTTCAGAAACCTCAGCCAGAGAAGTGTTGACAGTAGCTGATTTATTAGCTGAGCTTTCTTTACTATCCTTGCTGCCTCCGCATCCTGCAATAATTAACGGCATTATTAAAAGGTAAAATTTCTTATTCATTACTTTTTTCTTTAGTATTCTGTTTTATCGATAATTAGAAATTTTAATTATGAAAGATTTCTTCCTCAGAAGGTTTGTCGGAAGCTATCCCGTTATTTACATATATGATCCTGTCAGCAAAGGGTTTTAGCCTCATATCATGGGTAACCACAACAACTGATTTACCTGAATCAGAAAGCATCCTGAGTTCTTCCATTACTATAGAGACGCTCCTGATATCAAGTGATGCAGTGGGTTCATCACAAAGCATAATAGAAGGATCAGTAACAAGAGCCCTGGCAATAGCTACCCTCTGCTGCTGTCCGCCGCTGAGGTTTTTTGGAAGGCTGAGCATTCTGTCTTCCATGTTTACCTTCCTTAGAGCCTCTTCTGCCAGTAGCCTTGCCTTCTTCTTATCGATACCAGAAAGCCTCAGAGGTTGTATTACATTCTCGAGAGCATTCAATGGAGCAATAAGATTGAAATTCTGAAAGACGAAACCTATGTTTTTAAGCCTGATTCCTGCCAGTTCCCTGTCGCTGAGACCATTTACAAGCCTTTCATTAATATATACTTCGCCTGAGGTGGGAAAAATAACACATCCAAGGAGTGAGAGGAGAGTAGTTTTTCCTGATCCCGACGGACCAATTATAAGTGTAAGCTCCTTCTTCCTGAATTCGAAAGTAGTAGGCTGAAGTGCCATTATAACTGTGTCGCCTGCTTTGTACTCCTTACTCGCATCTTTTATTCTGGCTGCAATTTCCATATAAATTTAGTAGTATATGATATTAAAACAATTAAAGTACATAAATGTTCTAAAAATAATAGTAAATAGTACGTATGTGAACTAAATTTTATTATTTTTGTTATTGATTAGGAGGTTCTCAATATGAAAAAAAGTGAAATACTAACATCTGTCATCAATCAATTCTTTGTTTTTGATGAAGATAAGGGCAATAGGGAGGATTATTCGATTGATGAATTTATTAGTTATCTTAATGTAAATAATAGAAGGACGAAGCTAGAGATCAGAGAGGTGACAGGAGGGAACAAAGAATGGATTCAAAAGCAATACCGTAATGAAGTAACTGAAATTTCAATATTACTCGTACTCATGTACCGATATGCAAAAGGGTATATAAAAAAAGCCCTGAAGCAGAGTTCTTTGCATACAGCGGATGAATTTTCATTTCTGATTAAGCTTATGGCATTTGAAAGTCTCAGGAAGAGTGAGCTGATAACCAAACAGATAATGGAAAAAACTTCCGGTACAGAAGTGATCAACAGGCTTATAAAAACTGGAATGATAGTTGAAACTGCCGATAAGAATGATAAGAGGAGCAAAAGAGTTGCAATAACAAAAGCCGGCCGGGATGAGATCATGTCTATAATTCCGGTAATGGGAAAAGTGTCAGATATAATTGTTGGAAACCTTAAAGATGAGGAGATAAACAGTCTTGCTTATCTTCTTAAAAAACTTGACTATTTCCACAATGATATTTACCTTAGGAAAAAGGATTTGCCTCTCAATGATATATGGAGTGAAACTGTACTTTAATCAAAGCGATCCCTTAAGAAATCAGTTGTGCTCTATTTAGGATTCTAATTTGTTTATAAAGAGGTAATCCACCATGAATTTCCAAATGGATCACTAATACAAAACAAGGTTAACCTCAAGGTAATTGGTTCATAGTCATGACTGAACGTACTACCTTAGGGTTGAGTATAAGATTGTTAGATTTATCTTATCCTGTCTAATACTTGTCGTATTTATCGTCAATTATCACCTCCTTCACGGCTTCCAGGTAGCTAAACCCGTTTAGCATATCAGGCAACAGGTAACTGCCTTCCACCCATTCGTTCCATGCGTTGATGGTGATCAGCCTGGGCTGTTCAGGGTGACTGTCGGCATATTTTTTAGCTTGGGCTAACAAGTCTGCAAAACTTTGTGGAGTGTTATGGTAATGCACCACATCGTGAGTACCTTTGGCCGGGAAACGCGGCGTATCGTCCCATCCGATTGACACACATGGAAAGACCGGTACATTAAGTGTTGAGTCCATTTGTTCCCGGATCTTGATAGAATTGGTGCCATAAGGAATATAATCTTCAACGCGTCCGCCCATATTGTACATTGCAACACTATTGAACCCCATCTCCTTCACACTGTTGGCAAACTTCCCGGCCTCCGCTTTCGACATAAGAGAGCCTCCGCCCTGGTTCCACTGGATATGCAACCCAGGGAAACCAGCCTTTTTCACTTCATCGCGAAAATAATCCAGTGCTTTACGAGCTTCTTCTGTACTGTTGCCAAAGCTTTCCAGCAGTTTTTCAACGCTAAAGATGGAAAATACAGGCTCACCGTTAATTTTAAAATAGTTCGGTTGCTTGAAATACTGTTTGATTATCCTTTGCACAATGATTTGATAGTTTTTCCAGTCTATTTTGGCGTTAAAAAGGATATCTGTATTGTCCTTGTAAAGGTGATAGTTCCAGTAATTGTACTTCACATCGTGGTTGGCCCACATGATGTAGAACTGCATTTTTTTGTTATTACTTGCTTTCAGGAAACCATCATTAAGGGCGCTTTCCAGAAACGGGCCGCCGTTGTACCAGTACCAGTCGTAAACGAATACATTAACACCATGGTCAGTGGCTGCATTAATCCACTTTTCCACAACTTTCGGATTGTTGTCCATTTCGTAACCCCAGAGCGGCTGGCGGGGCTGGTAGTGTCCGTCGAAACGTGGATTGCCTTTTTTAATCACTTCCCATTCGCCGATACCTTCCGGCCACAGCTTCGCCCTGCCTAACGAATCGTCGTGGCATGATGGCCAGATATATGCTGCTACATAATAATCGTTTTTTACAGGTTCCTCTTTCTGCTGAGGCGATTGGACGCATGATGCACATCCGAAAAGTATAACCAGCACCAGGTTTATTATTGAGTTTTTCATTAGTATAAATTTTCAACAATTTAATAAAATTTTTATAACTTTTTTATATTTTTGAACAGACATTTTTGATTTTTTTCCCTCCGTCACGGCGAGCCGGTTTTAAAGCCTTTACTGTCATACATAATCTATTCAATTTGAATATTATAAACTCCATTTACTAATAACTTGTCTGTAGGGAGTTGCTCAGTTAATTCAATATAATTATTGGCTTTACGACCTGTATTTACTTTTATTTTTTTGAAGTAATAAATTGAATTTACTTCTTTCTCATAGATTAATAAATATGAATCATTTTCGGAGTTGATAATTGCTGTTTCTGGAACAGATATGACTGAATCAACAGCTGTATTTACTTCGCCTTCAACAAATTGATTGCTCACCATATTTATGCTTTTAGGGTTATCTATTATTGCAAAACACTCAATCGACTTAGAATCTGGCATAATGGTTTTCCCTACAGCATTTATAGTTGCTTTATATTTCACAGATTTATTACCGTTTAAATAAAACTCTACTGTTTGTCCGGTTGTAATTTTGTTAATATTTTTCTCAAAAACAGAGAGTCTTAACTGGAAAGATTTTTCATCAATAATTTCTGCAATTTTTTGTTGAGACTCAACATTTTGACCAATACTTGCAGTGATACTTGAAACAAAACCATTAATAGGAGATTTTATAGTATAAGACGAATAAAATTCACCCTTTTCAATTTTTGAAACATCAAGTCCTATACTTTCGAGTTTAATTTTCAATGCCTTAAACTTTGCATTCTCGGCATAAAAATTACTTTCGGCATAATTAAAATCTTTTTTAGTTGCTATATTTTCATTATACAATTCCTTAGCCCTTAAATAATCACCATTTAACCGTGAAACAATAGCTGACGATTCTGCAAAATCTTTTTGCAAGTCGATAAATCCGTTACCGGACACCTCGAACAATACTGAACCTTTGCTAATGATTTGCCCCTGCTTACATTGAATTTTATTTATTATTCCCTGCAAGGGTAAACTAATTTGTGCTTGCCCATCAACGGACGGAATAATAGTACCTGTGAAATAAAACACATCGGTAAACGGGTTTAACACAGGCTTACCAATAACCATTTTTTCAGATTCAAATTGTGCTTTTGATATTTCAATAATGCCGGTATTGTTGTCGGTAGTTTGTTCAGTTTTATTTTTGCATGATACTAATACCGAGCTAAGAACAAAAACTATAATTAAATTTGTTTTCATAATGCTTGCTGTTTATTTTGAAAAATACTTTATTTCCAAAGTTGTGTGATTGTATTTTAATACATTATCCAGGTGTTCAATCTGAATTTGAACTGCAGTTTCATAACTGCTTACAAATTGATAGAAATTTATTTCCCCCAATTGGTATGATTTTAATGCAGTTTTCATTATCTCATTTATTAAAGGTTCTCCGGAAAAATTAAAATTACTAAGCAATGCTTTATATTTAAGATGTTCACCGAACAATTGGTTTAACTGATTATATATTAAGGTTATTTCGTTTTCTATCAATAAATTTTTGGCGTTAGATGAAAGTTTTGCTGCATTTATTTTTGCTTTGTTGCTTCCATAAAACAAGGGTACAGCAACGCCAATTTGAAATCCGTGATAATACTTCCCGTTTTCGTATTGATTAGAGCCTAAAAAGTAATTCAAGGAAAAATCCGGCATCATTTTATTTTTTTCAACAATAACAAGTGAACTAAAATAATCGCCTTCGTTTTTCAATAAATCAAAAAGTGGCAAGGAATCTGGTATTTCTTTAATTTCAGGCAACAGTTCAATTGCTATCGGAACTGTAAAATCGCTCTCGTAATTCATCATCACTTTTAATCGATTATATGCATTTACAGCATCAACTTTTAAAGAATTTATTTGAATAGAAGCCTGACTTTTCTTTGCCTTTATATTCAAGACTTCAAGCCGGCTGGCATCTCCTAATTCAGCTTTTTTTTCTGAATTGGCAAGTAATACATTATAAAGGCTATCCAGGGTTTGAAACAATTTTTGCTTGTTCAAAATAATTTGATAATCAAAGTATGAAAAAGAAACATTTCTTTTAAGATAGTTTTTTTGAATATTCAAATTTGCATCAGCTATTGAAACTTCAATTTGCCTTGATTTGCTTTCTGATGAATAAAGTGCTGGGAAACTAAAACTTTGCTCCACTCCCCATACTTTTAAGGGATACCCTTTTTCAGCAATATTATTTTGGTCGGTACCATAACTGAATATGGTTTTATTGGGTGCAAAGGCGGTCTTTTTTAATACTTTACTTACTTCCACTTTAAGCATATAAGCTGCAATTTCCTTACTATTGTGCAGACCTATATCAATGGCGTCGTTTAATTTCATATCGGATCTCTGCCCAAAACCAGAAACTGCCGGAAGACAAATCAGAAGAAGTGTAACAAAAGTTTTGGAACGAATGAAACGCAAAGGGGCCAATTTTATTCCTTTAACATTGTAAAAAATTTCATAAAGTAAAGGCAAAGCAATCATGGTTAACATTGTGGAAGTAATAAGTCCGCCAATTACTACTGTAGCAAGTGGTCGTTGAACTTCGGCTCCTGCACCTGTTGAGATAGCCATAGGCAAAAAGCCCATTGCAGCAGCTCCTGCAGTGAGCAATACCGGTCTCAAACGGCTTTTAGTTCCGGTGAGTATCAATTCACGCATATTTGTCATACCCTGATGCTGCAACTCCTTTAAATGCTCAATAAGTACTATGCCGTTTAGTACTGCTATACCAAAGAGAGCAATAAAACCAATACCGGCCGAAACGCTGAAAGGCATTCCCCTGATCCAGAGGAAAAATACTCCACCTACTGTGGCTAATGGTATTGCGGTAAAAATCATTATGGCATCTTTTAATGATTTGAATGCAAAATGCAGAAAAATGAAAATCAATATCAAGGCTATCGGTACGGCAATCATTAAACGGTTTGTAGCATTTTGTAAATTTTCGAATTGTCCGCCGTATTTAATATAATTACCTGCTTTTAATTTTATGTTTTTATCAATTTTTTGTTGAATATCAACTATAACCGATTTTAAGTCGCGGTTGCGAACATTTACACTTACAACCACCCTTCGATGAGCATTATCATGCGAAATTTTAGCTGGCCCTTTCGTATACTGAATATCAGCAAGCTCGCTTAAAGGTATCATTTGACCGGTTGAAACAGGTACCTGTAGTTGACGAATATCGTCAATATCAGTTCGGCTTTGGTTATTAAACCGCATCACCATATCAAATCGTTTTTCGCCCTCAAAAATTACACCTGCTGTTTTTCCGCCAAATGCTGCTGATAAAAATGTGTTCAAGGTATTTATATCCACACCGTAATAAGCTATTTTGCTTCTATTGTAATTCACTTTTATTTGGGGCAATCCTGCAGTTTTTTCCATAATTATGTCACTTGCGCCCGGCACCTCTGCAATAATATTTTTTATTTCAAGGGCTTTTTGATTAATATAATCGAGGTCCTCTCCGAATATTTTTATGGCAATATCAGACCGCACTCCTGTGATTAATTCATTAAAACGCATCTCAATGGGTTGTGTAAACTCATATTCCACGCCAGGGATTATTGACAGTGCTTCTTTGAATTTATCAGCAAGTTTTTCTTTGCTATTTGCCGAAGTCCATAATTTTTTTGGTTTAAGTTTAATAATCATATCAATTTCTTCCATCGACATGGGGTCGGTAGGTACTTCAGCAGCACCAATGCGGGAAACAATCTGGACCACTTCATCGGGAAATTTTTCTATTAATATGTTCTCCATCTTAGTGGTCATTTCAACAGTTTTTGAAAGCGATGTTCCTGTTTTTAATACCGGTTGAATTACAAAGTCTCCCTCATCGAGAGTGGGTACAAACTCGCCTCCAATCCGCGAAAACACCAATCCTGTAAGTAGTAGCGAGACAATAGCTGCTCCAAGTACTAAGCGTTTATGACCGCATGACCATTTAATTACCGGGTAGTACGATTGATTTACTTTGTCCATAATCCAAGCGGAAATATTTCGTTTTTTTGTTGTGCCTGGTTTTAAAAAAAGTGACGTCGCAACAGGTAACCAGGTAAGCCCTAATATCATTGCACCAATTATGGCAAAAGAAAATGACAATGCCATTGGGCGAAACATTTTACCTTCAACACCGCTTAATGACAAGATAGGGATGAAAACGATTAGAATAATAACCTGTCCGAAGATTGCTGATTTCATCATTTTCGAAGCACCGGAAATAGAAATCTTGTCCATTATAGTAATGCGGTTATCACCTTGACCTGACAGGATTTCATCCTTTTGCAAAGTCATTTTTATGGCAATAAATTCAACAATTATTACTGCACCATCGATAATTATCCCAAAATCGAGTGCTCCAAGACTCATTAAATTAGCATCAATACCAAAAATAAACATCATGCTAATGGTAAACAACAATGCTAAGGGTATCATAGACGCAATAACCAATGCCGAGCGTAAGTTTCCTAAAAGTAAAATAACGATAAACAGCACGATGATAGCGCCAAGAACAAGGTTTTCAACTACTGTGAAGGAGGTTTCGGAGATAAGTTCGCTCCTTTCAAGGATAGGATTAATAAAAATACCCTCCGGCAAATTCTTCTGAATTTCTGCTACCCTGGTTTTAACTTCATTTATTACAATTTTTGAATTTGCATTTTTCAGCATCATAATCTGACCAAGCACAGTTTCGCCCTTTCCATTAGCAGTAATTGCACCAAACCGGTTAGCAAAACCAAATTTAACGTCAGCCAAATCTTTTATAAGGATTGGTGTACCTTCATTATTCTTAACTACTATGTTTTCAATATCTTCTAAGGTCCTTGCCTGTCCGTCGCCCCTGATAAAATAACTTTGATTTGTTTTTTCAATATAGGAGCCACCCGAAATACCATTGTTATTTTCGAGTGCAGTAAAAATATCCATTAAGCTGATACCAAGACTTTTAATCCTTGCAGGAATAACCGAAACCTCATATTGTTTTAAAAATCCGCCCCAGCTGTTTATTTCAACTACACCATTTATTCCCGATAATCGTCTTTTTATAATCCAGTCCTGGATTGTCCTTAAATCCATTGGAGTATATTTATCTCTAAATTCAGGTTTTACATCAATAATGTACTGGTAAATTTCGCCTAATCCGGTTGTTATAGGTCCCATTTCCGGGGATCCATAAGCTTCAGGAATGTTAGCCGAGGCTGTTTTAATTTTTTCAGCTATCAGTTGACGGGGTAGATAGGTTCCCATGTTTTCTTCAAAAACAACCGTAACCACTGAAATGCCAAATTTCGATATGGAACGGATTTCCGAAACGCCAGGAAGATTAGCCATTTCCATTTCAACCGGCGTTGTAATAAACTGTTCTATTTCCTGGGTCGATAAATTACCTGAGGTAGTAATTACCTGAATTTGATTATTTGTAATATCGGGCACAGCACCCACAGGTATATTAAAAACTGCATACAAGCCAAATGCCGCAATAGTAAGCGTAAATAGTATAACTATTAGTTTGTTTTTTACGCTAAACTCAATAATCTTTTCTAACATGGCAAGGATTTTTATTCACCAAATTTAGTGTTTTTAATTTTTGTGAGTAGGGTTTTTGATTTAATTCCTTGTAGATAACGCTTGTGCATAACGGTTGAGGTTATGATATCATATCTAATTCATTCTTTAAATGAAATCTTATCTGAACCTGTCTGGCAGGCGATCAAATTCATAATAAAGTTAATAAAAAAATATAATGTCATCTCAGAAAGATTTAAGAAACATTGATCAATGATTTAATAACTATCCTAACTTTAAGCTGATTAATAATTAAACAAACCAGAATGAAAAGTTTTTTGATATGCCTTCTGCTGACTAGTCTGTTCTTCACCACTTTTGCACAGCAATTACCGGTTGAAATTGAAGCCTGGGTAACAAAATCCGACAGGTCAATGTTATTTGAAAAGCTGAATGAAAAATTATCATTCTCCAAAAAAGACCAGGGATGGGGTTTACCCATCATCATCGATGAATCCCATTCAATGCAAACAATCGATGGTTTCGGCTTTGCTCTCACCGGCGGCAGTGCAGAACTGATGATGAAAATGTCACCAGAGGCCAGAAAATCTCTTATTGAAGATCTGTTCTCTTCCACAAACAATCACATCGGTGTAAGTTATATACGTCTCACCATTGGAGCGTCAGACATGAACAGCTTTGTCTTTTCATACGACGACCTTAAGACAGGTGAGACCGATTTTAAACTGGTGAAATTTGACCTGGGACAGGACAAAAAGGATGTGATCCCTGTGATGAAAGAGATTTTAAATGTTGTTCGGGGAATTAAAATTATGGCCTCACCATGGTCCGCACCAACATGGATGAAAATAAACGGAAAGGTAAAAGGCGGTGCATTAAAGCCTGAATGTTATCAGGTATATTCTGAATATTTTGTGAAGTATATCCAGGAGATGAAAAAGGAGGGTATCACTATTGATGCAATTACCACACAGAACGAGCCTATCAACGCTAATAATACGCCAAGCATGAGAATGTCAGCTTCTGAACAAGGTGCATTTATTAAGAATAACCTCGGACCTGCATTTGAAAAAGCAGGCTTAATAACCAAGATTATTCTGTTCGATCATAACCTCGACAGACCCGATTTTCCTCTCTCAATACTTAATGATCCGGATGCTTCAAAATATGTAAATGGTTCCGGTTTTCATCATTACGCTGGTGATATGAGCGCAATGTCGATTCTTCACAAAGCTTATCCCGATAAGAACCTCTATTTTACCGAACAGATGGTTGTCGAGCGTCCGGGCAGCTTAACAATAGATGTGGCTTCACAGGTAAAGAGACTTATTATAGGAAGCACAACGAACTGGAGCAAAAACACTATCCTCTGGAATCTTGCAGCCGATCCGCTGAACAATCCGCATACCGACGATGGTGGCTGTCCAATGTGCCAGGGCGCTGTTACAATCGATGGTGATAAGGTAACCAGAAATATCGCTTATTATGTTGTAGCCCACGCTTCAAAATTTGTTACACCGGGGTCAGTACGAATTCATTCCACACAACCTGGTGATATGTCGGTGAGCTTCACAAGTGACGAAGAACGTAACGAAGTTGTTCGTGTAGCAACAATAGAAAATAACGAAGTACTTCCAAATGTTGCCTTTCGTACCCCAGAGGGAAAAACAGTACTTATTGTGGCAAATGATTCCTTTAACATTTCATCATTCCGGATCCAGTTCAGGAGTCAGAATGTTACTATAAAACTGAACCCAGGTGCTGTTGGGACGTATGTATGGTAAGCAGACATGCTGGGTGATGGGTGCTGGGTACTCGGTACAGGGTGCTGGATGCTCGAAGCAGGGTGTTCTTAACGATAAACGATAAACGATCCTCCAAGGCTACCAACTACTCAAAAGCTTCGTTGGTCAAAGAAAGCTTCAGAGGACAAACTAAACGATAGACAATGAAAAAAAGTTTTTTTTATTTGACCGGACTAATTATGGTTCTGATCAGTTTTCAGACTGGTAGTAACATGGTTTATGCACAGGGAAAATTACCCGGGTTTGCTGAAAAATATCAAAAATCCGGTTTGGGTGATAATGTGTTTCTTTTCGATCAGGGAATGGACATGAAGGAAATACAGGTTTTGATCGACACCATTTTCAAATGGCAATCAGGCCGCGGAAGTGAATTCAATAAAAACCGGTTTGCTTTTTTATTCCGCCCGGGTAAATACAACCTCGATATTAAGCTTGGATATTATATGCAGGTATTGGGACTTGGAAATTCCCCCGAAGATGTTGTAATAACGGGAGCAGTGCGTTCAAATACACGGGAAAAAAGTGTGCTTATCAACTTCTGGCGCGGTGCGGAAAACTTAACTATTATACCTGTTGATTCTGTCAATACATGGGGAGTATCGCAGGCTGCTCCTTTGAGAAGAGTCCATGTTAAAGGCAATCTAAACCTTTTCGATATAGGTTATGCAAGCGGCGGTTTTCTTGCTGACTCGAAAATTGATGGAACAATCAATTCCGGACCGCAGCAGCAATGGCTTTCCCGAAACGTCGAAATGGGAAGGTGGATTGGATACAGCTGGAACATGATGTTTATAGGTGTCGTTAATCCGCCGGCTGGAGAGTGGCCCGAAAAGCCATATACAGTAATAAAGGAAACACCCGTAATCAGAGAAAAACCATACATAGTTTCAGCTAAAGAAGGCTTGGAAATAAAGGTCCCGATACTCAAAAATCAAACCTCAGGTATCACCTGGTCCGATGGAATTAACGATGAAAAAACTTTGAAACTGAATAGTTTCTACATAACCAGGGCGGGCTCAGACAACTCTGAATCATTAAATGGGGCTCTTAAAAAAGGAAAAAATCTGATATTCACTCCGGGAATTTATTCTCTGGATAAAAGCCTTAAAGTCAGCAGGAAAGGAACAATGATAATTGGAATAGGAATGCCATCGCTCGTCCCTTCAAATGGCAATTCGGTACTCGATATCTCAGATGTTGATGGTGTTACAGTAAGTGGTCTGCTGGTAGATGCCGGTTTTATTACTTCAAAGACACTTTTCGAGGTGGGAGAGAAGGGATCGGCAAAAAGCCATCAGGCTGATCCAACATTCCTGTTCGATATTTTCATCAGGGTGGGTGGACCGGCTGAAGGTTCTGCAAAATGTGCTGTTACCATTAACAGCAGCGATGTCGTTATAGACCATATCTGGCTCTGGAGGGCTGATCATGGCAATGGTGTCGGGTGGGAGAAAAATAAGGGTGCAAACGGGATTATCGTGAATGGTGCAAACGTCACAGTTTATGGGCTATTTAATGAGCATTTTCAGCAATACCAGACACTATGGAACGGAGAAGGAGGGAGGGTTTATTTCTATCAGAGTGAAATGCCTTACGACCCTCCTACGGTCGATGCGTGGACACACAACGGGGTAAATGGTTATGCCTCATACAAAGTTTCAGATAATGTAAAAAGTCATGAAGCCTGGGGCCTGGGGATTTATAATGTTTTCTATAACGCACCAGTAATTGTTGACAATGCAATTGAAACACCCGTATCGCTTGAAAAAAATATTCATCATACAATAATTTTCTGGTTAAACGGAAATAAGGAGAGCATTGTGAAAAGCATAATTAACGGCAAAGGCGGAAGCATAGATATTAAAAACAGAAAGGCAACAATGAAATAATGCCTTCTCTAGCCGATAGCTATCGGTGCTGGGGGTGGTTGATCGGTGCTGGGTACTCGGTACTCGGTGCAGGGTGCCGGGTGATCACTGCCCGGTATTTGGGGTAGGGTGCCGCCGAGTAGAAACGACAAACGTTTATTTTTCCAGATGCAGATAAACTCTCCAATAGGTTTTTGCTTTCCTGTTGAAATGACTTTCAATTTCTACCCAGTGCAGGCGCATAAAATTATACGGTTTAAGCCAGTCCTGGTTTTTTATCTCCTCTTCTGTAGGGGAAGTGGTAAGAGGTAATTTATTTTCTATTGAATAATATTTATACACATGCAGAAAAGCATTATTCTTAAAGATCTCATAATGTCCTGTAATTTTATTCCAGTGCTTCAGATAATATCTTTTCTGATAAGAAGTAAGTATTACAACAGAGCTGATTAGCGCGATGAGGTAGGTGGGTATGACCATAAGTGTCCACCAGCCTATAAAGTAAGATCCAACTAAAAATGCCCCGGCCATTATGAAAAAATAGAATTTCTGGAAAATCAGTAAAGGCATGTTCAACAATTTAAATATTATGGTTCCCACCCTGAGATTTACAATAATCTGTCCACAAAAATAGAGGCTTGCCGGCACTATGAATTTTGTCTGCAGATCGACAGGAAGGAAGATCATTATAAAAAATGAAACTGTAAATAAGAAATTTGGAAACTGAATAAGACTGTCGGTAAGAGATAAAAAATCAACGGGATTGACTTTTTTTGATAGACGGTGAAAAAGCACCCACTCAGTTTTTCCGTTAATGTCAATTATTTGACCTTTTGTGGTAATCATTTCTGATATTTATCTATAGACAAAGATAAAGCTTGTTTCTGTTTAGCCAATTTGCAATCAGGTTAGATTTCATAACAATGTTAAACAATATTTCTCAAATCCAATTACCACGGAAAACACGGAGAGCACGGAAAAGAAGTTCCTTAACATAAGCATCCTGCAGATAGAAGCCCAAGCCGTTAGTCGTGAATAGAGACAAATCCTTCGACAGAATATATTCGCGAAAACCAAGGTCAAGATAGAATTTTCTTGAAAGTTCAAAGTTGCTGGCTCCGATGAAGGGACGAATCGATTTGGCTTTATGGTCCATGGGTATGTATTATAAAGTATGAATATGGATAACACCATTTTGATGTTTTCTGTTTAAATTGAATTTCATCATTCAATTACGGTCCGCATAACTAATCTAAGAAATCCGTAGATTTTTATTTAACTAATTAAGAATCGTTGATAAAGACTCGAATTTTATTGTATTTTTAAATTTTATTTTATTTCGGATATGGGTATTGAAATATCCATTTTTTCAGAATATAATTGTAAAAGATTTTCAACTTTGCACCAATTGTTAAAAGTTCTTAAAAATTTTTATTAATTTTGGTCATGAAATTCTATGCCAAAACAACAATTAGCACATGAATTGTATAATAGTTGACGATGATATATTGACCTGCAAAATTTTGGAAGGGTATGTTAGCAAATCTACTTCTCTTAACCTGGCTGGTGTTTTTAGTGACTCAGTTGCAGCAAGAGATGTATTGACTACACGTAAAGATATCGACCTGGTAATACTCGATATCCAGATGCCTGAAATGAACGGTTTTGATTTTATAAGAAGCCTCGATTTTCCGCCAAATATTATAATTGTATCTTCAGCGGAGGAATTTGCACTTAAAGCATTTGACTTTAATGTTGTGGATTATCTTCTAAAACCTGTTACTTATGGCAGGTTTTGCAAAGCTGTCGACAAAACAATCAGGTATTTTGCAAGAAAGGAAGTCACTAACAGCGGTGATGAGGAAATATTCATCAAAAAAGGATCATCGCTCGTTAAACTGAAACTTACTGAAATAATCTATATTGAAGCTCTTGAGAATTATGTGACGCTCAACACCAACGATGACAGATTCACAATTCATTTCACAATGAAAGCGATAGAGAATCAGTTGCCATCCGGCGTATTTATAAGAGTTCACAGATCATTCATTATAAACAAGAGTATGATTCAGACCATAAAAGAAAATACCCTTGATTTAATAGTCGGGGGCGCCGTAAAAAGCATACCGGTAGGGAAATCATTCAGGGATTCACTTCTGAATGATATTAATGTGATGGCCAGATAATCATCAAATTTTCACATGCTTACAAATCGACAACTGTTCCTGTTGCACCTGGGACAAACTTCCGTCGCTCCCATGATGCTTGAAATTGTCAGAGCCGAAGGCATCTTCATATATGGGCACGACGGCAAAAAATATTACGATCTTATATCGGGAGTATCGGTCAGTAATACCGGACACGGGCATCCTAAAGTAGTTGAAGCTGTAAAGAACCAGGTTGATCTGTACATGCATCTTATGGTGTATGGTGAGTTCATACAAAGCCCACAGGTGGGGTATGCAACACGACTTTCAGAGTTTCTGCCTGCTACACTCAATTCATGCTACTTCGTTAATTCAGGCAGCGAAGCAGTTGAAGGAGGTCTAAAGCTCGCAAAACGCTATACAGGCAGAAGTAAAATTATCTCATTTAAGAATTCATATCATGGCAGTACTCATGGTGCGCTGAGCATTCAGGGGAGCGAGACTTACAAAAATGCGTTCAGACCACTACTTCCGGATACACTGCAGATAGAATTTAACAATGAAAAAGATCTGGATTCAATCGATAATAAAACAGCATGCGTGATTATCGAACCTGTACAGGGGGAAGCCGGAATAATCCTTCCTGAGAACGATTTTCTTGGGAAGATCAGGGAAAAATGCAACAAAACAGGTGCTCTGCTCATCTTTGATGAAATCCAAACCGGCTTTGGCCGTCTTGGAAAAATGTTTGCTATCAACACATTCGGGGTTGTTCCGGATATTCTGCTGCTTGCGAAAGCCCTCGGAGGCGGTATGCCCCTGGGCGTATTTATCTCATCAACAGAGATAATGTCCTCAATGGTATCAAATCCATCTCTCGGTCATATTACAACATTTGGCGGTCATCCGGTTTGCTGTGCCGCTGGTTTGGCCTCTCTAAACGTCATTATTGAAGAAAAACTTGCTGAAGGAGCCAATTATAAATCCTCTGTTTTCAAAAGCTTGCTTGTTCATCCGCTGATAGAAGAAATCAGGGGTGAGGGTTTGATGCTCGCCATTGTACTCAGGGATCCAACATATATTCCTTATATAATTGCCCATGCACCTGATTTTGGTCTTGTGCTCGATTACTTTCTGTTTTGCAATAATGCATTCAGAATCGCTCCTCCTCTTGTAATAAGCGAGACAGAGATCAGGGAAGCATGCTTACTCATATTGAAATTGCTTGACAGTGCCGCAAACAAAACGAAAAGTGTATGAGACACAGTCTGCTGGTAATATTTTTATCCTTTTTTATCGGTACAGGAGTTGCAGAATGCCAGGATAAACAGCATGGTATGCCTGAACAACTTGAAATGCTGTTCAACAGACTCATAGATAATTATGATGATATTGTAAGGCTAAGAATTAACGATTCAATACACCTTATTCTGAATGAATATGTAAAATCTGATTCTGTATTTTATCACAGATTCACAAATCTCAGATATCTTGGACAGATTGTTTCTCCTGATTCCCTTATAAAGATCATCACATGGAACCTTGTGCTTGAAGATCATCCAGGAAAATACAATTGTTATTTTATCAGGAAACAGGGAAAAGGGAAAGAAAATCTGGTATATGACTTGTCAGCATCCTATGACGACAAAATGGTCAGCACAGATACTTTATATACACGATCCAACTGGTACGGATCTCTTTATTATGATATAAGGCCATTTGTATTCAACAATACTCATCTCTGGGTTCTTCTTGGAATTGATTATGGGAACCCTGAAATAAGCAGAAAAATTATTGACGTCCTGAGTTTCTCTACCGATGGATCACTTGTACTCGGCAAAAAATGGTTTATATCGGATGAAAAGAAGAGTTACAGGGTAGTCTTTGAGTATGCTTCAAATGCGATGATGTCGCTACGTTTCAGATCAGATAGTTCAATTGTATTTGACCACCTGGTACCTTTCTCGGCTTCTCATAAAGATGACCGGCAATTTTATGGTCCCGATTATTCATTCGATGCCTACGACTATGAAAACGGAATCTGGAAGTTTATTATCAATGTGGATGTGAGGAACAGGAACTAACTTTTCGTATCTTGTAAACTATGTCAGGAATAATTAAGACACATATATATTGCTACGACGATCACAGGGGATTTGCTGAAGAGGTAAAGAAACGCTTTGCCGATCAGTCAAAATATTATGTAGCATCTTATCAGACCCGTGAAGAGTTTATCGCCAGGCTGGAGAGTGATAAGTTATTTAAATTTTGTAAGGTTGCTATGCTTGGTCTGCACGATACACAGGATCAGTTCGATATGATTGAGAAGCTCACAAAGGAAGTGAAAAGGATCGATCAGCATACCGGTCTTATACTTCTCGGACCATCGGAAAGGATGGAATCGATAAAAAGAACCATTAAGTTTAATATTGATGCCTACATTCCAAAAAACAGAAACTTAATTCTACGTACACACAATTCTGTTAAGAAGCTGATTAGCGAGCACAGTATAAATCTTCTCAGGAAAAGAAGCAGAATATCATTTTTTGCGCTGATTGGATTTCTTTTGCTGACATGCTGCATATTAATTGCAGCATATTTTAAGCTTCCAATGTATTTCTAACGATTTTACCTCTTATCCTTATTACCGGTGCCTTTAGTCTGAAGCATCTTTTATGACTATTTGTCAGTGAACTATAAACGGCACATCTTTTGAAAGTGAACCCCGAATCATTGATGTTTAATACTTAAAATTTACTATATGGAAACCGGAAAGATTGGAGTAACAACTGACAACATTTTCCCAATAATTAAAAAATTCCTTTATTCTGATCATGAAATTTTCCTTCGGGAGTTGATTTCAAATGCTGTTGACGCAACGCAGAAGCTCAGAACATTGGCTGCCGTAGGAGATTATAAAGGTGAGATAGGTGATACAACTATCCATGTGTCGGTTGATAAAAAGAAAAAAACAATAAAAGTTTCGGATTCAGGAATTGGTATGACAAAAGATGAGGTAGATAAATACCTGAATCAGATTGCATTTTCCAGTGCCAATGAGTTCCTTGATAAATATAAAGATCAGTCAAGCGCCATAATAGGTCATTTTGGTTTGGGCTTCTACTCATCATTCATGGTGTCAGATAAAGTGGAGGTGATTACAAAATCATACCAGGAAGGTGCAAAAGCAGTGAAATGGACTTGCGACGGCAGTCCGGAGTTTACTATTGAAGAAGTTGAGAAAGATAATATTGGCACTGATGTTATATTATATATTGATAAAGAATCAAAAGACTTTGTTGAGGAAAGCAAAGTAGAACAGCTTCTGAAAAAATACTGCAAGTTTCTGCCGGTTGAGATTGCTTTCGGTAAAGAGACAGAGTGGAAAGACGGGAAATCAGTTGAAACAGGTAAAGCTAAAATTATCAATAATACCAAACCGGCCTGGACACTCAAGCCGTCTGACCTGAAAGAGGAGGATTATAATAAATTTTACAGGGAGCTATACCCTTCCGGCGACGATCCTCTATTTTATATTCATCTAAATGTAGACTACCCGTTCAAGCTAACGGGGATCCTCTATTTCCCGAAGATAAAAAGTAATATTGAAATCCAGAAGAATAAGATCCAGCTTTATTCAAACCAGGTTTTTGTTACTGATTCGGTGGAAGGAATTGTGCCTGAGTTTTTAACGCTTCTCCATGGTGTTCTCGACTCACCCGACATACCGCTTAATGTATCACGAAGCTACCTTCAGAGTGACTCAAATGTTAAAAAAATCTCAAGTCATATCACAAAGAAAGTTGCTGACAGGTTAAACGATATTTTCAAGAATAAAAGGGAGGAATTCGAAAAGAAATGGGATAATCTTAAACTTTTCATCGAGTATGGCATGATAACCGAAGAGAAGTTTTATGAAAAGGCTTCAAAATTCGCTCTTCTTAAAAATACAGATGACAAGTATTTCACATTTGAGGAATATGAAAAAATCGTTAAAGAAAATCAGACGGACAAGAATAATTCACTGATATATCTTTATTCAACCAATAAAACGGATCAATACACTTATATCGACAAAGCAAAAGCAAAAGGTTATGATGTGCTTCTGCTTGATGGTCAGCTCGATGTTCACCTTATAAATCAACTTGAATCTAAGTTAAAAGACACAAGGTTTGTGAGGGTTGATTCGGATGTTGTTGATAAGCTTATTATGAAGGATGAAAAGCGCGAATCAAAATTATCAGAAGAACAGATAGAAGACCTGAAGAGTGTTTTCAATGTGAAAGCGAAAACAAAGGAGATGTATAATGTTGTAGTTGAATCGCTCGACGAGAATGAAGCTCCGGTTATAATCACCCAGTCGGAGTTTATGAGAAGGATGAAAGATATGTCATCAATGGGTGGCGGTATGAACTTTTATGGAGAGCTGCCTGATAGTTATAACCTGGTTGTAAATCAGAATCATCAGGTTGTTAGCAAACTTTCAGAAGATATCATGAAGCAGGAAGGGACCAGGTTATCTGAAAATGATAAGGAAAGAAAACGTATAAAGGAAGAGATAAACTTCACTGAAGAAGAGCACAAGAAGAAAAAAGCCGACGAGATAAGCCAGGTTGAAAAGGATGATCTTGAAAATCTACGTAAAGAGCTTACAACTTCCGAGAATAACAGGAAGGAAATACTTGAAGCTTATGGTGCAGGCAATAAGATCATAAAACAGCTTATTGATCTGGCAATGCTTGCTAATAACATGCTTAGAGGTGAAGAACTGAGTAACTTTGTAAAAAGAAGCGTAGACCTGCTTTAAGCATTATTTTTTACCACAAAGCACACAAAGGGAAATCAGGCACAAAGCACACAAAGTAAAAAACTATTGTTTTCGTCTTTGTGAACTTTGTGCTATCCCGATAGCTATCGGGACTTTGTGAACTTTGTGGTTAAATGATTTGGTTTTCAGATTATTTTTGCGACCTCTGCCTTAACAAAATCGATAGCAACCCGGGTGGGTTCCTGTTCGAGTTCCATAACCTTTTCAAATAGTCGTTTGCTGAGAGCCATTCCTGTTGAATCGGGCGGAAGCTTCTCGGCTTCACTATTTATTATCTTGATCATATTTGAGCGTGCATTTCTCACAACCTCCCAGGCCTGTTGACTCATATAGATCTGCTGGGAGAGATTATGCTCATATTCGCTCCGTATAGTTGTCAGCATTGTTGAATGAAGGGACATGGCTGACATATCTGTGGTGCTCACACGCACAAGAAGCGATTCGAACGAAATCCGTTCAAGGAAAAGAACAATCCGTTCATAAGCCTGAAGCTTTATCGGTGTCACAACACGACTGTTTTGAAGTAGCATTTCCTGCCTTCTTTTACCCTGGTCGTTTCTGATCATATTTCTTAAAACGACCCAGGCCATAAAAAAGACGATTAGTGCCGGGATGGTTAATTTGAGAATATCTGTAACAGCTTCCATATTGTTTAGTTTTTGTCAACACAAACCTAATTATATTTAAGGAGAGAAAAAAAACTCTTTTTTTTTACCACAAAGCAACCTCGACCTCAACCTCAACCTCAACCTCAACCTCAACCTCAACCTTAACCTCAGCCTCAACCTCGACTCAGCCTCAACCTCATCCTTTTTTCTTTGTGATCTTTGTGTGTTTTTACTTTTTGAACTTTGTAGTTATTGGATTTCTCTTCTTCGTTTTTAGTTCCTACTTTTATTGAATACTTTTCAGAATAACCTTTATCAAAAATATATGGAATATTTATCCGACAGAATCAAGACATTATCAGTCTCCCAGACCCTCGCCATGGCTCAGAAGAGCAGGGAGCTAAAAGCAAAAGGTATCGATATTATTAGTCTTAGCCTGGGTGAACCCGACTTTAATACTCCCGACTATATAAAGGATGCCGCAAAAAAGGCTATTGACGATAATTATTCAAAGTATCCACCTGTGCCCGGGTATACTGATCTCCGTGAGGCAATCTCCAGAAAATTTAAAGTGGAGAACGGAATTGACTATTCACCCGACCAGGTTGTTGTGTCGGCAGGAGGGAAGCATTCCCTTATCAACATAATCCTTTCTATTGTAAATCCCGGAGATGAGGTAATAATCCTTGCGCCATACTGGGTGAGTTATTATGATCAGATAATAATTGCTGAAGGAAAACCGGTAGTTATAGAGGCTAAGCTGGAAAATGATTTCAAGATCAAACCTGAACAGCTTGAAGCTGCAATTACAAAAAAGACCCGTCTGGTAATTTTTAATTCACCATCCAATCCTACAGGAATGGTTTATGACAGGAATGAGATGGAAAAAATTGCCCGTGTAATAGAGAAGCATGAGGGTGTTTTCATAATTTCCGATGAGATTTATGAGCATATTATTTTCACCGGCGAGCATGTGAGTATGGCTTCCTTTGATTTTATTTACGACAGGGTTATTACAGTAAATGGATGTTCAAAGGGATATGCCATGACTGGATGGAGG
Source organism: Bacteroidales bacterium (assembly GCA_038245405.1). Lineage (GTDB taxonomy): Bacteria > Bacteroidota > Bacteroidia > Bacteroidales > VadinHA17 > LD21. Next base: position 26,068 of record JBBRSO010000009.1, read on the forward strand.
ATAGGCTATATCGGAGCGCCATTATGGATAGCACAAGCTTGTATTAAGCTGCAGGGCCAGTTTACTTCCGGTGTCTGCTCGATTGCTCAGAGAGCTGCTCTTGCAGCGGTACAGGGTGATGGTGAATCACAGAAAATAATGAGGGCTGCCTTTTTGCGCCGGCGCGACCTGATCTGTAAGCTGCTTGGCGGAATAAAGGGAATAAAGGTGAGTATTCCGCAGGGAGCATTCTATGTGATGCCTGATATAAGCTATTTTCTTGGTAAGTCAGATGGTGATAAGAAGATTGGTAGTTCGGATGATCTGGCTTTATATCTGCTCGATAAAGCACGTGTTGCGACCGTTGGAGGTGATGCTTTTGGCGCTAAAGAGTGTCTGAGAATCTCTTATGCTGCTTCAGATGATTTGATTGTGGAAGCGGTGAAGAGAATTAAGGAAGCGCTGGAGCTTCTCCGTTAACCCCGACTACCCCCTAATCCCCCCAAGGGGGGACTTGAATAAAAATCTACTATTGTTTTTTTTTGTGGATGATGGATTTAAAGTCCCCCCTGGGGGATTTAGGGGTGGCTTCGGGTGGATGTGGTTCTTGAGGTCAGATGCCAGAACCCGCAAATTGGGCATTGATATGGCCTTAATTCAATCCTCCTGATTTCTTCCACATGTTTAATAGCTTCCATTGCATCCGCCATGCTATCATAAATTGTTTTTTTGCATGGCGGAGTAATGGGAGTTATCTTCTCTTTTTTTGAAAGTTTATATTTCACCTCAATAATCAGTACTTATTATATGATATTATCACATCAGCCGGCTTCCGTTTTTTCTCTTTGTGATCGCTCAATGAGTATCCCAGTGTAATAAGGAGTTCTACCCGTTTGGACCTTGGTATTGACAGGATCTTCCTTAGTTCCTTTTCATCAAACCATCCTATAATACACGATCCAATACCTTCAGCTGCTGCCTGCAGACAGATGTTTTCAGTGGCAATCCCGATATCGATCAGTGAGTAATCCTTATTCTTTATTGTGGCTCCGACTTTTGAAGAAAAGTTAGGCTGTTCCCTTACAATCACGACAATAACAGGGGCTCTGCCAACAAAGTTGTTCATGCCTATAAGTCTTGCTGAGGCCGCCTCAGCAACTTTCTTAACAAGTTCAGGTTCATCGACAACAATGAATTTCCAGGGTTGTGCATTACAGGCTGAAGGAGCCATCCTTCCTGCTTCCACAATTCTGTCAAGCTTTTCTTTTTCTACTTGTCTATCACTGTATTTCCTGTCGCTTTGCCGACTTGTAATGAGAGCTAATATTTCCTTGCCTGCTGGCATTATTGACTAGTAATTAGCTGGAAGAAGTTCAAAATAAGCTTCAGGATGAAGACATGCAGGGCAATTCTTCAACGCTTTTGTCCCAAAATGAATATAACCACATTTTCTGCAATACCAGAACACCTTTTCATCGCGCTGAAAAACTTTATCCTGCATTACATTTTCGAGTAGTTTTCTGTATCTGTCCTCATGTGTTTTTTCAGCAACTGAGATAGCTTTAAAAGCTGCGGCAACATTCTTAAAACCTTCCTCATCAGCAGTTTTTGCAAAAGCAGGATAGAGGTCGCTCCATTCTTCATGTTCTCCCTCAGCTGCGGCAAACAGGTTGTCTTTGGTAGTTCCGGTTAAACCTGCAGGATAAGTTGCAGTGATCTCAACCATACCGCCTTCAAGAAATTTGAAGAATCTTTTAGCATGCGTCTGTTCCTGCAATGCGGTTGCAGAAAATATTCCGGAAATCTGTTCAAATCCTTCTTCTTTTGCAACTTTAGCTGCAAATTCATATCTGTTCTTAGCCTGCGATTCACCGGCGAATGCCTTGAGTAAATTCTGTTCTGTTCTTGTTCCTTTTAAACTTTTTTCCATATAAGATAATTTTATTTGGTTTTAAATTGACACTACTTAAAAATGATTTAATCCGCAATATAAGTAATGTAAAATTAACTACCTTTATTTTCAAATATTATATGTTGGATTTTTCTTTAAATAATTAATTTAAATCCTTAAGAAGATGATAATTCTAGTTTTACTCGCGATCATTTTTATCGTAGTTCTGTTTGTTATTTCTTTGTATAACAGGCTTGTACGTTTAAGAAATAATAGGGAACAGGCATTTGCCGATGTTGATGTTCAACTGAAACAAAGACATGATCTCATTCCTCAACTGGTCGACTCTGTTAAAGGTTATATGGGCCATGAAAGAGGTGTGCTTACTCAGATTACCGAAGCCAGGGCAAATGCCATGAAGGCAACCGGTATCAACGAAAAGATAGAAGCAGAAAATAAATTGTCAGCTGCCCTCGATGGATTGAAAATTTCAGTTGAAGCTTATCCTGATCTTAAGGCTAGTCAGAATTTTATGGATTTGCAGAATGAAATTTCAGATGTTGAAAACAAGATAGCTGCTGCAAGGAGGTTCTTTAATTCCGCAACCAAAGAACTCAATACTGCAATTGAAGTATTTCCTTCAAACTTTATCGCTACAATGTTTAATTTCAAACGTGAACCAATGTTTGAACTCGGCAGTCAGCGTATTGAGGCAGAGCAGCCACCAAAAATTCAGTTCTGAAAAATATGAAGTATTTCGGTCTTCAAAGCCAGATCTGGAGGAACAATTATAACTCGGTACTCTTACTGGTGATGTTCCCCATCATTATCTTCGTACTTACATGGTTATTCTTTTTTTTCCTGTCAATGGGAGCAGAGGAACACAGGAGTATCAGCCAGATAAATCATAGCTTCATGGTCACGATACCATTTATTCTAACAGGTGTCCTGATCTGGTTTATTATTGCCTGGTTCTCTCATTCAGCGATGATAAATAAGGCTACTGACTCAAAACCACTGGCAAGGAATGAAAACAAGAGAGTCTATAATCTTGTAGAGAATCTATGCATCTCTACCGGCATGACAACCCCGCAGATTAATATTATTGAAGACGATTCTCTCAATGCCTTTGCCAGCGGATTGAATCAGAGAACATATTCGATTTCACTGTCGAGGGGCATAATCGATAAGCTTAATGATGAGGAACTTGAAGCTGTTATCGCCCATGAGTTGACCCATATTAAGAACAGGGATGTTAGACTGCTTATCATCTCTATAATCTTCGTCGGTATTTTTGCTTTTATCTCACAGGCAATTTTCAGAACACTGCAGTTCGGTGGTGGAGGCCGGGGCAAAAAGGATGGCGGTGGCGGAGCGATAGTTATTGCACTTCTCCTTGCTCTGGTGGGGTTACTTATATCGTCTCTGTTAAGGTTTGCTTTATCGCGGAAGCGGGAATTCCTTGCCGATGCCGGTTCAGCAGAGCTTACTCACAGACCGCTTGCTCTTGCCTCTGCGCTCAGAAAGATATCAGGTGATCCCACTATCGAAGCGGTGAAAAGAAAAGATGTTGCTCAGATGTTTATCGAAAACCCACAGGTTAAACCCGGGGTAAAATCCTTTTCAATCGGAACGCTTTTTGCAACACATCCGCCCATTGAAAAGAGGATTCAATTGCTGGAACAATTCTAAGGGATATTGTGGCTTATCTGTATCTAAACAGTTTCTTCTCTTCACCCTTCAATAACCTGTCTATATTCTTTTTATGGGTTGCAATAATGACTATTGCCACGAGCACTGCAAAGGCTTTAAAAAGGAGTGAGGGAGTATCAAAAAACAGGAATAACATTGTTGGAAATGATATGCCGGCCATCATAGAGGAAATAGATACTATTCCCGTTAAAAGAATCACTACAATAAATACTCCAAACGCACAGAGAGTAATCAGTAAGTGCACTGCCAACAGAACTCCAAAGATAGTAGCAACTCCTTTGCCTCCTCTGAACCCGGCAAAGACAGGGAATATATGTCCGGTTATAGCAATTACACCAGTCGCTATCTGCATATTGATTAAAAGAGCGCTGCCATGTTCAGCAAGATGAAAGAAGACCGGTAACATAGCGGCCACCCATCCTTTTATAATATCAATGATAAGTACAGGAATCCCTGTTTTCCATCCCAGTACCCTGATAACATTTGTTGTTCCGGCGTTTCCGCTGCCATGGTCCCTCACATCGATATTGTGAAATTGTTTTCCGATCCATACTGCAGAGGGTATTGATCCAAGGAGGTATGCAAGTAGCCCTGCGAGTAAGGCTATTAGTATATTCATATTCAAGGATTAATTCTGAGATGGCAAATATAATAATTTAAATAACCTTGGAAATTTCAGATACCGGGTCCGGAATTTATCAGTTTAGCCGATTCCGGATTTGAGGTGAACTTGCTGAAATTGCTTATAAATTTCAGTGCCAGATCGGTAGCTGCCATCCTCCATTTCGTTGATGATTCCCATACTTTTGCAGGATCGAGAATAGTCTCCTCCAGTCCGTCAACTCTTGTAGGTATATTCAGCTTGAAAATTGGGAGAGTAACAAATTCACAGTCGATTATTGAACCTTCGATGATAGCGTTGATTATTGTTCTTGTATAAGCCAGGTCGATTCGGGTTCCTGTTCCATATGGACCACTCATCCAGCCAGTATTCACAAGCCATGCTTCAGCGTCATGCATCTTCATTTTTTTTGTCAGCTCATTTGCATAAATAATCGGATCGAGCATAAGGAAAGCAGCACCAAAACATGTTGAGAAGGATGGAACAGGTTCTATTATGCCTCTCTCTGTCCCTGCCACTTTTGCAGTATAACCGCTGAGAAAGTAATACCGTGTCTGGTCTTCGGTGAGCCTGCTTACAGGAGGCAAAACTCCAAAAGCATCGGTAGTAAGAAAAATGACCTTTTTTGCATGACCTGATTTTGAAACAGGTTTCACGATATTTTCGATATGATAGATCGGGTAAGAGACCCTGGTATTTTCAGTCTTTGCGCTGCTGTTAAAATCTATTGACCCGTCGGACTCTATTACCAGGTTTTCCAAAAGCGCATCTCTTCTTATTGCATTGTAAATATCAGGCTCGTTTGCTTTGTTTAGTTTAAAGCATTTTGCGTAACAACCTCCCTCGAGATTAAAAATTCCTTCATCATCCCATCCATGCTCATCATCACCAACGAGAGCTCTTTCGTGATCTACCGAGAGTGTCGTTTTCCCTGTACCCGAGAGACCGAAGAATATGGCAGTATCACCTTTTTTGCCTACATTCGCAGAGCAGTGCATAGAGGCTATTCCCTTGAGAGGCAGATAATAATTCATTACAGAAAAGATCCCCTTCTTCATTTCGCCGCCATACCATGTTCCTCCAATCACTAACATGCCTTCAGTGAGGTTGAACATTATGAAATTTTCAGAATTCAGACCCTGTTCTTTCCAGTTTGGATTATTGGTTTTTGGGGCATTAAGTACCACAAAATCGGGTTTAAAATATTTGGTTTCTTCGGCGTCAGGTCTGATGAACATATTCTTAACAAAATGAGCCTGCCAGGCTACCTCGAGTATAAAACGCACGCTTAGACGTGTGTTTTTATTTGCTCCGCAAAAACAGTCGATTATGAAGAGTCTTTTTCCCGATAATTCTTTTGCGGCTATATTTTTACAATGATTCCAAATATCTTCTGAGATGGGTTTATTGTCTGAAACCTTCCCACTGTCGGTTTTCCACCAGATGGTTTTGCGGCTTTTATCGTCGAGAACCACATACTTATCTTTTGGAGAGCGTCCGGTGAATATTCCTGTATCGATCGATATTGCCCCTGTCCTGGTGATAAACCCTCTTTCGTTTTTGTCCAGCCCCGGTTTTGTTTCCTCTGCGAAAAGTTCATTATATGAAGGGTTGTAAAGAATCTCTTTAACGTCCGTTATGCCGTAATTAAGAAGTTCCTGGGAGTCAATCATTTCAAAAGATTTGGTTAAAAATCAATAAATTCTCAGTCAATGCATTATTGGTTCAATAATAATCCGAAATATAGCAAAAAAGGGCCATGCAAGCATGACCCTTTCTATATAAATCAGGATATCTGGTTATTTACCATATTTGATTGAAGCCTGAGCGGCAGCAAGTCTTGCGATAGGAACTCTGAAAGGAGAGCAGCTTACATATGTTAAACCTGCTTTGAAACAGAATTCAACTGAAGCCGGATCACCACCTTGTTCACCACAAATACCTACTTTAAGATCTTTTCTGGTTGCACGTCCTTTTTCAACAGCCATCTTGATTAACTGACCAACGCCATCCTGATCTATTGTCTGGAAAGGATCAGAAGCAAGAATCTTCTTGTCAAGATAATCATGAAGGAAACCACCTGTGTCGTCGCGGCTGAAGCCGAAGGTCATCTGTGTAAGGTCATTTGTACCAAATGAGAAGAATTCAGCTGTTTTAGCCATACGGTCGGCCAGAAGACAAGCACGTGGAATCTCAATCATTGTTCCATATTTGCATGAGATCTCTTTTACTCCGAATTTTGCGCAAACCTCAGCATAAACTTTGTCGAATATTTTCCTGGTATAATCTATTTCTGCAACCTCGCAGGTAACAGGAACCATTAATTCAGGATAAGGTTTCTTACCTTCCTTGATGAGTTCTAAGGAAGACTCGAACATAGCACGGATCTGCATCTCTGTAACTTCGGGGAAAGTGATTCCAAGGCGTACGCCACGGTGTCCCATCATCGGGTTTGATTCATGAAGAGCTTCACCACGTTTTGCAATCTCTTCTTTTTTAATGCCAAGCGCTTTTGCAAGTTCTTCCTGTTTTTCAGCGCCCTGAGGTACAAACTCATGGAGAGGAGGATCAAGTAACCTGAATGTTACTGGTAATCCGTCCATTGCAGCCATAGTGGCTTTCATATCTTTCTTCACAAATGAGAAGAGTTCGTCGAGGGCTTTTCTGCGCTCTGTTTCATTTGCACTAAGGATCATCTTACGGAGAAGGAAAAGAGGTTGCTCTGAGCCTTTGCCATAGAACATATGCTCTGTACGGAACAGGCCGATACCTTCAGCACCATAGTTACGAGCAATGATTGCATCCTCAGGAGTTTCTGCGTTTGTACGAACACCCATTTTGCGGAATTTGTCAACAATTGTCATAAACTCTTTGAAGCGTGGGTTTTCAGATGCATCCATGAGTGCGAGTGCACCAAGATATACACACCCTTTAGTACCGTTAAGAGTAAGGAAATCGCCTTCCTTGATGATTGTATCTGAACCAGCGATCTTGCAGATTTTTCTGGCCGCATCTACATGGAGTCCGCCTGCACCAACGATACAGCATTTACCCCATCCGCGTGCTACAAGAGCAGCATGTGAAGTCATTCCCCCACGAGCGGTAAGAATACCTTCTGCAGCACGCATACCTTCTACATCCTCAGGGTTAGTCTCTTCGCGGAGAAGAATAACTTTTTCACCTTTACGGAACCATGCAACAGCATCCTCAGCATTGAAAACAACTCTTCCTACTGCAGCGCCCGGACCAGCAGGTAATCCTTTTACAGCAGCTGTGTGCTTCTTCTCTACATCCGGATTGCATATTGGGTGAAGAAGTTCATCAAGCTGAGCAGGATCAACACGCATAACAGCGGTCTTCTCATCAATAAGTTTTTCGTGAAGCATATCCATAGCCATGTTAAGAGCAGCTGTACCGGTTCTCTTACCAGCACGGCACTGTAACATGTATAGTGTACCTTCCTGAATTGTGAATTCTATGTCGAGCATGTCTTTGAATGACTTCTCGAGTATATTGCGGATATCCCAGAGCTCTTTGTATGTGCCTGGCATTGCTTCCTGCATACTATGGAGATGTCTGTTCTGATCATTCTTTGTGTCATCATTAAGCGGGCTGGGGGTACGGATACCTGCCACAACGTCTTCCCCCTGAGCATTTACAAGCCACTCACCATAAAACAAATTATCGCCGGTTGCCGGGTTACGGGTAAATGCAACACCAGTTGCAGATGTGTCACCCATATTTCCAAATACCATTGCCTGTACGTTTACAGCTGTTCCCCAATCATCAGGAATTCCTTCTATACGGCGATATGAAACTGCCTTTTTACCATTCCAGCTTTTGAATACAGCTTTAATACTGCCTTCAAGTTGTTCTTTTGCATCATCAGGGAAAGGTTTGCCAATAGCTGCCTTAACAATTTTCTTAAATTCTTCTGAGAGAACTTTAAGTTCGTCAGCACTGATTTCAGTATCGGATTTGTAACCTTTTGACTTTTTAAACTCATCAAGTTTCTCATCAAGCTGTTTACGGATTCCTTTTCCTTCGCCAAGATCAATACCTTCAGCTTTTTCCATTACTACGTCAGCATACATCATAATGAGACGACGATAAGAATCCCAAACAAAACGAGGATTGTTGGTTTTCTTCAGGAAACCGGGAATTGTAGCAGAGCAAAGACCGATATTCAGAACTGTGTCCATCATACCAGGCATCGAGCTGCGTGCTCCGGAACGGCATGAAACAAGCAATGCATTCTCTGCATCACCATACTTCATATTCATTGTCTCTTCAGTTTTCTTCATTGCAGCCCATACTTCAGGCATAAGCTCTGACGGAAGAGTGCAATTGTTTTTGTAATACTCATTGCAGGCTTCTGTGGTAATTGTAAAACCAGCAGGAACTGGTAGTCCCAGCAGACACATTTCTGCAAGATTGGCACCTTTACCTCCGAGAAGGTTTTTCATGTCGGTCCTACCTTCTGCAGTTTTCTTTCCAAAGGAGTAAACTCTTTTAACGTTTGACATAATTTTATCTATTTGTGTTGAGGTTAATTATTGATTTTGCAAAATTAGCCGCAAAGTTAATATTAAAAATTGAATTTGCGAAAAGAGGTTTCGGTGAAAAAAGATTATGCTCTCGGATGGAACATAATAAGTGTATCGCGCAGGAAGCTCCTGTCTATGTGTGTATAGATCTCAGTGGTGAGTATCGACTCGTGTCCCAACATCTCCTGAACAGCTCTCAGATCGGCACCCGCTTCAATCATATGTGTGGCAAAAGAGTGACGAAAAGTATGCGGACTGATATTCTTTCTGATCCCTGCTTTTGCAGCCAGGTCTTTTATAATTGTGAATATCATGGCCCTTGTAAGTTTTCGTCCGCGTCTGTTAAGAAATAATACATTCTGATCGGTTATTACAGGAAGTGAGTTCCTGTCCAGTTTATATATATCAATTTCCTTAAGCGCTTTTTTACTTATCGGTACCAACCGCTGCTTATCTCCTTTTCCGGTTACAATAACAAATTCTTCCTTGTAATGTAAATCGGTAAGCCTCATGTTTATAAGTTCAGAAACCCGCAGACCACAGCCATATAGAGTTTCTATAATTGCTTTATTCCTATGACCTTCCGGTTTGCTCAGATTAATTTGTCCGATTATTAAATCTATCTCAGCTACAGACAAAACTTCAGGAAGTTTTACTCCGATTTTCGGAGATTCTAACAGAGATGACGGGTTTTCTTCAATTTCGCCTTCAATAAGCAAAAATCTAAAAAAGGCCCTGATGCCAGAAAGCACCCTTGACTGTGTACGTGCGTTCTTATTATTTTCACCATACCAGTTAAGGAATAATTTCAGGTCGGGGTATGTAACCGAAGCCGGTGAAATATCAACTTTTTTTTCTTCGTAGTATTTTTCAAGCTTATTTACGTCATTCAGATACGCATCTATACTATTGTTGGAGAGAGACTTCTCGAGCCTGAGGTAAGTCTCAAAATTTCTGAATGATTGTTTCCAGGTCAGGCTCATGGTGGATGAGTAATTTCCATATAAAAGTAGTTAAAATCTTTTACCTCTCCATTTTTCTCTTCCTGCAACCCACCTATCCATCTTTAAACTTTTATCTCATCATATTTTTAGCTAATTTTACTAATATTTAAATATGAAGGTTGATACTAATTTTTAAAAAATGCAGATTGTAATTATTAATGGACCAAACCTCAACCTCCTTGGGAAGAGAGAACCCGAGAAATACGGACAATCTTCTTTTGAGGATTATTTCTCATCATTAAAATCCCACTACCCTGACATATCTTTAAGTTATTACCAATCAAACATAGAAGGAGAAATAATTGATCAGATCCAGACCGCAGGATTTTCTTATGATGGCGTCATTCTTAATGCTGGTGGATATACGCATACATCTGTAGCGATAACTGATGCCATTGCTTCTGTTCCATCGCCTGTAGTTGAGGTTCATATTACAAATATATTCTCACGGGAGGAATTCCGCCATGTTAGTCTCATAGCAAAAAATTGTGCAGGAAGCATTTCTGGTTTTGGTCTTGATAGTTACAGATTGGCTGTTGAGGCACTAACGGGTATAATTAAATCAAAGAAAAAATAGTTTTATGGAAAGAAAAAAGACAAAAATTGTTGCCACTATTTCAGATAAACATTGTGAAAAAGAATTTTTAAGCCAGTTATATGATGAAGGGATGAACGTCATCCGGATTAACTCTGCACATCTCGATATTGAAGGTGCTCTGCGGATAATAAATAATGCACGTGCAGTATCTGATAAGATTGCCATACTAATCGATACCAAGGGTCCTGATATACGCACCACTATAACCGATGCACCGATACCTCTCAGGAAAGGATCAATGATAAGGATTATCGGTGATCCGACTAAAAAATGCTCTCCCAATGCAATATACGTTACCTATAAATCAATTTCTTCAGATATTCCCCTCGGTTCTCTGATACTTATAGATGATGGCGATCTGGAATTTCGTGTTTTAAGAAAAAATGGTGAAGCGCTTGAATGCAACATAGAAAATGATGGAATACTCAGTTCAAAGAAGAGCGTCAACATTCCAGGCGTGAGGATCACGCTCCCGTCGCTGACAGAAAAAGACAAAGCTTTCATAGAAATGGCTGCGAAGAATGATGTGGACTTCATTGCGCATTCATTTGTAAGATCCCGTCAGGATGTTCTCGATGTTCAGGCTGTAATTGATTCTTTCAACAGCGATATAAAAATTATTGCAAAAATTGAGAATGAGGAAGGGGTAGAGAACCTTGATGATATTATTGAGAATGTATATGGCATTATGGTTGCAAGAGGTGATCTTGGTATTGAAATTCCTTTTGAGCAGATACCGGGAATACAGAAAATGATTATCAATAAATGTATAATCACAAGGAAACCGGTTATTGTTGCAACTCAAATGCTTCATTCAATGATAACTAATCCACGACCAACCAGGGCTGAAGTGAGCGATATAGCGAATGCAATATATTCACAAACAGATGCAATAATGTTAAGCGGTGAAACAGCTAATGGTAAATATCCTGTTGAAGCTGTGAAAACGATGACAAAAATTGCTCTGGAAGTTGAAAGGAACAAGGAGAAGTTTCTCGATATTCCTTATCTTAATGCCACAGGTGAGATATCATCATATCTGGCTAAGGTAGCAGTGAAAACAGCATTCAGAATAGGTGCGAAAGGAATAATCGCCGATACATTGAACGGAAGGACAATAAAGGATATGGCTTCATACAGAGGAAATAACCTCATTCTTGCACAGTGCTACTCGATGCGTACCATGAGAGAACTGGCTTTATCATATGGAGTTTATCCGGGTTATCAGGAGCGCAGAAAATCAATGGACGAATTTATTCATATTGCGTTGAAAAATTTAAGCAAAACACACAATCTGGCAAGCAATGATATCGTTGTAGTACTGGCCGGTAATTTTTCCGGAGGAACAGGTTTTTCTTTTATTGAAGTGGGTTCCGTCCAGTACCTGAAAGATCGGGTGAGTATAAAGGATTAAAAGAACAAGAAATATTAATAAATCTCAGTCGTGAAAAATCTTTTAACAAAGAAAATTTTTTTGCTGGTTCTGGTTTCATTTTGTTTTGCCAGTCTCCGGGCAACGCATAATCGCGCCGGAGAAATAACCTACAGACAATTATCTGATCTTACTTATGAGATCACGATCACAACATTTACTTATACATTAAGTTTTGCCGATCGCAAGTTTCTTGATGTTGAATGGGGTGATAATACAATTTCTACCGCCCCGAGATTAGATATTTTAACTCTGCCGAACTATTACAGAAGGAATATTTATAAAATAACTCATACATACCCCGGGCCGGGTGTTTACAAAATCGTTGTACAGGACCCAAACAGAAATGCCGGTGTTAGAAACATTCCAAATTCTGTGAACGTCGTATTCTCAATCTCAACAATTCTTATTGTAAACCCTGCAATCGGTCGTAATAGTACTCCGGTGTTGCTAAATCCCCCTTATGATAAAGCTGCCTACCATCACCTTTTTATACATAATCCTTCAGCTTTCGATCCTGACGGAGACAGCTTGTCGTATAAAATAGCTGTATGCACACGCGAGGATGCCAAGCCTATAGAAGGATTTACGCTCCCTCCTGCAACACGTTCAATAAGAGTAGACTCTATTACCGGTGATCTTATCTGGGATACACCTGCTGATACCGGCAAATATAATGTTGCTATGGAGATCTCGGAGTGGCGAAATGGAAAGAAGATAAGCGCGGTGGAACGGGATATGCAGATCGAAGTATATAACACCACCAATAAGCCGCCAGAAAATGGCCTTCTTCGCGATTATTGCGTTGAAGCGGGTCAAACTATTGATTTTCTGTTCACAGCAACTGACCCTGATAAGGATTTTTTAACACTTTCCTCAACTTCAGGAGTTTTCAGTTTAGCTCCCTGTAAGGCTACATTTGTAAAAGTCGACTCTATAGCAGGGTTCGCATCATACAGGTTCAGATGGACGCCCTGTTTTGAAGCAGTGAGAAAGCAGCCATATAACGCAATCTTTAAATCAGATGATTCAAATCCGCAAGTGAGGCTTTCTGACATTCATAACATGAATATGACTGTTCTGGGACCCGCACCGGTTCTTCTGAATGCTGTACCTGAAAGTAAGACTATAAGACTAACATGGTCGGCATACCCAAGCAGTATAATTACAGGTTACAACATCTACAGAAGGGAAGGCGCATCAGCGTTTAAACCCGATTCCTGCACAGCTGGTATCCCCATATCTACGGGATTTGTAAAAGTTGGCACTGTTAACGACAGAGGTACACTCTTATTTTTGGATAATGATAATGGGCCCGGGCTGCAGTTCGGTAAAGAATACAGTTACAGGATAGTTGCTGTCTTTCCAAATGGTGCAGAAAGCAAAGCATCAAATGAGGTAACATCGACACTTGTCTCAGGTCTTCCAATAATTAAAAATGTAAGTGTCAGGAATACCGATCTTGTAAAAGGATCCATTTTACTCGCATGGAAAAAACCACAGAGACTGGATACTATCCCTGCTACTGGTCCCTATGAGTATCTGATTTACCGGGCAAATGGAATTGGCGGGTCAGATTTCGTACAGATCAAATCAATTCTAACAGCCACGCTCAACGACACAGTTTTTATTGACACGTTGATAAATTCATCGGTAAGAGGATATATTTACAGAATTGACCTCTACAACAATGCCCCCGGAAAAAGGTTTCTGATAGGCGAGCCGAGTTTCGCTTCATCGATATTCCTTAACGCTCTTCCGGGCGACAGAAAGACACGCTTCACAATAAACAGGAACGTACCATGGATCAATACCAGGTACGACTTTTTCAGGTTAAATACTACAACCAGTGTCTACGACTCTGTAGGAACCACAAATCAACTTACTTTCGTTGATGATGGGCTGGTGAACGGAACCCAGTATTGCTATTTTGTAAGATCAACCGGTGGTTATCCGGCCGGCAATATGCCCAAAAATCTTATTAATTTCTCACAAACAGTATGCACAACACCTGTTGATAATGAGCCACCATGTTCTCCGGTTTTAAAGGTAATAAGCAATTGTGATAGTTTATATAATACCCTTAGCTGGACAATTGCAGATCCTGCATGTTTTGCAGATGTAGCAGGCTATAAAATTTATGCAAAAGCCAAAAGCGATGAGAATCTTGCACTGACTTTTACCATTAACAATAAAAATGTCTTAAAATATAATCACTTTCCCGGGGAGGTCATATCGGGATGTTATGCTGTTACAGCCTTTGACGAAAAAGGAAATGAAAGTTTGATGTCAGCCATGGTTTGTGTTGATTCGTGCAACTTTTATGAGATCCCGAATGTTTTTACTCCCAACGGGGATAATATAAATGACCGGCTTGTTGCCAAAACATCAGGTCTCGTCGATAAAATTGAATTCAAACTCTTTAACAGGAATGGTTTGCAAATATTTACTACAACCAATCCGAGAATTGACTGGGACGGGACTTATAAAGGAAAGATTGTTTCTCCCGGGGTTTATTTTTATGAATGCACTGTTTTTGAGAGTGATAAAGTTCTCCATCTTTCAGGGTTCGTTCATGTTATAACAGAAGAAAACTCGAAGATTACAAACCCGACAACAAAATGATTTTGAACTTATTTTAATATGAAGAAAATACAAGTTCTGTTATTAATGATGCTGAGTGCCGGTTTAATACACGGGCAGCAAAATGTGGATTATATTCTAAAAGCCAGGGCTCTCAGGGAATCAGGAAAACCAGATCAGGCAATTACTATTCTCAACAATGCTGTAAATGGATCAAACGACAGCAGACTCTTTATTGAAAGAGCTGAATCAAATATTCTTAAAGGCGAATTTTCGGCAGCGATAAGCGACTTTAATGAAGCAAACCGTATAGCCCCTGGATCAGGTGAATTCGGGTTATCAAAAACATATGCATTGAAGGGTGACGCTTCAACTTCACTCTATCATCTCGGATTAAGCATGAATTCACCATTTAAAATGATGGAAAAAGAAATTATGCTCGATCATGCATTCAGCAAACTTGAAAACAAACCCGAATGGCGTCAATTCTGGAAAAAGGAATGGTATAGTATTTCTGAAAAAAGTATCTCAGAGATCGAATATTATGTATCTGCCGGTAAAATTGATGAATCGAAAGAGGTACTTAATGAGCTTAGGAAAAGCGTTGACAATGACGAAGATATAACATACGCAGAAGCATTGATAAATCAGGCATCAGGAAAAAATCAGGAGGCAATAAAAGCAATTTCAGGTTTGAATTCTTCAAATGAAAAGTATCTGAAGCTGATGGCAAAAGCCCACCTTGCTCAAAACGATCCCTCAGGAGCTTCTGTTTCCTACACTCAGCTTATAAATTCCGGTGTTGCTGATGCTGACCTTCTGATTAAGAGGGCGGATTGCTACAGAAAAACAGGTGAGTCAGAAAAGGCAATGAACGACATAAAGAGATACCTTGATATTTATCCTAATGACAATGATGCCCTGAGTCTGGCAGGCAAGATTGAACTTAAATCGGGTGATAACCTGCAGTCACTCGAATATTTTTCCAAAAACCTGAAGCTTCATCCAAACGATCCACAGGTTTATCTCGACAGGGCAAATTCTTATTTCATGTCAAAATCGTGGGATATGGCAATAAATGATTATGCTATGTCGCTGGATCTCAAGCCTGATAATTCTGATGCATGGCTCAACAAAGGTATTTCCCTTCTTAATGAAGGAAAGGTTGAAGATGCATGTCATGACTTCAAAAAATCATTTAGTCTTGGAAATAAGCGCGTTGCTGACTATATCAGCAGGAACTGCATAAAATAATAGGATCTTACCGGACATGCTTCAGGATCCTTTCAAAGAGATCGTGAGGCTTAAAGGGCTTGAGAACATAATCGTTAATTTTCAGGTCCTCGATCTTATCGTGGTTTTCCGACATAATTGCAGCAGTAAGTGCAACGATAGGTATATCTTTAATTTTAGGGTTTTCCGACTTTCTTATAATTCTTGTTGCCTCAATTCCGTCCATCACAGGCATATGGAGATCCATTAATACCAGGTCGAATTCCTCTTTTTCAATGATATCAAGAGCCAGTTGTCCATTCTCCGCATGGGTAACAATGACGCCCCAGCCAGCCAGAAATTTATTTGCAACGAAGAAATTTATCTTATTATCTTCTGCAACAAGTATTCTCTTGCCTTCAAGACCAGCAAATGATTCCGGTACTTCCTGACCCGTCGAAAGTCCTGACTTCTCCGATATTCCGAATGCCATAACGAACCGGAAAGTCGATCCTTTGTCGGGTTCACTTTCTATGCTTATCGTACCTCCCTGTAATTCAATGAGCTTTTTGCAGATCGCCAGCCCAAGGCCTGTACCGCCAAAGTGACGAGTAGTATCCGAAGAAGCCTGTGTGAAACTATCGAAAATGAGGGAATGCTTATCTTTTGGAATGCCTATTCCTGTATCGGTTACAAGAAACTCAATTTTCGATTGAATGGGAGTGCGGATTATCTCTTTGACAATCACCTGTATACTTCCATGGATTGTGAACTTCAAAGCATTTGAAAGCAGATTTGACAATATCTGGTTGAGCCTGATAGGGTCGCCAATAACCTCTTTTGGAAGATCATTTGCTTTCTTTATATCAAAACTCAGGTTCTTGGCCTTCGACCTGAACGAATAAGATCTCATTATCTCCTCGAGGAAGTCGCTCAGATTGAACTGGATCTGCTCGAAAATAATTTTCCCCGATTCCATTTTGTTATAATCGAGAACATCATTTACCAGTGTCAGTAGATGATTCCCTGAAAACTTCAGGGCTTTGATGTAATCCATCTGATCCTCGCGCGGGCCAGCCTGCAGCAGTAGATTTGTTATGCCGATAACTTCATTAAGCGGAGTTCTTATCTCATGGCTCATAGTCGACATGAACAACTGTTTTGACTGGGCAGCTTCCTCAGCTTTCAAACGGGCCTGAATTAAGTTGTCGAGCATCATTCTCCGCTGAAGGGCTATTGCAATCTGCGTTGCTATAAAGTCAAGAATATAAAGATCATCTGGTGAAAATTTGCCCTCGTCATTATAATCCTGCAAACACATTACACCAATTGTGTCATTCTCTACTTTCAGAGGAACACCCATCCACACTTTACATGGGGTTCCAACCAGATCAATATCTCCCGAATCTTCAAGATTCTTAAGATCTTTTTCCTTCAGAAGCACCGATTTATTGTTGTTTATAACCCAGCCTGTAATAGTCTTTTTTGTAGGGATCTCGTAGAAGTTATCCTTTTCATCAGCGAAGAACGGTAATGAAAGCGTTTCAGATTTCTTGTCGTATAATGCAATAAAGAAATTGTTTGTATCCCATATCTTACTGAGTTCCTGTACTATGATCGGATAAATTTCCTTTACGTCATATTGCCTGAGAGCAGCAGTTGAAATGTTGAACAGAATTTCCTGTAAGAGTAGATTTTTTCTTTCAGCCGATATATCACGATATATGCCCAGACTTGCAACAATTTCATTATTTATAACGATAGCTGTTGCAACAAGAGTAACATAAATCGCATTTCCATGTTTGTCTTTTCTTATTGTTTGTCTGACTTCCTTTTGATTAACAGTAACAAGATGATCAACCCTTTGCGCTTCCTCTTTATAGTTATCAGGAACCACCAGATCGTTGATGCTCTTATTTACAGCCTCTTCCAGAGTGAATCCGAAAAGGTTAGTGAATTCCCGGTTGATCATTGAAACATGACCCGAAGGGCTTGTGATTACTATGGCAACAGGCGTAGAATTGTATAGATGTTCAAGAAAGGCCTTTTCTCTTATAATCTGGTTCTCATACTCTTTTTGCTTACTGATATCAGTCACAACACCGCGATATCCGATTATCCTGTCTTTAAAGAAAATGGCAAATGAATGAGTAACAATAGGTATAAGCGTCCCATCTACTTTTCTGCCGATGTATTCATTGCTGGATATTTGGTCAGGTGATTGAAGAGATTTAAGATTCTGGATCATCGCCTTATAACTCTCAGGAAATATGTCCTCTATATATATCCCCTTTGCCAGTTGTTCTTTTGAATATCCGAAATAACTTAGGCCCTGTTTATTTGCATATAAGACCTTCCCTGTAAGATCAAGTTCATAAACCATTTCAGGGAGCAGATCAGCAAATTTCTCAAAGGCAATGATTTCCTGGTTCACGATTCCGGTTTTCTCCTCTGACCTCGACCGGATCATTTCAAGTTCTTGTTCCAGTCGTTTATTAGTCTCCAACAGCTCTATGTAACTCTCTTTATAATCCATCAACCGGCGTATTCATATTAAATTTAAAAATAGTAAATATTGAATTAACATATTTGCCCTTCGCACTACTTTATTTCTGCCTCTTTCAATTTATTACTTTCTAATACTAATTATTCCTGCTTGTTTAACTTCCCTTCCTCTTCCTGTAATAATTGCACACTTGCGTCAATCCGCATTTGTTACACATTGGCTTTCTTGCCTTACATACATATCGGCCATGAAGTATAAGCCAATGATGAGCTTCTCTCAAAAACTCAACAGGAATATGCTTCATCAACTGTAATTCAACACTCAAAGGAGTTTTTGCATTTTTTGTCAGACCTATCCTGTTTGCAACTCTGAATACATGAGTATCAACGGCAATAACTGGTTTTTTGTATACTACAGATGCTATAACATTTGCGCTTTTTCTCCCGACGCCCGGAAGACTCATCAGCTGCTCAATTTCTGAAGGCACATTTCCCTGAAAATCTGAAACAAGTTTCCGCGACATTGCGGAAAGGTGTTTGGCTTTATTATTAGGATAAGAGCAGGATTTAATAAATTCAAATATATTCTCTGGCTCAGCTTTAGCCATTGATCCGGGATCAGGATATTTCTGCATCAGAGGTGGTGTTATAATATTAACCCTCTTATCGGTACATTGGGCCGAAAGGATAACTGCTACTATAAGTTCGAAAGGATTTTCATATACAAGCTCCGTCTTGGCCTCCGGATAAGCTAGTTGAAAATATGCGATCGTTACCTTATATTTTTCCCCGATGGTCATAGAAGTGAAAATAATAGTGCGGGTAAGATAACACTTTTTATCTTTGCACAATATTGAAATTTATTATGGTTAGTTACCTGCAGGCAGATAGTATAGCGAGACGGATAGGAGACAATCTTCTTTTTGACAATCTCAGTTTAAATATAAATAAGGATGATAAAGTTGCTCTTATTGCGGTAAATGGCGCTGGAAAATCATCACTTCTTGATATTCTTGCAGGGAAGGAAAACCCCGACATGGGCTCTCTGAGCATCAAACGTGGCCTTCATATTGCATACCTCGAACAGTCACCCGTATTACTTGAGTCGAATAAGATCATTGATGAACTGTTCAGTACAGAAAGTGAACTTGTTACGGTAATCAGGGAATATGAGGAATGTCTTTTGGCCGGGACACCAGAAATGATGCAGCATATGATCCAGAAGATGGATGATCATAAGGCATGGGATTATGAAGTTGCCGTCAAACAGATCCTTTTTAAACTTAAGCTGACTGATCTCAATGCCTTAATTGGAACTCTGTCGGGCGGACAAAAAAAAAGAGTCGCCCTCGCAAAAATTCTTGTGGAAGATGCTGATCTGTTAATCCTCGACGAACCCACTAACCACCTCGATCTCGACATGATTGAGTGGCTTGAGGAATATCTTATAAAATCAAATAAGACAATTTTGATGGTAACACACGACAGATATTTTCTCGACCGTGTTTGTAATGTTATCCTTGAATTAAGTGACAATGAACTTTACCGGTATGAAGGCAATTATGAATATTTTCTCGAGAAAAAGCAAAGTAGAGAATATTCAGCCAGGATGAATACAGAAAAAGCGAGGAACCTGCTGAAAACCGAACTCGACTGGATGAGGAGAATGCCAAAGGCAAGACGGCACAAAGCGAAATCGAGGATAGAATCGTTTTATGATCTGAAAGACAAGGCAGCCGGCCGAACTGAAGAGAAAAGCATCAACATCAATGTGAATATCTCAAGGATGGGCAGTAAAATACTTGAATTAAAGAATGTCAGTAAATCTTATGGTGACAAAGTGCTCTTATCGGACTTCACGTATATGTTCAACCGGTTTGAAAAGGCCGGACTTATTGGGAGAAATGGTACTGGCAAGACAACATTATTGAATATTATAAGCGGTCTTGTACTTCCTGATAAAGGAACAGTTGAACGCGGCGAAACTATTGTTTTCGGCTATTACAGACAGCAGGGCATCGAATTTGATAATGATATGACTGTAATTGATGCTGTTAAAAACATAGCCGAAAAAGTCACAATCAGCGATGGCAGTGTCCTTTCAATTGCCCAGTTCATGAACTATTTCCTATTCCCTCCTGAAAAACAA
>JBBRSO010000010.1:0-45945 GCA_038245405.1 Bacteroidales bacterium
AAAAACTCAAGCCACGGAGTCTTCTTATCAAAACCTCTCATATTATGATGTTCCCACTTTCCGTCAAAAGTTCAGTCGTAAGAAGCCAAAGAATGTGATCCTGATGATTGGCGACGGAATGGGTGTGGCACAGGTTTATGCCGGAATGACAGCCAACCGCGGGAACCTGTACCTGAATAATCTCAGAAACGTTGGTTTCTCCAGAACCTCTTCTGCTAACCGTTATGTTACTGATTCGGGGGCAGGCGGAACTGCTATTGCCACGGGCCACAAAGCGAATAATTCCGCTATTGGTGTCGACAGTGAGGGAAAACCGGTTCCCTCAGTGCTTGAAATTGCTGCAGCAAATGGCCTTGCAACCGGAATTGTTGTGACCACAAACATTCTTGATGCAACACCTGCTGCTTTTGTAGCCCATGTGCCGGAAAGGAGCATGATGTCTGAAATAGCTGTAGAATTTGCCGAAGCGGGTCCCGATGTCTTTGTAGGAGGAGGCAAAAAATTCTTTAACAACCGCAAAGATGGCCGCAATCTGATTTCCGAATTAACCAGCAAGGGTTATCAGGTTTGTGATACAATCACAGAACTTGTTAAGGTAAAAAGCGGAAAGCTGGCCGGATTTCTCACTGAAAACAGAGTCAGCAAACGCGGAGATCAGCTGGCCGTCACAACAGAGGTTGCCCTCGATATACTCGATAATTCAAAAAAAGGATTTTTCCTGATGGTAGAAGGCTCGGAAATCGATGGCGGCGGACATGAAAACGATTTACCTTATACAGTAGAAGAAATGCTTGACTTCGACCGTGCAATTGGGAAAGCTCTTGAATTTGCTGCCAGAGACGGTAATACTCTGGTTGTGGTAACTGCTGATCATGAAACAGGTGGGTTAACCCTTGTAGGTGGGGATATACAATCAGGTAAAATAACTGGCCGTTTTTCAACTACCGGCCATACTGGACTTATGGTTCCGGTTTTCGCTTATGGACCTGGAGCCGGAGAATTTGCAGGGATTGATGAAAACACTTCATTTTTTAATAAATTTGTAAAATTGCTGAAGCTGAAGAAATAATCTTATTCCAAGGAAACGGATTTGTATTAAACGGTTTGCAAGTTCTGTAGAATCGGGTGATGAAAATGAACTCCTCTGATTCCAGGTGTGCAGATAGAGGGGTTTGAGATAATGCAGAATAGACTTTATAAAATAAATATTAAACTAATGGTCTTGATATATCATCACTAATAAAATAAGTTTTTAATTGTTTTAAATTATGAAAAAAATCCTTTTCTATCTGGTTTCCCTGTTTCTACTGATATGCTTTTCCTTATCAGCGCAAAAAGCTGGTAAGGTAACCTTTTTAATGTACCTGATATAGACCAATTGAATCTTTATACCAAAGAGGTTTATAGCAATACTCCATACACTAAAGAAAAGGAGAAGACTTCTGAAGGAATGGAAGGTAATCCTATCCCACGTTCAGCTAAAGAAGTTTCTCCTATAAAACATTTATTTTATGTAATACAGGAAAACCGTACCTACGATCAGGTACTTGGTGATATGAAGGGAGGCAATGGTGATACAAGCCTTGTTTTGTTTGGGAAAAACATAACGCCTAACCATCATAAAATAGCAGAAGATTTCGTATTGCTCGATAATTTTTATGTGAATTCAGAAGTAAGTGCAGACGGACATGAATGGACAATGGGAGCTTATGCTACCGATTATCTGGAAAAGACCTGGCCCACAAGTTATGGAGGCAGAGGGGGTAACTATGACGGCGAAGGACATCGCGAAATTGCTAATAATAAGGATGGCTATCTTTGGAACAACTGTAAACGTCTTGGTGTCAGCTTCCGGAGTTATGGTGAATTTTTAGATGATTTCAAGCCTAATATTCCCATTTTAAAGGATCACTATTGTAAATATTTTTCCGGTTGGGATCTCGATTTAAGAGATACCGTTCGTTTTACCCAGTGGGAAAGTGACTTTGATTCATTGGTAAATATCAATGCACTACCTCAGTTATGCACCATCCGATTTCCTAATGATCATACTCAGGGTATGAGAGTTGGAAAACCTTCACCTTTTGCAATGGCAGCGGATAATGATCTTGCAGTGGGAATGTTTCTGGATCATTTAAGTAAAAGCCCTGTATGGAAAGAAAGTGTGGTCTTTATTCTTGAAGATGATGCACAGAACGGACCCGATCATGTTGATGCTCACCGCAGTCCTGCCTATATCATTGGCCCTTATGTAAAGCGAAATTATATAGATCATACACCTTACTCTACTACTGCGATACTAAGAACGATAGAGTTGATCTTAGGTCTTCCGCCAATGACTCAATATGATGCTGCCTCTGCTCCCTTATGGCGTAGTTTTACATCTACACCCGATTATTCTGTCTTCACTCATTTACCTGTAAGTGTTGACCTCAATGAGATAAACCACCATGTAAACAAATTATCCCAAAAAAGTGAAACATTTAATTTTCTGAAGGAAGATGCTGCACCGGATGATGAATTTAATGAAGTCCTCTGGAAAGGGATTAAAGGGATCAATAGTTCTGTGCCGGCGCCAAAAAGAGCTGCATTCCTCAGGGCCTCAGCGGGTGATGATGATTAACACTGCAAACCCATCAGAAATCGGGAGTTTGGGGTTCATTTAATATAACATTTCTGCAAATGTGATAAAATCTTTATAAAAAGACATTAGTGTCTTTTTATAAAGATTTTATTGTATATTTGTAAATCAATTTTAAAAATATTTGTTATGAATCAATAACCTGTTTTTACAGGAACTATCAAATTGAACTTGAAAAAGAATGAACATAGATTAATATTATGATTGGAAAGACATCAGAATATGCTATAAGGGCAATGGTTTATGTATATATTCAGAACCAGAATGGGGAAAGGCCGGGGTTTAAAGAAATTTCAAAGAAAATTGATTCGCCCGAACAATTTACAGCTAAGGTTTTACAGATCGTAACCCGGGCAGGATTAGTTTCTTCTATGAGAGGAAGAGGTGGTGGTTTCTTTTTTGAAAGTTCAGAAGTTCCGCTTACTTTATATGAGATAATCCGCGTTACTGAAGGGGATCAGTTTTTTTCCAGATGTGGGTTTGGCTTAAAAAAGTGTGATGCTGAAAATCCTTGTCCCCTGCATGATGACTACTCACCTGTGAGGGAGAGTTTTTTTAAAATGGTTACAAAACAAACCATACAATCGCTTGCAAAAAGGATAAATGAACACCAAGCTATATTGACAAGATTATAATTACAACCAGGATGAAGAAAATTGGAATTATAGGAGGCTTGGGGCCGGAGGCAACCATTGATTACTACAAAGAATTAATCAATGCTTTTAAGAATGGGAATGGAGATCTGAATTATCCTGAGATTATTATTTACAGCGTGAATATGTCAGAATTCCTGAGCCTGGTAAAGGCAAAAAAATACGATATGGTTAGCTCCTATCTATCAGAGAAGATAGAGGCATTAAAACATGCAGGAGCAGAATTTGCCGTTTTAAGCGCCAATACTCCCCATATGGTGTTTGACCAGCTAAAAAAAATGTCCGGAATTCCGCTTATCAGTATCGTTGAGGCAACTTGCAATGAAACAATTAAAAGAAGGCTGAAGCGTCCGGGTTTATTTGGTACTGGATTTACTATGGGTGCAGATTTTTTCCCTGATGTGTTTAAAATACATGGCATTGAAGTGGTTATGCCGGATAAGGAGGACAAAGAGCTGATTAATTTTAAATTGTTTAGCGAGATTGAGCTTGGAATATTTAAAGAAGAAACAAGACAATCGTTAATCGGTATAATCGAAAAAATGGTTAGAGAGAAAAATATCGATTCTATTATACTTGGCTGCACGGAATTTCCTTTAATTCTAAAAGAAACGGAATATGCCGGAATTCCGGTTTTAAATACAACCGTGATTCATATAAAAGAGATTGTTAAATTTTGTTTAACCGATACAGAATAAAATGAATGTGTAATTAATATAAGAAACAGAAAATTATTGAAATCTAATTAAATCTAAATGATATGGCTATTAAAAAAGTATGGATTGAAGAAGGGTGTACAGCTTGCGGGCTGTGTGAAGAAATATGCCCTGAAGTATTTAAAGTGGAAGATGAAGCTAAAGTAATCGATGGCGCAGACTATAATGCTTCTGAGGCAGGTATCAAAGAAGCTGCTGAAAGTTGCCCTGTTGAGATCATCAAATACGAATAAAGAAAGCTTAGCAAAAACGTAAAGAGAAGGATTCAAGATAAACCTTTTATTCCCTTTCAGCAGCTCTTCATATGGCTGGTCTGGGATGCTGTTGCAATGGAGTAATTTTGTAATACGTGTAGCGGCAGTTCTTAAAAAACAACTGAAAATTTATTAGCGTCAAATATTTTTGAGTGTGGGGAAATTGAACTTTTATAAAAAGACTTTGTTGTCTTTTTATAAAAGTTGTAATTAGCCTGTTGATAGGTATTATTATCAATTAAGACAAATAATTATAGTATTAATAGTTTAAAAGAAATGACATGAGAACATCAAAAGCACAAGCACAATGGAAAGGAAAGATTAAAGATGGACGGGGAACCATGAAATTTACCGGTTACGAAGGCGCCTATACCTTTGCCTCACGGTTTGAAAATGGCGGTGATACCACTCCTGAAGAACTCATCGGGGCAGCGCATGCCGGATGCTATTCTATGTATCTATCGCTCCTGCTCACCGGAGAAGGACTCAACCCTGAAAGTATTGATACAAAAGCCGACGTTACAATTGACCAGGATGATTCCGGTCCTCACATTAGCGAAATTAAACTGGATTGTAAGGTAAAATGTCAGGGCCTGGATGAAAGCAAACTGAAACAACTGGCGGTTACTACAAAAGAAAAATGCCCGGTATCGCGATTATATGCAGGCGGAACAGCTAAAATAACGGCCGAAGCGCATTTGGTTAAGTAAAATCCATTTATTGTCATGAAAAGCGGGGATGTATTTCCAAAAGCAAGTAAAGAACTTGCCGACAAAAGAACGGCTTTAGCTCCTGAGGTTATGGAAGCGTGGAATAATTTTAGCAAAACGGCTTTCAAAGAAGGAGCGCTGCCTGAAAAAACAAAACAACTGATTGCCGTGGCAGTGGCACACGTTACACAATGCCCTTATTGTATCCGCTCGCATACCAGGATGGCTATTAAAAAAGGGGCAAGCCATGAAGAGATTATGGAAGCAATATGGGTTGCTACTGAAATGCGTTCGGGAGGCGCACTCGCACATTCGGTAATTGCTCTGGACGAAATGGAGTAATGATGCAGGTAAAACAGCAACATCAGAATATTTGGACTATTGGCCATTCCATTCATAGTCTGCAACGATTTATAGCAATGCTGGAATCCTTTCAGATTGAAGTCGTGGCCGATGTCAGGAGTTTTCCGGGCTCGCGAAAGGTTCCTCATTTTAACAAAGAAGCGCTGGAAGTATCATTACCTCAGGCCGGCATTCGATATACACACATAAAAAAGCTTGGCGGCAGAAGAAAAGTTCATCCTGATTCCAAAAATACTTCCTGGCGGCATCCTGCTTTCCGAGGCTATGCCGATTTTATGGAAACGGAAACTTTCCGGGAAGGGATAATGGAACTGGAACAAATTGCTGTGAAGCAACGTACTGCCTTTATGTGTTCCGAAGCAGTTTGGTGGCGCTGCCACCGCTCCATGATTTCTGATTATTTAAAAGCAGAAGGCTGGAAGGTGATGCATATTATGGGCGTTGAAAAAACAGATGAACATCCTTATACGCAACCCGCCAGAATTGTAGATGGTAGTTTGAGTTATGCAACTTAATGTTCCAATGCTACGGACACCGCATGTGAGATGGAATTCTGAAGCTGGATATGTATTCAAATTAAAAATTGATCGCAATATACGAACATAAAATACTCGTACAGGATATCATCTGAGGTATCTAATGGTTTGATCAATATGTTTAAAAAGCTCGTGAATTAAAAAGTACAGCATGACAAAGAAAAATGAAAAGATCCTTGCTATTGATATTGGTGGCACACATATAAAAGCTACAATATTGAATGTTGACGGGAAATTTCTGAAAGAATATGAAATTGAAAAGACGCCGCAACCTCCTTCCCCTGAAAAAGTGATGGCTGTAATAGAAGATATTGCGAAACGCTTTCCGAAATATGATAAAATCACTGCCGGTTTTCCAGGATATGTTAAAAATGGAATTGTAAAGACTGCGCCAAAACTTGGAAATTCATCATGGAAAAATTATGACTTGTGCAAGCAACTTGAAAGGGTATTAGGTAAACCTTCAATATTAGTAAATGACGCAGACCTTCAGGGCCTGGGTTTGTCAAGAGGAAAAGGAGTAGAAATGGTTATCACATTAGGCACAGGTTTTGGTTCGGCTATTCTAGAGGATGGTGTTTTGATGCCGCATATTGAATTATCCCTGCACCCTGTCACTGCGACTAAAAGTTATAATGATTATGTAGGAGAATCTGCCCTATTAAAAATAGGGAAAAAGAAATGGAATAAAAGAATGAAGAAAGTAATTGGTATTTTGAAAACAGTTTTTAATTACGACCACCTTTACCTCAGTGGGGGTAATGCCCGATTATTGACTTTTAAACTTGACAAGAATATAAGTATTGATGATAATAAAGATGGCATAAGAGGAGGATCGGTTTTGTGGAAGAAGAAGAAAACTCAAGTATAGAAATTACTTATATATGTTTCCTGAAATCTGAAAGTGAACACAATTGTATTAAACCAGATGAATTAAACAATAAAAGGAGATGAAATGAAAATAGGCATGGCTTGCGACCACGGAGGATTTGAACTTAAAAATCATTTATCTATTTTTCTTAAGGAGAAAGGATACGAAATAAAGGATTTTGGAGCTTTTGTTTTAGACAACAGTGATGATTATCCCGATTTTGTAATACCACTTGCCATGGCAGTTTCAGCAAATGAAGTGGAACGCGGTATTGCTGTCTGTGGCAGTGGAGTAGGAGCTGCAGTGGCCGTAAATAAAATTGCAGGCATAAGAGCTGCGCTCATCAATGATCATTTTTCTGCTCACCAGGGCGTAGAAGACGATAATATGAATATTATCTGCCTTGGTGGAAGAGTAACGGCTTATGCAGCTGCGGAGGAACTGGTGTCTGCTTTTTTAGATGCAATATTTTCGGGTGCAGAAAGACATAAAAGGCGTTTGGGGAAGATAAGCGCGTTAGAAATAAAAAATATTAAATGAACAAAGCCTAGCCGCACATACCGTAAGCAGGTTAAAATTGGTTTTTTTGAGAATCAAATAGTATATTTGTTTCAAACAACGGCGTAAAAAAATAGTTTTTCGAGGTGACCTTGATCGTATAAACACTAAATATTCTTAATTATGAAAGGCAACGCAAAAATAATCG
Source organism: Bacteroidales bacterium (assembly GCA_038245405.1). Taxonomy (GTDB): domain Bacteria; phylum Bacteroidota; class Bacteroidia; order Bacteroidales; family VadinHA17; genus LD21. The sequence goes on from JBBRSO010000010.1 coordinate 7,451, forward strand.
ATCAGCTTAACATTCTTTTAGCTGATGAACTTACCGCAATAAACCAATACATTGTTCATTCGGAGATGTGCACTAACTGGGGATACGAACGTCTCCATAGTACTGTTGAAAAACGTGCAATCCAGGAGATGAAGCATGCTGAGAAACTCATTGCCAGAATTCTCTTTCTGGAAGGTCGGCCTGTGGTATCCATCCTGAATAAAATTAAAATTGGAGCAAAAGTTGAAGATCAACTAAAGAATGACCTGGCTGCAGAAATTGAAGCAGTAAACTTATATAACCTCAGCATCCGTATGGCCACGGAAGTCAACGACAACGGGACGAGGGAACTCATGGAAGCAAATCTCACAGAAGAGGAACAACATATTGATTGGATCGAAGCCCAACTCGATCAGATTAAACAAATGGGAATTCAAAACTACCTGGTGGAACAATTAAGTTGAATAATCCGAGGAGGTCAGAGGTTTGAAAGCCGTGCTTGTACAACTGGCTCGTTCTTAAAAGAACAAGCGGTTGGCAAATTATAGCTCATAATTGAAACCAGTATCTTCGTATTTATATGGATCTAATAATAGGAATAACATCGGAGTATAAAAATATCTCCTTAGACGAGACATATAAATTGATGGGGACTACTGCCGACGGACTTTCTGATTCTGAAGTGAAAGAACGTCTGGAGAAATTTGGCTATAACGAGATAACAAAGAGTAAACAAAATCACTTATTTGAATTTCTTATGCGCTACTGGGGTACTATGCCCTGGTTGCTTGAACTTGCTATGGTTCTATCCTTCGCTTTAAGACACTACCTCGAAGCAATAATAATCTTTGCACTGCTAACGACAAACGCCATTATAGGACAAATACATTCAATCGGTTCACAAAAAGTAATTAGCCTGTTAAAGAATTCATTGGCAATCAGGTCAAGGGTTTTGCGGAATAAGAAATGGTCGGAGGAAGATGCAAAAGCAATTGTGACCGGAGACATTATTTCTGTAAAAGCTGGAGATATAATCCCGGCGGATGCTAAGGTTGTATCCGGTGAGCTTTCGGTTGATCAATCAGCCCTCACCGGAGAATCTATGCCTGTTGGGATACATCAATCTGATATCATTTACTCTGGCTCCATTGTGAGGCGCGGAGAAGCTATAGGTGTAGTTGTTAACACTGGCACAAATACGTACTTCGGCAAAACAGCGGAACTGGTCAAAACGGCAAAACCGAAGTCCCATCAAGAGGAAGTGATGATGGCTATAGTAAAATATATGATGTATCTGGCTATTGCCGCATCCATTCTAATTTCAGTATCTGCCTTACTAATGCATTTGAATGTTTTAATAATATTGACCTTCGTAGTTATTTTTCTTCTGGGTGCGATACCTGTTGCTCTTCCAGCTGTACTTACCATTGTTCAATCTGTGGGTGCAAAGGAGCTTGCCAAAAAAGGGGCATTAGTAACCAGACTTGATTCGGTGGAAGATGCTGCCTCAATAGATATTATTTGCTTCGACAAGACAGGCACCATAACCCAGAACAAGTTATCAGTTATTGATAGCATTCCACTTTTGGGAAACAAGAAAGAAGATGTTCTGAGAATAGCTGCACTTGCATCCCGGGAAGAAGGAATGGATCTGATTGATCTAGCAGTTATTGAGTATGCTAAAAAATCAAAAGTAAGTTTTGATGAGTACAAACAGATCTTGTATACTCCATTTGATCCATCCACAAAGAGAACCGAGGCAATTATTGAAGCAGGTGGTAATAGCTTCAGAGCTGTTAAAGGCGCTTCACAGGTGATTATGTCCCTTTGTCGTGATATTGCTGGAGAGACTATAGCTGATGTCAATAATACCATAGATGGTTTTTCCAGAAAAGGTTACAGAACGATCGCAGTTGCCAGTTCAAAGGGAGATGATTTAAATAATCTTAAACTTGCTGGATTGCTGTTTCTGGCAGATCCGTCAAGGACGGATTCAAAAAGCATGATAGATCAGATAAGGAAGCTGGGAATAAAGCCCTTGATGCTTACCGGGGATAGCATCGAAATAGCAAAAAATATTTCTAATGATGTTAGCATTGGCAGTAACATTATTCGTATGGCTGATCTAAAAGGTTTAAGCGCAGATAAACAGTTAAAGATGGTTCATGAATGTGATGGGTTTGCCGAGATCTATCCTGAAGACAAGTATAAGATTGTAAAACTATTGCAATCCGGAGGATATATTGTAGGAATGACCGGAGATGGAGTTAATGATGCACCTGCCCTGAAGCAAGCGGAGATGGGTATCGCTGTGAGCAATGCAACCGATGTAGCAAAGGCGGCTGCTAGTGTAGTGTTAACCGAAACGGGTTTAGGTGTAATAATCAATGCAGTAACAATTAGCAGACAAACATATCAGCGAATGCTAACGTGGGTTATCAATAAAGTTGCTAAGGTTATAGAATTTGTGGTTTTACTCACCATAGGTTTCTTCTGGTTGCATAACATGTTACTTTCTCTTCTTGGGGTGTCATTGTTAGTATTTGCAAATGATTTTGTAACCATATCACTGGCAACCGACAATGTAAAGCATACTAGTAATCCGAATAAATGGAACGTTAAGAATAACATTCTGGCATCTCTTATTCCGGCACTATCCTATGTATTGGAAGACGTGATTGTAATACTGATATGTAAAAATTATTTTCATTTACAATTTAATGAACTAACCACACTGGTAATGCTGAGTCTCATATTCAACAGTCAATTGAGAGTATTGATCGTTAGGGAGCGGGGGCATTTCTGGTCATCGTTTCCTGGTAAAGGATTGCTTGTCTCAAGCACAGTAGCCATTATCGGGTTTGCGCTTGTAACAATATCCGGAATCCTTGTACCTCCATTAAACATGTTAATTGTTCTCATTGTTTTTGGATTCTCGGCTCTTTTTACAGTCTGTATTGATTTTCCAAAATACTATCTGTTCAGAAAGTTTGGATTGTAAGGACAAAAAAACTTCCGCACATTCATTTTCTAATCCATAATGAATCAGTAAACCAACCCTTTTTATCTGTGAAATGTTTTGCAACACAAAATCCAAAAGTGGCGGCATACTTCTCAATCGTCTCAAAGTCGAATTTCCTGGATAGCTCCATGAACACTGCCTCCCATTTGTAAAAGTGAATAACTTCTTCGAGTGCTTCAATATGCACCTTCTGGTTCTCCCTTGAAACCAAAAAGCTTTTAACTTCTCCGGTATGAGGGTTATATTCTGTATGCTGTTCAAAATTATCCAGATTAAAATCAGCGCCAAGTTCCCTGTTCAGACGTTTCAGATGGTTCAGGTTAAACCTGCGGGTATGACCATGGGGATCATTATATGCCTGAATTATTACCTCAGGCGATTTTTTCAGATCGAAACCTATCATTATCCTGTCACCCGAATGTGCAAATCCTGAAAGATGTTCCAGAAATAAGTTGATCTCATCATCTGTAAAATTGCCTATGTTTGAACCCAGAAAGAGGATCACTTTTCTCAGTCCGGAATGGCCGTTCATCCTTTTCAGTACTCTGAAAAAATCGTCGGTCTGAGCTTTTACTTTCAGTGCTGGTATTTCAAGTGCAAGACTTTTCTCCAGATCGATATTGGCTTTACGGCTTATATCGATTGGAATATAGTTGATGTTTATAGATCTGCCGATCAATCCATTCAACAGAACTTTTGTTTTCAATCCATCTCCTGACCCCAGCTCTATAAGATCGAAATGAGTGCTATCCTTAATGAATTCGTCAATAATCTGTTTTTTCTGGGAATCGAATATCTCATACTCACAATCAGTTAAGTAATACTCCGGCATCTTCATTATATCCTGGAATATTATGCTTCCGGCATCATCGTAAAAATATTTTGACAAAAGATATTTTGGTTTTGAAGTAAGCCCACGTAAAGTATCATTTGCCAGTTCAGAAAGAAGAGTCTGTTTTTCCATAACATTATTCACAAATTGTATATAAAAAAATTCATTTTGCTATCTCAGGGATCCCTGTTTCATAAGGATTATCAGGATTGGCGCTCCATTCGTACCACCCGCCATCATAAACTGAAACCTTTGGCCATCCCATAAGCCATGCATTGAACCAGGCCTCACTACCGCGCCAGCCTGTTCCGCAATAAAATGCCAGATGCTTGTCGGGAGTAATGTCATTTTTAATCCAGTTCTCAGCTATTTCCTGATACTCACGTGTAGTCTGATCAACATTCCGGTAATTTTCCATGTGGTAGGCATCGCTGCCACAATCAGCAAATACTGCTCCCGGAATTCGCCCCTTAGGCTTAATGTAATTATAGCCGCTGACCTGGCCAATATATTCATCCCAGCTTCTTACACAAACAAGCTCGGCATTGGCGGAGGCAAGTATCTGTTTTGCTTCAGGCGTATCAACCATAAGTTGCGGCAGAGCCGGAATGGTTACACCAAATTCACCAATTGGCTGTTTTGGCACATCATCCAATCTTACTTCAAACCCGGCATCCTGCCACGACTGAAAACCACCATTCAGAACGCGAACATCTTTTACCCCAGCATACATCATAATAAATGCGTTACGTATAGCGCCAATGTCACCTGCAGCACTACCTGGAAACTCATCAGTATTATTTGGGAACATGTATTTACCATATAAAATAACAGTGGTTTCTGATGAAATACCGTGCTGTTCGAGAGCAGATTTTAATTCCTTTGGTGAACGCCGGTTCCAGGTCTCAGGTGCTTCAAGAGCAAGAGTATCCATGTCGATGGCACCAGGGATATGACCAGTCAGGTAAGCATCGCGATTGCGATAGTGGGAGTGCACTACAATATATTTGTCATTATCATATTCAGCTGGTTTATTTCCTGATATCAGCTCTTTTACCCATTCTGCAGAAACAAGGTGTCTGAAGTTTACAAGATACTCCATAGGCAGGTTTGGGTTACTGGTCCATTCCTCAATAAAATTGTTGTAAACCAAAACATTTAAATACCCTGATCTTAGAAATCTTGCGGCAACCTTATCTGCATCTTCAGATGTATAACCATAGATTACAATTTTATCATCTGGCAAAATATTTTTATGTCTTACAATTTCTATCCAATCCAGGTAATTCAGCCATTTTGAGGTCAGACTTCTGGCTCCTTGAATATGGCCTCTGCGTTGTTCATTATGAAGAATCCAGCCATTATATGACTCTACAGGACGTACATCTATAATTTTTATGGCTGATTTCCCCAGCAGACCTGCAAGTTGTTGGGTTGAGATATTTTCCGGCGATTGTGACATCCTGATCCTTTCTGTTTTAATAATTTAATTAATCATTTACAACCTGAACTTCTACACTCCTCCGCGTTGCCTGGTCTGGCGACCAACTAATAAGGAAACACGTGAATACTTAAAAGGTTTAATAGTAGCTCTTTAATAAAATCCTGACTAGAAAATAATAGGTACGTTTGTTTGATGTCGATTATTATTGACCTGTTCCTCCATAACTTTATGGTATTGCCTGGTAAACAAAATAAATCATTTACTGTTTAATGATTAGTGAGCAAAAAGATCGATATAAATCTGTAAACAGGAAAAATTACATGGATCTTATTAAATAATGAAAGGAATATTATGAAAGAGAATACACTGATCCAACTTGAAAAGTCAGGCCAGTCTGTCTGGTTGGATTTTATTAACCGTAACCTTATCACAAGCGGTAAACTCCGTCGTTTGATTGAGGTTGATGGAGTAAGCGGACTCACTTCTAATCCTTCAATTTTTGAAAAGGCTATAGCTGAAAGTCATGATTACGAACATGATATAACAACCATGCTTACTGATGGAAAAGACGCAAAGTCTATCTATGAAGCTCTCTGTTTGAAGGATTTACAGATGGCTGCCGATGAGTTCAGGCTTATATATGACAGAACTAACGGTGATGATGGTTATGTAAGTATGGAGGTTGATCCGCACCTTGCACATGATACCAAAGGCACGATTGAGGAAGCCCGAAGGTTATGGACTGCCCTGAATCGACCAAATGTCTTTATTAAAGTTCCTGCCACAATGGAGGGGTTACCAGCCATTCAGCAACTTACCAGTGAGGGCATCAATATAAACATAACATTGCTTTTTGGCCTGCCTCGTTACCAAGGAAATATTTGGAAGTGAACGATTCAGAAAATTAGCTGGCAATGGCGCACGGGCGCAAAAATTGCTTTGGGCAAGCACCAGCACTAAAAACCCTGAGTACAGCGATATTAAATATGTTGAAGAGCTTATAGGGAAAAATACAATTAATACAATTCCTCCCGATACAATGGATGCTTATCGCGATCATGGAAATCCGAAAGCGAGACTCGAATCAGACCTTGAACATGCGGAATGGGTAATGAATGTATTGCCAGAATTGGGAATCAATATCGACGCGATAACACAACAACTGGAAGATGAAGGAGTAGATAAGTTCAACAAGCAATTCGATAAGATTAAGGCAATCCTCAGTAAAACATCCGCAAAGCAATAATAAAAGGAGAAGAAATTTTTAAAATATTATACTATGAGAGTGCGATTAAATTATGCAGAAGTTGCTCCCAATGCCTTGAAAGCTATGCTCGAGCTCGAAAAATTTAAACGGATGGAACCGTTTGGCCATTAGCTTCCGCACTGTTCCGGGCACGTATAAGACAAAGATGTGCTGTTACACGAGAGGTGAACGCCAATGAAAAAATTTACTATGAAGAAAATAAAAATAAGTGCTCCTCAACCGTTCTTTTCAATTATAATCACAACTTATAATAGAGCACATCTTATAAAAAGAGCAATAAATTCCCTGGTTTCTCAAACCGAAGAAGATTGGGAAGCAATTATCATAGATGATGAAAGCACGGACAATACCCATGATCAGATTTTACAATATATCAGCAATAACCCTAAAATAAGATATATTAGGAAAACGCATGGTGGCGAAGTGGAATCAAAAAATAAGGGAATATATTCATCAAATGGCAAATTTGTCTCTTTTCTGGATTCCGATGACGAGTATGATCCGGACCATCTTAAATCCAGAAAACGTATTTTGCTGAAAAACCCTGAGGTAAAATTTTTATATGGCGGAGTAAAGATAATAGGTGACCAGTATGTACCCGACAGATTTGATTATTCAAAAAAGATACACCTCAAAGATTGTGTAATAGGTGGAACCTTTTTTGTTGAAAGGCATTGTTTAATTTCATTAAATGGATTCAGTGAAGCTCTCATTGGAACGGATGCAGTTTTATTTGAAAGGGCGGAGAAAGATAAAATTGAAATGATGAAAGTAAATATACCTTCTTATATTTATCATCGTGAATATCAAGATTCCATAACACACAGTGTGCTTATGAGTTTATGAGCTTTGCCATATCTATAAATCCTCTTTATTTTTGTTTTTACTCTGTGAAATGTTTAATTATCAGAAATATTATAAACCTTAATAATAGCATATCGCTTTCGGCAATCCCTACGTCAAAGATACGAAATTGAAGCATAATCCGGTTAAGAATTCTGAGGAACCCTTTGGGGAATATCCTTCATTTTATTATTTTGGCGGGGTTATTGGCAACCATAGTAGTTTAGATTAAAATTCAATATTAGTAACATAATCATGTCTGAAAAATCAAAGCTTAGCGATAAATTTCATGAAGTGTTAAAACATGAAGGTGTCGTATCAATTATGTCGTGGGGTGTTGAACCACATTTGGTAAATACATGGAACTCATATTTGGTTATTACTGAAGATGAAAGAATATTAATTCCTGCTTATGGCTTCAGAAAAACTGAAAAGAATGTAATTATTGGAAAATATTCTTACAATTCCTCTTCCAGGATAATATCCGATTCTGACGTCTCTTGTAGGTGTTAGGTCCAAAAGCAAATCAATGGCGGTGTCCACCACAGATTCTACTTTTACCGCATCCATTATCCCATAAGTTTTCATTGCATCGATCATTTTATCTGTGGCAACAGTGTGTGGGTATAATCTATAAAGTTTAATATTTTCAACACCTTCTTTTTGTAGCTCTTTTTCGATATGGAATAACCCTGCAACAAGTCCCATCTTCGCTGTACCATAGCCAAGACCAGAGTCCATAACTACAAGTGCAGACTGAGAAGCTACAGTTAATATCCTTAAGTTATTCTTTTTCTCATCCTTGAACCTACCTGCTAAATAATGTGTTATTTCATAAGGCGCTTTCATATCAAGCTCAATAAGTTTCCAAATATCTGCAAAAGGTGTATCTAATGACTGACCTTCCCAGGTACCGGCATTATTAACAAATATGTCAATGTGGCCATTATCCTTGTAGATATCTTCAACCACTTTTTTTATAGTAGCAATATTTGTGATATCAGCTGACCGGATATCTGCTTTACCTCCTTGTTGCACTATTTTCTCCTTTGCTTTCTTCAATTTTTCCAATGTTCTTGCCACTAAGTAAACATGAGCGCCTTTAGATGCCAAAGCGGAAGCTATACCAAAACCTATCCCTTCGCTTCCTCCTGTTATTATTGCTACTTTATTTTCTAACATTTTACTTTATTTTTATTGTATTTGGAGGAACCAGAATATATACCTCTCCTTTTTTAACACGAAAAAATCAAAATTGTTCCTTTGAAAAACCTATTGCAACTTATTTCTAAGATTAATGATATGATAAACAAAATAATAGCTATCTCTTGGTGCGACTTCTTGCCTAGTGTCCTGGCGGAAGAAAAGAAATGCATATCAACGAGCTTTTTTGGGAGCTTCTCTCTTTTTGCTAATTTTGTCGGGCACTAATATTAATGTTATGTTATGAGAAAAAATCCATGCTTTCACGTCTGATCAAAATCTTAGTTTTGATATTCATTTTTTTACTCAGTACAAAAGAATCTTTTTCAGGTACTATTAAAGGATATGTTTATGATCAGGAAACAGGAACTCCTCTGGTAAATGCAATTATTCGGTTGGAAAAAACAAATCTATATGCTGTTTCAGGATTGAACGGTTCTTTTATGATAGAAAATGTCCCCTCTGGTGGCTATACAATTGTTACTAGCTACATATCGCTTAAACCATATAAACAAACAATCAGAATATCTGAGGACGAAGTCCTGAAAATAGAAGTCAGGATGGAGCAGGATGATGATTTTTACCTTAAGGAGGTTATCATAAGCGCTAATAGGGATGGCTCTACAGAAAGAGCTGCCCGTAGCTTTGAACAAAATGCACCTCAAATAATGACCATCATATCTTCCCAGGCAATTGAAATATCTCCTGATCTTACGGTAGCCAGTATTGTAAAAAGGGTATCCGGAGTTTCTCTTGAACAGGATAATGCCGGAAACAGACAATATGCGATATTGCGGGGAATGGATAAACGGTATAATTACACAACTATCAATGGCGTAAAGATCCCCAGCCCCGACAGATATAACCGATATGTTCCTCTCGATATTTTCCCATCTGAAGTATTGGAAAGACTGGAGGTGTTTAAAACGCTTACCCCTGATATGGAAGGAGATGCTATTGGTGGAGCTGTAAACATGATTATGAAAGATGCACCACGGGCCCTGAGCATCAACGCTAATATTGCAACCGGATATAATGGTATTTTTTTTGGCAGGGATTTTATGAGTTTTGGGTATAAAGAAATTAACGGATCATCTCCTTATCAGATACATTCACAAGGATACAACGCAAGTCCAACAGATTTTTCTCAGGGGCCGGTCACTTATCAATCTGGTAGTCCGTCACCTGACCTCCTTGCCGGGTTTTCTGCCGGGAACCGATTCTTTAATAAGAAGCTGGGCGCCCTGGTGGCAGTAAATATTCAGAATTCTTACCGTGGCAGCAACAGTTTGTTTTTCGAGTCGACCGTGGTAGATACATTAAGAGGGGCAACCCTCACCTCTATGCAGAATCGCAAGTATTCCGAACGGGAGTTACGATACTCTCTCTATTCAAAAATTGACTACAGATTAAATAGCAGAAATAAAATACAATGGAGTAATTCCTTTATGAATTTAACTGATTTTCAGGTACGCGATGTGAAGACTACCTTTTTAACTCTTGGAGGTTATGATCCGGTAAATGGAAATGCTGCTTTGCAATATTCAACCCGCTCCAGAAAAACCCGACAGAATATTCTCAACAGCACGCTGCAGGGTAATCATCAGTTATCACCTGAACTTAAGCTTGAGTGGTCGGCTGTTTATTCGATTGCCAAAAATGATGTGCCGGATAATTCAAAGGTTATTTTAAACGGTGAGCAACATAACTTTGAACTTCGGAAGACAACTGTAGTAAACTCTTCAAGACGCTGGGAATACAATACAGATCGTGACCTGGCAGCATATATGAATCTAAGCTATTATCTGCCAGTAGGATCATTACCTGTTGAATTGAAGGCGGGCGGTCTTTATCGCGATAAAAGAAGAGACAATTTTTATAACGAATATTATTTTCGTCCAGTTGATCCTTATGATGAATACGGTGTGGATTTTAATGATTACAGTCAGATACAATGGATCGTGGAAAATCCCAGGGGTAGCGTGGGCACCTCACTAAATTATGAAGCTTCTGAAAAAACTGCAGCTGAATTCCTGCAATTAAAAAGTTCCTGGAATAGATTGGAAGTTATCGCTGGCGCGAGGATTGAAAGTACTAACCAGGGATATAAGCTCGATTTCCCTATTGGTGAAAGACGGCCAAATGGAAAGCAGGTTTATACCGATCTGTTGCCGGGTGTTCATCTGAAGTTTATGCCCGGTGCAAAAATTAATCTCCGCAGCTCTTATTTCCGTTCTGTAAACCGGCCTGGCTTTTTTGAAATTGTACCTTATACTATTGTTAACGAAGATTATGTGGAACGAGGAAACCCCGATCTTAAGCATGCTGTAGCAGATAATTTAGATTTAAGATTTGAAGCATTTCCCAGCCCTTCGGAGCAGTTTATGGCGGGTGTCTTTTATAAACACATACAAAATCCAATTGAATACATTCTGAAAGCTGACACTCTTCGGGGACAAGATATTTATTACACTCCCGGCAACTTTGGAAATGCTGTAAATTATGGAGGAGAATTGGATTTTATAAAGTACTTTAATAAGATCGGGATCAAAGCCAATTATACCTATACCCATTCCAGAATTACCACCTCCAAGTCAAAACGCATAAGGGATGCAAATGGAGATCTGAAAACCATCACTGTTGATGAAACGCGTACTTTATACGGTCAATCAGCGCATATAGGCAACGTATCTGTTTTATATAAAGACAACAAAAGAGGATGGGATGCTCAATTGACCTCTCAGTATACAGGAGATCGGATTAACTCAGTTTCCCAATTTGTTGGAAACGATCTGTGGCAAAAAGCATTTATACAAATGGATGCTTCTGTAGAGAAAAGATTTAAAAACGGTCTGGGTATTTTTGCCAAAGCAAATAATCTTCTTGATACTCCCATGATTGTTTATATTGATAATGCCAGTTCAAAAAATGCGGACGTCCCCGCTCAATCGCTAAAAGGTAAAACACTGATCCGGCAAAATTATTATCAGCGGTCTTATTATCTGGGTTTGCGCTTTAATTTTAAAGCTAATTCCACTGCTAAGGCTTCATCCACACCAGTCAACATGCCTTGAAAAGCGAAGTCTCTTAATCAGACACTTCACAAAAGGGGAAATCATGAAAAATATTAATTCGGGAAAAATATTGTTATCAGGAATCAATCATTATTTTTGCTTCCTTTCATCCTAATGAATAGTAACTATTAATTATACACTTAACATCAATTCTTTTCAACATGAAGTTTAATCCTTTCCTTATTTTTTCGATGATATTTATTCTGTTTGTCACAGGATGTGATAAAAACAAAAATGATCAGGATGATGATCCTGGAAATCCTAAGGATGGAATCTCCGGACCGGTTTCCGGAATCTGGTCCAAAGGCAAAACATATATTATCACTGGTCATCTGGAAATCCCGGGAGGAAAGTCGTTAACCATTGAAGAAGGAGTTAAGGTCGTTATGAACGACTCAACATTAGAAACCGAAATTATAATTAAAGGAGATCTTTATTGCCTTGGCACAGAGGCAAACCCCATAATGTTTACAGTTCCTGATTCATGGAAAACAGAAGCTCATCTTTTTGGTAATTTGTGGGGAGGATTGGTATCCGCTCCCTCATCAGGTGCGGTGGTGCTTCAGCATACCATACTGGAATATGGCGGCTCTGCTACAACAGAAGAATCCCCATCGGTCAAAGCCGGTCTTTATAAAGCTATAGCAGGCAAGCACCTGCCTGCTTTATATTACGGAAATGTAAATGGCAAATTTGTGGTTGTTAACAGCACTATTCGCAATTTCTATGACGATGCCTTATATGTTGAGGGTGGAAAAACAATTATCGCCAATAATATTTTATATGCAGTAGGGGCCCCTGCAGATGATGCAATCAATCTCAAATCAGGTGTAATTGCAGATGTGGCGTTCAATCTGATCTACAGTCCTAACACCAGTGGGCTGAAGCTTTCCAATGAAGGAGAACGTTCCCCCCAGTTGTATGTGATCGGTTATAATAATACCATTATCAATGGAGGATGGCGCAGGCCTACAATTAAAGGAGGCTCGATCTGGGTAGAAAAAGGTGTTCGTGTGGACCTCTATAACAATATGATTGCCAATGATCGTTTTGGCATTAAAAGAGACAAAGGAAATCCGGAGGATAACCGTTCTGGATTTTACAATACATTTTATTATGGATATACCCAGCAGGCTGTGGATCAGTTTCAGCCCAGTATCGAAATAATAGCAGGTATTAATGATATAATTGGGAAAAATGCCGGGGATAACGATCCTAAATTTGTAAATTACCCACTCAGCACCGATTTGTATAATGCTGATTTTAATTCCTTCTGGGATTTTCATCTTCAAACCGGCTCACCTGCTTTGAATAAAGGAAAAACAGACTTCACGAGGCATTTTGCAGAGGGAATAACTGTAAATGGCATTACATATAAGTCACCTGCCCCTGCAAACTATATGGGAGCTTTTGGCTCGGTTTAGCCTTTAAGCCGTGAGATGAAGGCTGCCGATTTCGGGTGGATAGGCTCTTGCACCGGGAAAGTAACAGATCTATTTTAAATGATAAAGAAAATGAAAAAGAAAGTTAAAAATAATGTTTACTGGGTAGGAAAGAACGATTGGGAATTGAGAAGTTTTCACGGTTACGAATACTCTACCAACCGTGGGTCAAGCTATAATTCCTACCTGATAAAAGAAGAGAAAACGGTATTGATCGATACTGTTTACAAGCCATTCTCCAATGAGTTTGTCGAAAACCTCGCGGATGAAGTAGGGTTATCATCTATTGATTATATAGTTATCAACCACGCAGAACCTGACCACAGTGGCGCATTGATAGACCTGATGAGTGTCATCCCGGAAACTCCGGTTTACTGTACTGAAAATGGTATTAAATCCATTAAAGGACAGTATCACAAGGAATTGAATTTTAAGCCTGTTAAAACAGGAGATAAGCTTCCTGTTGGTAATGGGAAGGATTTGATCTTTATTCAGGCCCCAATGCTTCACTGGCCCGACACTATGTTTTGTTATCTCACCGGCGAAAATATTCTTTTCAGCAATGACGCATTCGGCCAGCATTTTTGTTCGGAAATGCTGTTTAACGATCTGGTTGATTCATATGAACTTAATGCAGAAGCTATAAAGTATTATGCCAACATCCTGACACCATTCAGCAAAATAGTGACAAAAAAGATTGATGAAATTTTAAAGTTAAATCTTCCGGTTGATCTGATTTGTCCGAGCCATGGCATTATATGGAGAGACGATCCTTTGCAGATCGTTAATAAATATAAAGAATGGGCAGATAGTTACACTGAAAACCAGGTAACTGTAATTTATGATACCATGTACAACGGGACCCGCACCATTGCAGAAAATATCGTGAAAGGAATATATGAGACTGATAAAAACATAACCGTTAAATTGTATAATGCCTCAAAAAATGATAAGAATGACATGTTGACAGATATTTTCCGTTCTAAAGCGATACTGGTTGGTTCCCCGACTGTAAACAACGGCCTCTTGTCATCAATTGCAGGATTGCTTGAAATGGTTAAAGGGCTGAGATTTATGAATAAGAAAGCTGCTGCTTTTGGTTGTTATGGCTGGCACGATGTATCAACAAAAGTAATTGAAGACACATTGAAGGAATCGGGATTTGAAATCTTGCTGGAGCCTCTCCGGTTCGCGTGGGCCCCTGACAATGAAGCTTTAAAGCAGAGTTTTGAATATGGACATCAATTTGTTAGTTTATTGAATGGAAATTGATTTTCAGCTTTTATGCACAGACAGAATAAATGTATATGAACGGAAAACCGGAGGAACCAGATCCTTATAACAATTCCTCTTCTAAGCATTATTATTAAATCTCCTACAATGACTATGACAGATGTTAAAGGCACTCCGGGCCGTGGATTACTTGGTACAACACTGGGATTCTTTTTTGGATTCGCGGCCGTTTCACTCTATGGCCCTACTGCTATAAAGTTTAAAGAAGCAATGGATTTAACTCCTGCCATGATGGGTCTTCTGGTTGCTATACCGGCATTATCGGGTTCCCTGCTTCGTATTCCTTTCGGCGCCTGGGTCGATACAACCGGCGGCAGAAAGCCATTTCTTATACTTTTGATTTTATCGTTGATTGGATTAGGCGGCATTACGATGCTCCTGAATTTAGCTTATCCCGAAAAGATGCATGGTTTGTTTGGTCTGGTACTTTTTCTGGGATTCCTGAGTGGTGCCGGTATTGCTACCTTTTCGGTGGGGATCGCACAAACTTCTTACTGGTTTCCAAAGAAAAAGCAAGGTATGGCATTAGGCGCATATGCCGGACTCGGAAACCTGGCTCCAGGTTTATTTTCGCTTATTCTTCCGTTTTACCTGCAAAGTTTTGGTTTTATTTCAGCCTATTTTGCATGGTTTCTCTTTTTATTATTCGGAACCATACTATATGCCATCATCGGTAAGAATAGCTTTTATTTTCAATTCAGAAGGCAAGGCAGAAATGACCAGGAAAGCAAGGCGCAGGCCAAAGAATTGGGACAGGAGCTATTCCCTGCAGGAAATGTAAAAGATAGTCTGATCAATTCAGCGAAAGTCAAAAATACATGGGCCCTTGTTGCTTTGTATTTTACCACATTCGGAGGTTTTATCGGATTAACAGCCTGGTTTCCAATATACTGGAGTGAGTTTTATGGTTTCTCCCTGACTAAAGCAGGTGTTTTTACTGCCATTTTTTCACTTACCGCTTCCGCAACAAGGGTCTATGGTGGAAAACTTGCGGATAAAGCCGGAGGCGAAAAAGTGAGTCTTATTTCCTTTTCAGTGATTTTAATTGCATCAATAATGCTGTCTTTCACTCAATCTGTGTTACTTGGATTCTTTTTTGTTATCCTGCTTGCAATCGGCATGGGATTGAATAATGCAGCCGTTTTTAAACTTGTTCCTGATTATGTACCAAAAGCCATTGGTGGCGCAGCAGGCTGGATTGGAGGATTAGGTGCATTTGGGGGATTTGTAATCCCTCCGATAATGGGCTCTGTTGCGGGTGCTTTTGGCAAGATCGGATATGCATATGGATTTTTTGTGTTTGTTATCCTGGGAATACTTAACCTGGGAATAATTGCCTATTTATTTAAGCAAAACCAGAAACAGGTTCTATCTTAACGCAGCAATGTAAAAAAGAAAGAGTCTTAATATTTTAATTCGTATAAATATTATTAAATCTTATATTATTAACTAGAAAATTGTAGTTTCGTAATTAATATGAAGGCACCCCTAATTCATATTTCTTTATGAACCGAGCATGTTTAAAACAAAACGCAAACTTGCATGAACAAAATCAACATGCGAGCTCCATCCGACCATTAAAAAATAATTTTTTAAGGATGAAAAAATCATTATTTTTTATAGTTTTACTTATTATGTTAAGCCTTGGCACCAGCCTGAAGGCTCAAAACAGTGGTGAAGAAATATTTAAATCTGTATGTTCTGCATGCCATACCATAAACAAAGGAAGGTTGGTAGGACCCGATTTAAGCAGGATTTACGAGACCAGGAATAATGAATGGCTGATAAAGTTCATTCGTTCTTCACAGCAATTTATTAAATCAGGAGACACTGCTGCAGTTGCGATCTATGAGGAATATAACAAAATTCCAATGCCTGATAACCGGTATACCGATGAACAAATACTTGGTGTAATTAACTATATTAAAGCTACGGACCAGAGCGTATCATCTGTTGCTGTAAAACCAGCTATCCCAAATGACAGTCTGGCAGCAAAAGCAACGCAATCTGCAGCTCCAAATGATAGCCTTGCAATTAAATATAGCCGGGAACATGTGCCAGAAGGCAGAGCTCTTTTTTATGGATTTTCCCGGTTTGCCAATGGTGCAGCGCCTTGTATCTCCTGTCATAATATTAAGGATCAGTCTTTTATTGGAGGAGGAAGACTGGCTCTGGATCTGACCGGCGCCTATATTAAACTGGGACCGGCTGGTATATCTGCCATTATCAAAAATCCACCCTTTCCTGCCATGAAAACAGCTATGACTAACCATGATCTCAAAGAGGATGAAATTCAGGCTGTGATCTCACTTCTTAAGTCATCAGGAGAGCAAAAATATTACAATAAAATCCCGGATTCATCCGGTATGATCTTTTTCAGTTTCGGTTTCGTTTGTGCAATAATGGTACTAATACATATTTATATTTTTTATGACAGGAGAAAGATTACCTAAATTTTGTTTCATAACATAAGTCTCCACCATATTTAAATATATTGATAAACTGATTTAAAAACAAGAATCATGAGTTGGATTAAAGATATGATCTCACCGGAAACCAGACAGTGGGAAGAGTTTTATCGTAACCGCTGGCAATATGACAAAGTAGTACGGAGTACTCATGGAGTAAATTGCACAGGAGGATGTAGCTGGAATATTCATGTCAAGGAGGGAATTGTTGTATGGGAACTGCAAGCGCTCGACTATCCATTGCTGGAGAGTTCACTTCCTCCTTATGAGCCAAGAGGATGCCAGAGGGGAATTTCTTTCTCCTGGTATTTGTATAGTCCTGTAAGGGTTAAATATCCAATGATAAGGGGCGCCCTGCTTGATTTGTTTAATGAAGAAAAGGAAAAGACAGGCGACGCTCTTTTGGCGTGGCAAAACATTCAAAATGACCCTGAAAAAAGGAGACAGTACCAGAAGGCAAGGGGCAAGGGCGGATTCAGAAGAAGCACGTGGGAGGAGGCTCTGGAACTGATTGGAGCCGCAAATATTTACACTGCAAAAAAATATGGACCTGACAGGGTGGTTGGGTTTTCTCCAATTCCCGCCATGTCAATGATTAGTTTTGCCGCAGGTTCAAGATTCCTGCAATTGTTTGGAGGAGTACACCTTAGCTTCTATGACTGGTACTGCGACCTGCCGAGTTCATTTCCTGAAATATGGGGTGAACAGACCGATGTCGCAGAAAGCGCTGACTGGTATAATGCCAAATTCATTGCGGTAATGGGAGCAAACCTGGGTATGACACGCACCCCCGATGTCCATTTCTTTTCCGAAGCCCGTCACAATGGTACAAAAACAGTGGTTTTTTCACCTGATTTCAGTATGGTTTCAAAATATGCCGATCAATGGGTACCGCTCCATGCCGGACAGGATGGTGCATTCTGGATGGCAGTAACACATGTGATCTTAAAAGAGACTCATGTGGATAAACAGATACCATATTTTATTGAATACACAAAAAAATATACTGATGCGCCTTATCTGGTTGAGATAACAACAGAAGACGGCCGATATGTGCCAGGCAGATTATTAAGGGCTAACGTGCTTGAGAAGTATTCAGACATTGAGAATGGGGACTGGAAATTTTTGAATCTTGATGAGAATACAGGCGATTTTATTTGTCCTTCAGGTAGTTCCGGCCACAGGTGGCAGGAAAAGAAAGGAGACTGGAACCTGAAATATACAGATCCGGAAACAGGTTCAGTATATAACCCTGTTCTTTCTCTTATTGACAGGAATGATAAAACGCTGCAGGTTGAGTTTACTGATTTTGCCCGCGATATTAAGTCAAAACGCGGAGTCCCGGTAAAATATGTACAAACAAAAGCAGGAAAAGTAGCCTTTACAACTATTTATGACCTGATCATGGGGCAGTATGGCGTTGACAGAGGCCTTGGCGGTGACTATCCTTCTTCTTATGATGATGCCGGTTCAGCTTATACTCCTGCATGGCAGGAGATCTATACCGGCATCAGCTCAGCCACTGTAATTCAGTTTGCCGGGGAATGGTGCCGTACTGCAGAGGTAACCCAGGGTAAGTGTATGATAATAATAGGCGCAGGAGTGAATCATTGGTATCATAGCAATTTAATTTACCGCGCAGCTACTATGGCTTTGATGCTTACGGGCTGCATTGGAAAAAATGGAGGTGGGATGAATCACTATGTAGGCCAGGAAAAACTTGCACCTTTTGATTCATGGGGATCAATCATGTCGGGAAAAGACTGGAATATCCCGGCCAGGTTTCAGCAATCACCAATATGGCATTATATACATTCCGACCAGTGGCGATACGACGGCAACCAGGCTGATTATAATACAGTGCCAAAGAATGATTTTTCTTCCCAGCATTCAGCCGACCTGATTGTAAAATCAGTGAGAAACGGATGGATGCCATTTTACCCGCAGTATGACAAAAGCAATTTT
Organism: Bacteroidales bacterium; assembly: GCA_038245405.1. GTDB lineage: Bacteria > Bacteroidota > Bacteroidia > Bacteroidales > VadinHA17 > LD21. The sequence goes on from JBBRSO010000010.1 coordinate 26,283, forward strand.
GATATTACTACTGAGGCCAGAGAAGCCGGCGCCACGGATGAAAAAGCCATTCAGGAATATGTGATTGACCAGTTGAAGAAAGGTGAATTAAAATATTCCGTAACAAATCCTGATGAAGAGGTGAATTTTCCACGGGTATGGTTCATCTGGAGAGGTAACGCTTTGTTATCCAGCGCAAAAGGACATGAATATTTCCTGAAACACTACCTCGGGACTCATCATTTTGAAATAGCCGACGAGGTGGCAAAGGAATTTGTAAAAGAAATCGAATGGAAGGAAAACGCTCCTGAAGGAAAGATGGATCTTGTTGTTGATCTGAACTTCAGGATGGATACATCGGCGCTTTATTCCGATATTGTTCTTCCGGCAGCATCGTGGTATGAAAAGGCTGATCTGAACAGCACCGATATGCATTCATTTATACATCCGCTTGCACCAGCAATTCCTCCAGTATGGGAATCAAAAAGCGACTGGGTAATATTTCGGGAAATTGCAAGAGCAACGAGTGAAATTGCTAAAAAGCACTTTCCAGAACCAGTTCTCGATATTGTGAATATGCCAATTAATCACGACACAAAAGGAGAAATCTCACAGCCATCTATCAAAGATTGGTTCACTGGTGAATGCAAACCTGTTCCCGGTAAATCAATGCATAATATTATTACCGTTGAAAGAGACTATACCCTGTTGTATGAAAAATATATCAGTCTGGGAAATAACGCCCGGAGCAAACTCGGTGCCCATAACATTTCATTCCCATGCGAAGATTTTTATGACACTTTAGTACAGGATAAAAATCATATAAACCAGATTGGGGATGAAGTATATCCCTCCATTAAAGAGGATATAGAAGCTATAAATGCAGTACTTCTCCTTTCATCGGTTACCAACGGTACTTTAAGTGGTAGGGCTTACTCTGATCTTGAAAAAACTACAGGAGTCAAACTTAGCACGATAAATCCGGTGAACAATGATATAACTATCAATTTTGATGACCTGCAGGCACAGCCCCGCAGACTTCTGAATTCTCCTTTGTGGTCGGGTCTGATGACAAACGGCAGAGCTTATTCAGCCTTCACATTAAATATTGAACACCTGATACCATGGCGGACTCTCACCGGACGTCAGCATTTTTATTTCGACCATGAAGGTTATATTCAGTTCGGGGAGCATCTTCCTACATATAAGCCATCTCCAAGACCTGAGCTCTATGGCGAATTGCGTAAATCAGTCGCAGAAGGAAAAGCCCGGCTGCTCAATGTGCTTACTCCTCATGGGAAATGGCATATTCACTCTACATATGGCGACACATTGCGGATGCTCACCCTGTCGAGAGGCATGGAGCCCTGCTGGCTGAGCGAAAAAGATGCTGAGGAGCTTGAAATAAGTGACAATGATTGGGTGGAGGTATTTAATGATAACGGCAATTATTGCACCCGCGCATGTGTAAGCTCGCGAATACCTTCAGGAATATGCATCATTTACCATGCACCCGAACGTACTTATTCAGTGCCAAAATCGCAACGCAATGGCAATAAAAGGGCAGGCAGTCATAATAGCCTTACCAGGGTGCATCTTAAGCCAAACCTGCTGGTTGGCGGATACGGACAGTTTACTTTCGGAATGAATTACTGGGGACCGGTAGGTGTGAACAGGGATACATTTGCACTTATCAGGAAATTAGATAACGTTACTTTTTAAATTTCTTAACAACACACAAAATGGACATCAGATCTCAAATCGCCATGGTTTTTCACCTTGATAAATGCATAGGTTGCCATACTTGTTCCATTGCATGCAAAAATGTATGGACCGACAGGAAAGGTGCTGAATACATGTGGTGGAACAATGTCGAAACTAAGCCGGGAACAGGGTATCCGGGCAAATGGGAAGATCAGGATATGTACAAGGGAGGTTGGGAAAAAAGGGGGGAATCAATAAAACTGAGAGGCGCTGGTAAAATAAGAGGATTGAGTGTGCTTTTTCAAAATCCAAATCTGCCTGCCCTGGATAATTATTATGAGCCCTGGACATATCAGTATGAGAAGCTCCTTGATGCGCCGGCAGGTGATGATCAACCAACTGCAGAAGCAATATCCCTTATAACAGGAGATAAGATAACCCCCAAATCGGGTCCAAACTGGGATGACGATCTGGGCGGTTCTCCCCTTTATGCCAGGAACGATATAAACCTCAAAGATTTGAGTCCGGCCGAAAAGGAATCACTGTTTCAACTGGAAAGGATGGTTATGTTTTACCTTCCCAGGATTTGTAATCATTGCATTAATCCGGCTTGTGTTGCCGCTTGCCCGTCAGGGGCTATTTACAAAAGGGGAGAAGATGGTATAGTACTTATAAACCAAAAAAAATGCAGAGCCTGGAGATTATGCGTTACAGCATGCCCTTATAAAAAAGTTTATTTTAACTGGAACACGGGTAAATCGGAGAAATGTATACTTTGCTATCCACGCGTAGAAACAGGTCAGGCTCCGGCATGTATGCATTCATGCGTAGGGCGCATAAGGTATCTTGGAGTTATGCTTTATGATGCTGACCGGATTGAAAAAGTTGCCTCATCTCTGGATAAAGACCTGATTAAAGATCAATTAGATCTCTATCTTGATCCAAACGATCCGGAAATAATCAGTTATGCAAAAAAGGCAGGTATCCCTGATTCCACGATGGATGCTGCCAGAGAATCGCCTGTATGGAAGTTTGTTAAGGAATGGGGATTGGCCCTGCCTCTTCATCCGGAATACCGGACCCTCCCAAGCCTGTTCTATGCTTTGCCCCTGCTTCCCGCTATGGCAAGTATGGAAAACAATATCTATAATACTACCAGCAGCTCGCTCTGGAATGATATAGGTGATTCAAGGCTTCCAATGAAGTATCTTGCTAACCTTTTCAGCGCAGGTGATACCGATATAATAAAGCGTATCCTGAAAAAAATGATGGCTGTCAGAACACACAGAAGATTTGTTACAGTAGGAGATATAACTCAGAAAGAAGCAAATGAGTTTCTAAAGGAGTCTGATTTATCAACCGAAACAGCTGATGCAATTTTCAGAATGACATCCCTTGTAAATTTCCGCGATAGATTTGTTATTCCTCCTGCTCACAGAGAAGAAGCAATAGAACTTATTGAAAAAACCGCAACACGAAAAGAGAACGCGGGCTTCGGATTTAGAGATAAACCGGAACGAGGGCTTTAATATGAAGAATCTAACTCATTATAAGTTACTGGCTGAAATGTTCAGATATCCTTCGAATGATCTGAAAGCTTGTTCAGAAAAATGGAGAGATATAATTTCTTTATACGATGCTTCGCTTATCCCCGGGCTGGACCTGTTTATAGCTCACATAAATGAAAAACCGCTATCCTTTCAACAGGAATACTATATAAGTACATTTGATGTTCAGGCATTGTGTTTTCTGGATATCGGATATGTTTTATATGGTGAGGATTATAAACGGGGAATATTCCTGGTAAATATTAAAAAAGAACAATTAAAGGCAGACAATGATTGCGGAAGCGAATTACCTGACCATTTGCCAAATATACTGACCCTCCTGCCTAAAATTATTGACGCTGATCTTGCAGAGGAACTTATTTATTCGCTGTTAATACCAGCAATACATGAAATGATCTTAAAATTCAGGGATGCGAACAACTTATATAAAGGATTAATGGAAATCCTGGTAATAATAATGGAAACAGATTTTCCTGTTTCTGCTTTTGAAAAATTCACTTTTAACACCCGGAGAAAAACTGATCATGCCGAAGGCTCACTAAATGAAAAGTATGAACCGGGGGAGTGTAAAATATAAAATTAATACAGAAAAGAAATGAACGGTATTTTCTTTTTTATTTTGCTGCCTTACGTGGCTATAATCTCATTGCTTGCGGGAAGTATATACAGGTATCGGTTTCATGGATTCCAGGTATCCTCACTGTCGAGTCAGCTACTGGAAAATAAACTATTATTCTTTGGAAGCAGGCCTTTCCACTGGGGGATAATAACATTATTTTTCGGTCATCTTATAGCTTTTTCAATTCCATCGTCAGTATTGGCATGGAATGAAAAGCCAATACGATTATATATTCTTGAAATTTCTGCATTAACCTTTGGGATTATTACCGTTACTGGTCTTACAGTTTTAATATTGAGGCGGCTGCAGGTAAAAAGGATTCGTCTGGTAACATCCAAAATGGATATATTTGTTTTCTTTATACTGTCGGTCCAGATTCTAACTGGTTTATATACTGCTCTGTTCTTCAGATGGGGATCATCGTGGTTTGCTCTTGTACTGACACCTTACATGCGATCAATATTTGCTTTCAAGCCTGATGCCACTGCTATCATTGCACTTCCTCTTATGGTGAAAATTCATATTATTTCTGCCTTTGTTCTTATAGGCATGATCCCTTATACACGGTTTATACATTTCCTTGTTTATCCATTTTCTTATTTATGGCGCGAATATCAGTTAGTGATATGGAACAAAAGGAAAAACGTTGAAGAAGGATCCGAAAACAAAGCAAATTTGTAAGAGACTTTATAATATCAGAAATTTTTCATACTAATGGGTTGTCCGGTTGCCTCAAGAACGTTCCACCATAACTCACCTTCTACATCTATTTTTTTACGTTTTGCAACTACCATCTCAATTGGCATCAATGTGAAAAGATCATTCCAGTAACCTACGGCAAAATCAGTTTTACCCGCAAGGGCTGCATGTACTGCGTTCTGCGCCAGGAGGCTACAGAACTTACTATCATTGGGATTAGCAGGAGCGCTCCTGATAATATAGCTTGGATCGATATATTTAATTGAGTGTCGAAAACCTTGATTCTTAAATTCCTCAGAGATTTTATCTTTAAGATATATGCCAATATCTTTATGTTTAACGTTTCCTGAAGGGTCCTTAACGTCTTCGGAGCAATCGAAAAAATCCTGACCTGCCCCTTCAGCTACCACAATCACCGCATGATGTCTTTCCTCAAGACGCTTTTTAAGGACATTAAGAAAACCACTTGCTCCATAAAGATCAAAAGTAATTTCCGGGATAAGAACAAAATTAACTTCCTGAATTGACAGTGCAGCACTGGCAGCTATAAATCCCGAGTCACGGCCCATCAATTTGACTAAAGCAATCCCATTATAAGCACCATAAGCTTCATTATGTGCGTTCCTGATAATATCATTTGCAATGGAAAAAGCAGTCTCAAAACCAAAGGATTTTTGGATAAGATCAATATCATTATCAATAGTTTTAGGAATGCCGGCTACGGAGATTTTCAACTTCCTTTTTTCCATTTCCTTATGAATTGCATGGGCGCCCCTCAGTGTTCCATCACCGCCGATACAAAACAGAACATTTACGTTCAAGATCTCGAGAGTGTCAACCATCTTTGGAACGTCCTGCTCACCCCTTGAAGATCCCAGAAATGTACCTCCACTCAGATGCAAATAATTCACCATTGCAGGTGTAAGTTCTATTACAGGATGATTATATTCAGAATTCAGCCCTTCATATCCATATTGGAAGCCAAGTATTCGGCTAATCCCATACCGGTAATTAAGTTGATTTACAAGACTGCGAATGACATTATTTAAACCCGGACATAAACCTCCGCAGGTAACTATTCCAACTTTTGTCTTTGCGGGCTCAAAGTAGATATTTCCTCTTGGACCGGCTTTCTCAAATGATACAGGAGGATTACCCGTTTCCTTGCATTTCAGGAAATTACTAAGAGAGACATCGTATAAAACCCGTTCATCCTCATCTACAAACCTATAAACTGGTTTATCTACACTCTGGGTATGTTTGAGTGGGGAAACCACACCACCTTTTCCAAGGGAGCTCACCAGAAAGTCATCGTATTTCATCTTGTTCTGCTTGGTATTTTTATAAATAAAATAGGCTAAAAACCATTAACTTTTAAACTGTATAAATTTAGAAAAAATTTCATAAGTATGCAAGTATAACACACTGATTATTATAACATAAAAACCTTCAGCTTCGTAAGGAATGATATCCAGTATATTGATATCGAATGCCTTCGTCTATGGCAGCCGTTTCTGGTGATAATTTTCCATTTTTCCTATTTTTCTACTCCTGCTTTGTCCGAAAAAATTGCAGCATCAAGTACACAAGGGATAAGAAAATTGTTTAATAACTCATTTCTACAATTTTGGCAACATCATCAGGAGCAACTTTTCGGCGTTCTCCCAATCCCATCCAACCACGGTCGGTAAACCGTTTGGAGATTGTCTCAGCGGTTCCTTTATAATCCGTGGTGTATTCCGACAGTTTTGTTTTTATGCCTACTGAGTTGAAAAATGCTTCCGTTTTATCAATCCCTGCTTTGGCTTTTTCTTCGATAGTTCCGTTAGTCACATTCCATACCCGTTCCGCATATTGTGCCAGCTTCTCTTTTTTTGTATCGAAATTATAGCGATAGTGACTTGGAGTAATAATAGCCAGTGTGCGTGCATGGTCGATTCCAAATAATGCTGTCAGTTCGTGTCCCATCATGTGAATCGCCCAATCGCCCGGTACGCCCTGTGCGATTAATCCGTTCAACGCCAACGTACAACACCACATAAAACTGGATGCTGCATCATAGTCCGTTGGATCTTTTAAAATCACAGGAGCCACTTCTACAAGGGTTTGAAGAATACTTTCAGCAAAACGATCCTGTAACAAGCCATTCACCGGATAAGTCATATATTGTTCCAACACATGAGTGTATGCATCGACCAAACCGTTTGCAATTTGTTTCTGAGGTAAAGAACTTATCACTTGCGGATCGAGAATGGAAAATTTAGGGTAAAGAGCAGGTCCACCGGAAGCTAATTTTTCTTTGGTTTCCTTGCGGGTGATCACATATCCGGAATTCATTTCCGATCCGGTAGCAGGTAATGTCAGTACTGTTCCAAAAGGTATTCCTTTTAAAGAAGGTTTACCGTAAGTAAGCAGGTCCCAGGAAGTATCACCTTCAAATTCGGCAGCCGCCGATAAGAATTTCGTTCCATCAATAACCGAACCACCGCCTACAGCGAGCATAAAGGTTATCTTTTGTGATTTAATCACTTCCAATGCTCTGATCAAAACGTCATATTCGGGATTGGCTGGAATTCCGCCAAATTCAACTACTTCAAATGCCGACAGAGCTTTTGTTACCTGGTCGTAAACACCGTTTGTTTTAATACTTCCACCTCCGTACAGCATGAGTACTTTAGCATTAGCCGGAATCTCATTCGCGAGGTTAGCTATTGTATCTTTTCCGAAAATAATTTTTGTGGGGTTTTTGAATTCAAAATTGTTCATCTTATTTAATTTTTTTTTATTTATATTTTTACAATCATCTTACCATTATTTTTTCCTTCAAAAAGGTCGATAAAAGCTTGTGGAATCTGCTCGAATCCTTCCACAATCGTTTCAGTATAGGTTAGTTTTCTTTCTTTTATCCAGTTGCCCAGCTGAAGGATGGCTTGAGGGAACATAGCTGCATAATTTCCAACAATGAATCCCTGCATCAATGCACTGTTCTTTACTAAAGTAGATTCTACACGCGGTCCCATGGGGACTGAAGTGTTATTGTAAACAGAAATAGATCCACAAATGACTAGCCGTGCAAATTTATTAATATTTGCCAGTACACCATCGGTAATACTGCCTCCGACATTGTCAAAATAAATATCGACACCATTGGGGCATAATGTTGCAATAGAATCGCTCATTTTATCAGTTGTATTATAATTAATAGCATCATCAAAACCTAATTTTGATCTTAACATTTCTACTTTCTCATCTGAACCGGCAATACCGATAACCCGACAGCCAAAAATCTTTCCAATTTGTCCAACTGTACTTCCTACAGCACCGGCTGCTCCCGACACAACAAGAGTCTCGCCCTTTTTAGGTTTTCCTATCTCTGTAAGTCCAAGGTAAGCAGTTAATCCTGTCATGCCTAATACTCCCAGATATGCCGATAACGGAGCTTTGGAAGGATCGACCTTTAATAAACCTTTTCCATCGGATACCTGGTATTTTTTCCAGTCCAGCATGCCGGATACATAATCACCTTTTTCAAAACCGGGTAGATTTGAGTCTGTAACTTGTGCAACTATACCCGATTTGACCGGTTCATGCAATTGAAAAGAAGCAATGTATGATTTTGATTCAGCCATTCTCCCTCTTAAATAAGGATCGACCGATACAAACACTGTTTTTAATAGTAGTTCATTGTTTCCAATTACCGGCATATCTCCATCAACGAATTTAAAATCTGTTAGTTGTGGCTTACCTATTGGCCTTTTATCTAATACTATTGTTTTATTCATTTTTGTTTTTATTTAAAATAACTATATAACATATTGCCTGATTTGCTAATCCCGAATTTTGTTCAATAGTCGATTCAATTCGATAACTTCTTCTAAAGTGAGTTTATTTAATAAGGTGTCAGCTGTATTTTCACAATCATACATACCGGATAATAGTTGTATACCCTTATCTGTAATTTCAACATCTTTTTGGCGACGGTCCTCCTTGCTTTCCTTGCGGTCAATATAACCTTTCTCGTAGAGTTTGTCTACGATCCGGCTGACATCGGAATTTTTGTCAAGCATACGCTCTTTTAAAAAACCTATCGAAGAGGGACCTTCGGCATGAAAACTGTGCAGAACTTTCAAAATATTGTACTGGGGCTCAGTCAATTCATATTTCCTGAGTGATTGCAGGAAATTATAACTCAATTGCTTAACCGTGTATGACAAATTGATTAATCCTTTGTGATAATCATTCCGGAATCTTCCTTTTATTTCATCTTCAATTTTCATTGTTTAATGGGTGAATTTGCCATTGATTTTTTAAATTGGAATTTGGCTCCAAAGGACGGTAATACTTCATCAAGCATCCGGTTTAGTGCTTTACAATTTGGGCATGTAAGTGTGTAATACATCTCAATTGTAACAGGTATTGAACTACTCATATATTATTTGTATAAACTTTATATGTTACAACACGTATTTTATAAAATAGTTCAGACTACATGTTTAATCTGCTTTAATTGCATGACAAAACTCAAAGTGCCCAATGGGGGATTTTGGGGTGATGTAATTCGATTTCATATTGAGGGAGTCAATTTTTTTAAAAAAAGCTAAAAAAAATTTGCGAATATAAAAATAGGTTGTATCTTTGTGAGCGAATATTCACTTACTTTTAAAATTAAATATTATGAAAATCACAAAATTTCTGGAACAGGCAGTTAAAGAAACGCCACACAAGGTTGATGTAAGAGAGATGTATAACAAAGAATCAGCACAGGTAATGCTTATTTCTTTAAAGCCGGGCGAAGGTCTGAAGCCACATAAAACACCTGTTGATGTTTTCTTTTTTGTTGTGGAAGGTCGTCCGACAGTTCATATCGGTAGTGAAAATGAAGTATGCGAAGCCTATGCACTTATTGAAAGTCCTGCTGATATAGTTCATTCTATTAGTAATAATTCTGATCATATAGCCAGGATATTGGTTGTAAAAGCACCACGACCATTAAGTTCAACCAAAGTCCTTTAATACCAGGCTGTAACATTAATAATCAAAATGGAAATTACCCCTCGTCAGTTAGAAATTATTGAAGCTGCTGGTAGAATATTAACAGCCTCAGGTGTCAGTGGATTAACAATAAAAAACCTGGCGAAAGAAATGCATTTTTCCGAGAGTGCCATTTACAGACATTTTACAAGCAAAGAGGAAATCATCATAGCTATGCTGGAATATTTATCAGAAACTATGGATGATCATCTTGTAACGTGGATTAATCCTGACGACAATCCGGAAGCGAAGTTTAAATCAATTTTCCCAAATCTTATTAACTTTTTTGTTAAGAATCCTCACTTTGTTGTTGCTGTCTTTTCAGACGGACTTATGGAGGAAAGTCAGCGGATCAATCAGAACTTACTAAAATTAATGAATGTAATAATAAAACATCTGATGCCGGTTATTATGGAAGGACAGCAAAAGGGGATGTTTACCAATGCCATAACCACAGATGAAATGATGCACATTGTGATTGGGACTTTTAAGCTGCAAATGTTTAAATGGCGAATAGCAGACTTTCAATTTGATATTTCAAGAGCAGGTAACAATATGGTACATTCAGTTTTAACATTGATAAAATCAAAAGCATGAAACTTAAAATAACTAATTATGCAGCTATATTTTTAGCTGCTTTTGGTTTAATTACCCTGTTTCTTAGCGGCTCCATAATTTTTGATCTGTTCGGCGTCAGAGCCAAACAGGGAAATTACGTTTTGCTGGTGGTATGGACAAATTTTATTTCCAGTATCTTATATCTGATTGCTGCTTATGGCTTTATAAAAACAAAAAAATGGACTACTTTTCTTATGACCACGTCATTATTATTACTCATAATTGCATTTATCGGATTGATTATTCAAATTAATGCGGGGGTAAATTATGAGACTAAAACTATTGGCGCAATGGTTTTTAGAATTACGCTGACACTTATTTTTTCTATGCTGGCATATTTCACAATAAACCATTCTGAAAAAAACATACATAAACATAAATAGATGAAAGAATAAAAAAATTTTACCGTATAAGTTAGTGAGCGGTCACAAACTTATACAAAACAGAAAATTAAAAACAAGCATCTTAATGATAGTACTTATGAAAATGCAAAAAAAAGACACCAGGCTAAAAATCTTTATTCTTGGGATAATTCTGATAATGGGTGGTATAGCAAAGGCTCAAACATATACTCTGGAGCAGTGCATCGATACAGCTTTCCTATATAACCGGAACATCAGATTATCGCAACATGATGTGAATATTGCCGGCGAAAGGTTAAAAGAGGTAAGAGGCAACCTTATTCCTAAATTGAATGGGATAGCCGATTATCGCTATTATACAGATCTGCCTTACCAATTAATGCCGGCTTCCGTTTTTGGTGGTCCTGCAGGCACATTCAAAGAAGTTCAGTTTGGAGTACCGCAAAGCCTGAATGCTAACTTACAACTTACTGTACCTCTGTACAATCCTTTAGCGTTAGGTGCAATTAAAACCACCGGCATCGCAAGTGATCTTTCTAAACTTCAAAAGATAAAAACGGAAGAGGATGTGATTCTTGAAGTTACGAATGCCTACTATAATGCTCAGATTCTCCTGAATCAGATGGCTTTTTTGGATAGTAATATTATAAATACAACGAAACTGGTACAAACCACAACATTACTTTATAAACAGCAGGTTGTAAAAGGAACGGATGTGGACAGGCTTCGGTTACAACTGGAGCAGTTAACGACTCAGGAAACTACTATATCTTCCCAGTACCAGCAGGTAGTAAATGCTCTTAAATTTCTGATGGGTAAACCAATTTCAGATTCCATTGAAGTAGAATTAAGCGAAAATCCGATTGTTGAACCAGATTTTAAATATCATGCTACAACTGACATCCGGTTGATTGATAAGAAAATAGAATTTTCCGTTTCAGAACTTAGAGGTCTTAAAAATTCCAGACTACCCTCATTGAGCGCTTATGGAGTTTACGGTACTACCGGTTTTGGCACTACAGGAACCAACAGCTTTTTCAATTTCTATCCCATCGGCTATGTAGGGGCTCAACTTACTTTACCTCTATTTAATGGCATGATTACACACCATAGAATTTCACAGAAAAAAATAGAAATAGAGAAGACCAATATCCAAAAGGAACTGGTTACAGAAAAATCTAAACTTGACATAATTAATGCGGAGAGTCAATACTCACTTGCCAGGAGGACTATTGTGACCATCAATTCTCAAATAAAACTCGCCGTAAGGATTTATAAAAACATGGTACTGCAAAATCAGCAGGGAATAGCCAGTATAACGGATTTGCTTTTGGCCGACAATACCCTTCGCGAAGCACAGCAAAATTATATTGTGGCGTTAATAAATCTTCGTAAAGCAGAACTGGAGTATAAACGAGTAACCGGAAACCTGATTACAATAAAAAATTAAAAATCATGAAGAAAAAGATTATTTACATAGTTGTTGCACTGGCGTTAATAGCAATAGTGGTAATTCGTCTGAAAAACAATAAAGAAACCACAATAAAGAGAGTTTATCAATTCGATAAGGAACAGCCAATAAATATACAAGCCATCACCTTGAAACTGGAAAGTATTAATAATGATATTTCTTACATGGGAACTTTTGAACCAAATAAGGAAACCAGAATCAGTGCGGACATTCAGGGTAAAGTCAATTCGGTTCTGGTGGATGTCGGTAATATTGTAAGAAAAGGTCAGGTTTTAATTCAGCTGGACAACTCTTTGCTGAAACTACAATTGCAATCTGTTGAAATTCAAATTGAAGGATTGGAAGCTGAGGTTAAACGATATACCGTTCTTGTAAATGCCGATGCAATTCAGGGTGTTCAGCTTGAGAAGTCTGTGTTGGCACTAAAATCTGCCAGGGTTCAACAAGGCACTTTATTGGAACAAATCCATAAAACGACTATTGTGGCGCCATTTGGAGGAATCGTTACGGCCAAACTTACCGAAGAAGGCGCATTTGCCGCCCCCGGTATCCCTTTACTTCAAATAACAGATATTTCACTTCTCAGGTTTACGGTAAATGTGCCTGAGGCAGAGTTAAGTCAGTTCGAAATCAATCAACAATATGCTCTTAATGCTGATATATATCCTGAAACTTTGCTGTCAGGGAAAATTATTATGACAGGCAGCAAAGCAAACACGGGAAATAGCTTTCCTATTCAGTTCGCTGTAAAAAATACCACTGATTTGAAAATCAAATCGGGGATGTTTGGAAAAGTAATGTTGAAAAACGATAACGGAGGACAACATATTATCATTCCGACTTCTGCTATTATCGGTACAAATATTCAACCACAGGTTTATATTGTAAAAAGCGGAAAAGCTATTCTTAGCAATATCATCATATCAACCAGATTTCAGAATAAGTTATTGGTATCAAGTGGATTAGCAGAGGGGGATGTAATTATAACCAACGGTTTTATAAACCTGTTTGATGGAGCAAATGTTTCTGTCGGCAATTAAGAATAATAAACTATGAATATTACAAAAATATCAATCAATCGTCCATCGCTGATAATTGTTCTTTTCAGCGTATTCACCTTACTGGGTATAATTGGTTATAAGAATCTGGGGTATGAATTGTTGCCCGACTTTAACCAGCCGGTAGTTGTAATAAAAACAATGTACCCGGGCGCAGAGCCAAATGAAGTGGAAACATCAGTTTCCCGGAAAATTGAGGATGCCTTATCAAATCTGGAAGGTGTAGATTATCTGGAGACGAAATCAATGCCAAACGCCTCCGTTATTATTGCCAATCTGAAATATAAGACAGACTTAAATATTGCAATGCAGGATGCACAGCGGTATATCGACAATATTCGCAAAGATCTGCCTGCCGATATTTTGAGTCCGGTTATGAGTAAGGTTTCTCCAAATGATTTGCCGATAATATCGATAAGTGCAACGAGTAATTTGTCGGCAACTGAATTCTATCAAAAAATGAAAGATGATTATCTGCCACAAATTCAGCAGCTGAAAGGTGTAGCAGAGATTACCCTTCTTGGCGGCGAGGAACGTGAAATTCAGGTAAAGGTGGATCAGGATAAACTAAAACTTTATAAAATATCACTTTATCAGGTTGCTCAGGCTATTAACCAGTCAGGAATAGATTTACCGGCAGGCAAAGCCCAGACTGATAAAGAAAGCAATTCGGTAAGGTTAATAGGTAAGTTTTCCACCGTTGATAACATAATGAATGTTCAGGTGGCAATGCCTGCACCTGGAATGCCGGTTTATGTTAAAGATGTAGCCATGGTTATAGACGGTGTTAAGAATATAAGTTCTGTAAGCCGTTACAATGGCATAAATGGAATAGGCCTGTTGTTAAAAAAACAGGGAGATGCAAATGCTGTTGAGGTTTCAAAATTAGTTCATGCTAAACTTACCCTGATTGAAAATGCAAACACAAAATTCGAAGTAAAATTTAAAGTGGCCGATGATTCAACTGACATGACAATCGCTGCAGTAAACTCCGTGGTTGATGACCTTATATTAGCAGTAATTCTGGTTTCATTGGTTATGTTTTTGTTTTTAAGAAGCTACAGAAACTCTTTAATTGTTTTAATAGCCATCCCTACCTCACTTATTACAGCATTTGCTGTTATGTGGCTGATGGGTTTCACCTTAAATCTGATGACCCTGCTTGCCATGTCTTTAATTATCGGGATACTTGTTGATGATGCCATTGTGGTACTTGAAAACATTCAGCGGCACCTTGATATGGGAAAAGAGAAACGAACTGCTTCTATGGATGGCCGTATGGAAATTGGCTTTTCTGCAATTTCTATTACTCTCGTTGACGTGGTTGTATTCCTTCCGATTCTTTTTTTACAGGTATTTGTTGCCGATATGCTAAAACAGTTTTCAATAGTTGTAATTACTTCCACACTTACCAGTTTGTTGGTTGGTTTTACATTAACCCCATGGCTGTCTTCACGGATCGGTAAAAAGGAGGATTTACAACCTACCAACTTCATAAACCGTTTTCTGTTGTGGTTTGAAAAACAATTGAAAACATTTATCGAATGGTACGGCCATCAACTGGAATGGGTCCTTAGCCATAAACTCATCTTTACCGGGGTTGTGATTTTTCTTCTGATAATGACAGTTGGAATAATGAAACAAGGCATTATTGGCAAAGAAATGATGTCGACAGGTGATCAGGGGAAGTTTCGTTTGAATCTTGAATATGACAAAGCAACTACCGTTCAGGAGAATAATATCAGATCGCAGCAAGTCGAAAACTTAATCCTTCAACAGCCGGAAGTCGCAACTCTTTTCAGCAACATTGCCGGGCCAAGTACAGGCATTGGCAGTCTTGGGGTGGGCTCGGCCAATATATCTGAATTTACCATTCAGCTAAAGCCTGAAAAAGAAAGAAAGATTAAAACGGAAGCATTTATGAAATCGTTGCGTGAGGAACTGAAAAGGCAGTTTCAGGGAGTAAACTTCTCAATGGCTGTTCTGGGTTTATTACCTAAACAGGCACCTATAAAGATAACATTGAGCGGAAGTAACCTTGATTTGGTTATGAAAACCGGAGATGAGCTGAAGTCGGCTATTGAAAAAATACCCGGTGCCGACAATGTACGTTTATCAGTTGAGGCAGGAAGCCCGGAATATAAAGTTGTTCCCGACAAGGATAAGATGCAAAGGCTGGGACTGACAACCGCTTATGTGGGATTAAATTTAAGAACTGCCTTTACAGGAAACGACGACGCCACATTAACTGACAATGGGACTGAATATCCGGTCAGAATATGGTTGGATGACTTTGACAGGAAAAACTATGAAGATGTGCAGCGTTTGTCAATTGTAAACGCAAGGAATGTGCCTGTTGAAGTATCTCAATTCGCTACAGTCAGTCAGGACAATTCACCTTCCTTGCTTGAAAGGCTTGACAGGCAGCCATCTGTAACATTAACCTCAGAATCATTTGGCAGGCCATCAGGTACTTTAGCCGATGATGTAATAACCTTTCTGAAAAATAAACCATTGCCCGAAGGTGTTAAATTAACCTGGGGGGCCGATATTAAAACACAAAATGAAAGTTTTGGAGCTTTGGCTTCAGTTCTTCTAATTTCATTCATACTGATCTACCTGATTATGGTAGCCCTCTATGATAACTATATTTATCCCTTTGTGGCTCTGTTTGCTATACCCATGGCTGTGATTGGGGCCTTCCTGGCTCTAAACCTATCCTTAAACCAGTTAACACTCTTTGCCCAGCTTGGATTAATAATGCTCATGGGGCTGGTGACAAAAAATGCCATTCTAATAGTAGATTTTACTAATCAGCTGAAAGCTCGCGGCACGTATTATAAAGAAGCTTTGATAATTGCAGGTAAAGAGCGGATGAGACCGATTTTAATGACCACCCTGGCGATGTCTATCGGAATGTTACCCATTGCATTGGCCAAAGGTACAGCAAGCGAGTGGAAAAACGGCCTGGCATGGGTTATTATCGGAGGCCTGTTATCATCAATGATATTATCAGTGTATCTGGTTCCTATGGTTTATTATGTTGTTGATACAATCAAAGAAAAAATCTCAAAAAAAGCGAAGTAAAATGAAGAAATCAATTGTAACAATTCAACTAATTCTGGTTATTCTAATGCTTTCTTCATTTAATAATAAAGAGGAAGTTGCATTTCATTTAACTATTGAAGTGGATGGATTACGAAATTCCAATGGTACTGTACTCTTTGCTCTATATAACAGGGATGATGCATTTCCAGACAGACATTATAAAAAGTGTATCAAAAAACTTACCTGCAAAATAATTAAGGAGTCATCAACAGTTACCTTTGAGAGTTTACCTGAAGGAAATTATGCGGTAAGTATTTTGCATGATGAAAACTCCGATGGTAAGATAAACATGGGGCTGATATTACCAAAGGAGGGAATCGGTTTTTCCAATTACTAGTCTATTGGCTTTTCGAATAGGCCATCATTTTCTAAAGCATCTTTCAACCTGCATAGCGATATGAAGATAAAAGTTAAAATTGTTTACTTGTAGATGATGAAAAGTTTCTCATTTGTTGCCAATTGGAGTGTCTATCACTTTTAAACAACCTCTATCATTTGGTTTCCTTCCTTAAGTTAATTATTTTTGGACTTAACGATGTTTTCAGGATTCATACAAATGAAATATGTATTCTTAATAGCAGCATTTAATGCTTTCTTCTTCTCGATATTACTTCTGCAAAAGAAACCAAAGTCATTACATGATAAAATACTAACTTACTGGTTGGTATATTTAGGTGTTTACATAGGCTTCTATGGTTTATTTTCCAAAGAATTATTTACAAGCTTTCACCTTTTGTCAGCAAGCTTCATTTCGCTTCTAATGCTGCATGGTCCTTTTTTGTACATGTATGTAACTGCATTAATTGACGAAAAGTTTAAGTTGTCTGGCAAAAACATATTTCATTTTATCCCTTTTATACTATTCAATTTATTTCTGCTCATTAGTTTCTTTTTTCCTGAAATATCCGATAGAATAAGATTAGACCATTCGGATGGTGAACAAATTGCTCCAGTGCTATTTAATTTCTTTTTAATCCTAACAGCTTTATCTGGTCCGGGTTATTTTATTTTATGCATCTATCTTTTTAAAAGGCTGGGCATCAACATTTTTAATAATTTTTCAACTATAGAAAATTTAAATCCAGACTGGTTACGAAAACTGGTTTATTCTTTTGGGGCCGTTTGGACCATTTTAATGATGTTTGCCTTCATTCACCATATTTTTCATCTGTTTTCCTGGATCTTTTGTACTGATGGCCTTTCACTTTCACTTTCTCTTTTTATAATTTTAATTGGCTATTTCGGACTAAGACAGAGAGAGGTTTTCTCAGGCTATGCCAGGGATCAGTTTATTACCGAAGACAAAACAAGAAAATATGAAGGTTCAGGTTTGAAAGAATTGGATGCCATCCTCTATGTTGAAAAGTTGAAAAACTATATGAAAGCTGAAAAGCCTTTCTTAAATCCGGATTTAAATTTGCCGCAACTGGCAAAAGATTTAAACATTCCATCACATCATTTGTCTCAGGTAATAAATAAAAATATTGAGCTCAATTTTTTTGACTTTATTAACCAATACCGGATTGAAGAAACAAAAGCCAAAATGGTCGATTCGAAATACAGCAACTTATCGTTGTTAGGGATTGCTTTTGAATCAGGCTTTAGTTCAAAATCAGCCTTTAACAGGGTCTTTAAAAGCCTGACAGGTGAAACGCCTACTCAGTACAAAAAAAGAAGCCTTGTTTAATGTCTGACCAATTTTCCTGAAATGGTGTCATCGTTTAATCCGTCACCTATCTAAATAACATAACAGGTGCCATCTTATAATGTAGGTCGCACAGGTCGTTTTTCAACTGTATTTTTGATGCATAAATTAAATTTATTCATCATTTAAAAATCAGAAAAATGAACAACACAGAAAAAAAGTCGAAAATGGGAAACGGAGGAATTATATATTCCATCGAAAGAATGACTACCTTTTTTCTGGTATTAATGTTAACAGTATTGATTGGAACACCTGCATCGGCACATTGTGATTCGTACGATGGCCCGGTAATTAAGGATGCCGTAAAAGCACTCGAAACAAATAATGTTAATTTGGTGTTGAAATGGGTAACACCTGAACAAGAAAAGGAGATTATTCCTTTATTCAACAAAACCTATACGCTAAAAACCGGAGATAAAGATATCTACAACATTGTAGAAAAATACTTCTTTGAAACTCTGGTCCGCCTGCACCGCCAGACTGAAGGAGCTCCTTACACCGGATTAAAGCCTGCCGGAACTACAAAACAAATCATTCAGATGACTGACGAAGCTTTAAAAACAGGCAATATCGATGATTTCTTAGTGAAATTGGATAACCACATTAATAAAGTAGTTCGTGAGAAATATCAAAAGGTTGCTGAACTAAATAAAGTAAAAGATAATTCAACTGCGCAAGGCCGCGAATATGTAGAAGCTTATGTTGACTATACGCATACTGTAGAAGCTATGCATGATATATTGGAACACGGTGGCGGGCACGCAGGTCATGAAGAATAATCTTTAAAATATAAATGTTATCGTGCTTTTTCTGGATGATTATGTGTAATATATTGACAGGTTCATTTTAACGACAATTGCAGGCCGGAAAGAATTGATTTCATTTGAAATTCACAAAGAATGTTGCTTTTTACTATACTTGAAAAAAACAGTCATTGCTACACCTGTCAACACCAATAAGCCTCCAATGATGTGATATGCAAAGAGTTTTTCACCCAGAATTAAAACTCCCCCTGCGATAGCAATCACCGGGCTAAGGTTATTGAATACTGCAATTTGTGATGCGGGAATTTGACTGAGTGCAAAGTTAGTAAGAAAAGCGGTAAGCATTGACGATAATACTCCAAGATACAATACAGACCAAAGAAATTCTTTTTGTGCTAATGGATTAAAAAACTGACTCAAGGTATGTTCATGGAAGTGACTGGCAATACTCCATCCGTTAAATATGAGAAATGCCAGGAGTGTCATCCAAACGGTAATTTCCATGGCAGAAAAGTGAACACTGGTTTTCTTCCCCAGAACGTAGTAAGTAACTACTGAAAATACTGATAACAATAATAATAAAGCGCCTTTTAGAGTAGTGCTTCCGGGAATACTTCCCGTATTATAAATGATATACAGAATCCCTGCAATTGACAATGCAATTCCGGTTTTTTGCAGAATTGTAGTTTTTTCCTTAAGGATTAATCTGGCAGCAAGTAAAGTGATAACAGGCACAGCAGCAAAAATAATTCCTGCTTCTGATGCAGTACTATGTTCCATTCCGAAAGTTTGAAGAGTAAAAAACAATAAGGGATAGAAAAATGAAAGAACTAATAGTGATTTAGCTTTCTTCAGGCTAAAACGAGGGATTCTGATAAAACCGAGAAGCCACATAAACACTAATGAAATTGCTGCTGCCGTGAAGCGATGAGCCATCAGATCCATAGCGCCCGTGTACCTTAAGCCAATTTTTAAAA
>JBBRSO010000011.1:0-45545 GCA_038245405.1 Bacteroidales bacterium
GTTATGCAGGATTAATGGCCAATGCTTTGGGATCTTTGGGTCAGGAACTCCGGATTGGTAGTCTTCGGGATTTTCAAAATAATAACGAGATTAACTTTTATGATCTGAATGCTAAAGTCAATTACAAAATAAAAAACAATCCTTCCCGAACAACCAACAAGAATTAAAAAATATATCCCAATTTGGGATATATCACAAATTATTTTTATATTTGCAAAATGAGGATTATTGCATTTAGAACTTTGAGAACGTTTTTTGAAAAGCCAGAGTATACTGATTCAGAGGCTTCTTTGCGAGCATGGTATCATGATGTAAAGACAGCCGAATGGATAAGTTCTAATGATTTAAAACAACAATACAAGAATGCAAGTATTGTTGGAGAAGGTAGAGTTGTCTTTAATATAAAAGGCAATGCTTATAGATTAGTTGTTGCAGTTGATTATGAATTTCAGGTAATTTTTGTACGATTCATTGGAACTCATAAGCAATATGACAAAATAGATGTTAAAACGATTTGATTATGGAAATTAGACCAATTAAAACAGAGCAGGATTACAATACCTCGATTCGTAGAATAGAGGCATTATGGGGAGCAAAAAAGGATTCCCCACAAGGAGATGAATTGGATTTGCTTGTAACTTTAGTCGAATCTTATGAGATGAAACATTATCCAATGGCGCCTCCAGACCCAATTGATGCTATTAAATTTCGTATGGAACAAATGGATATGACAAAAGCGGATCTGGTACAATATATAGGCAGCCAAAGTCGAGTGAGTGAGATTTTAAATGGACGGAGAAAATTAACACTTGGCATGATAAAATCCTTATATAAAGGATTAAGGATTTCTGCTGATATTTTATTGGCATAAGCCAATCAATTAAAGAAAAAGAACCCGAATTTATCTCCTCTTTATTTTATAAATAATTCTATTTATAGTATTGTTATCACTAGTGGGCATTAGATTTTAATAATTGTTCTTTGAAATTATGAATTAATCGCATATGTAGCGTTTTTTTGGAGCGTGACGATTTGGATTGAAAATGTTGATTTTTGCTTTTTAAAAGCTTAAATCCATGAATCAAGGCAAATATATCTTCGCTCAACTTACAGATTTTTTACCTCGCAGAGTCTTTGACAGGATCGTTGAAAAGTATGAAGGAAATAAGCATGTAAGATCCTTTAGCTGTTGGAATCAAATGCTTTGTATGGTTTTGGTGAACTGACAAATCAACAGAATGCAAAGAGTCAGATAACACATTTGATCTACCATGACGATGGACGACTAAATCAAAAAATATTATCAGTGGAAGGGACCACGACTTATACATATAATACGAATAAACAACTTATATGTATAAGTTCTCCTGGAGCAGTTAGTCGTACTTATGGGTACGACACTAAAGGAAGAATGATTAATACCACGGATAGTATTCCCGGATCATCACCTTTCACAACATCAATTGGTTTTGATGATATTGGTCGTGTCAGCACCATTACTCACCCATCAGGAATAGTTGAAACTAAGAACTATAATTCTTCTGGGTACCTAAGTTCCATTTCAGCAGGTGGGAGTACCCGTTGGACAACTTCTGGTATGAACGCCAGGCAGCAGGTTACTGCCGGACACTTTCTCAACAATCTTAACGCAACATTCGGGTATGATTCCTACGGTTTTCCTACATCTGTGGCTGTCGATACAATTCAAAATTATTCTTTTAACTTTGATCCGGTTTCCGGTAATTTAAACTGGAGACAGAACAATAAACACTCGAATTTGAGGGAATCTTTTTACTATGATAATCTTGACAGGCTTGATAGTATACGTATGGGTACCACTACTAAGCTAAAAATGGCTTATGATGGAGACAAGGGAGGGATCACAACAAAAAGTGATGTTGGGACATTACTATATGAAAATTCAGGTAAACCTTATGCAGTAAGTAGCATTAATCCATCAACAGGACTAATACCAAGTGCAAGAGATTCTATTAATTACACTTCGTTTGAAAAAATTAGTTCAATATTTGAGAATAATAATAGCGCAACCTTCCTCTATAATTCTGATAATGAAAGATCAAGAATGATAGTTGTAGACAGTTCGGGCACAATATTGACCCGTTGGTATCCTTCAGATAGTTACATCAAAGAAACACAGGGGAGTATAACAAAAGCATATACTTTTGTTGGCGGAGATGCTTATACTGCACCGGTAGTTGCGGTAACTAAAAATGATACAACTATTTATTACGACATACTTCGCGATTACCTGGGAAACATAACTCATATAGTTAATAGTACTAATAATTCAGTAGTTGCGGAGTACAGTTATGATGCCTGGGGAAGGATGCGGAATCCATCCTCTTGGGAAAACTATGCTCCTGGTTCTGAACCACCACTCTTCATAGCGGGACGAGGATTTACAGGGCATGAGCATTTACCATGGTTTAATCTTATTAACATGAATGGAAGGGGTTACGATCCGTACATTGGTCAATTTCTGTCTCCCGACCCCGTTGTACAATCACCTACAAACTCTCAAAGCTACAACCGCTACTCATATTGCCTAAATAATCCATTGTTGTACATTGACCCTTCTGGCTATACATGGCTAAGTCATTTTGGTGGATGGCTTATAAGTATAGGGAAAGATGTTATAATACTTACCGCTGGAATTGTTACTGTTGCATATATTTTAGCGGTTTCATTCGTAGGCGCTGTTAGTGGAATGGTGGTAGGTTCATTGATAACAGCAAATCCCTTAGGTTCAACAATAGGTGGTGTAGCAGGAGGTGTTCTGGGTTTTATTCAAGGAGCAAAAACGGGATTTAAGGCGGTTGGTAAATTTGAAAAGTTCGTAAAAAGTTGGTGATTATATTTTTAATATTATACTTATTAAAATGAAACAATTTAGGTTTGTCAAATTTTGCATCCTCATTTTATTCGTTATTTGTAATAAAAGTTATGGTCAAATTTCCTCATTATTTCGTTTCTCGAATGTTGTCTATTATAAGATTCATGACCTTTCAGAAGAAAAACTGAGAGGCACTAGTTTAAGCTTTTTTGATAAAACACTTTTGAACAGATACTTTGATACTTATCTGAAAACGGATAGTCTTAAAGTTATTTTTGGAGATACTTGTTTTTATTTTCGCCAGAAAAAAAGAGCCGAACCGAAAGAATACAAAGAAATTGTTTTTTATAGAATCAGATGTTTAAAAAATGACAGTATAACTATTAAATCAATAAAACTAGTGGATATTGATAGCATATATATAAAGGGAGAAACGGTACTCTATTATAAATCTAGCGGGAAATTATTAAAGAAAAAGCAGATATTGCTATTTCCAATTAACGAAATTGAAGGAGTATTTCTAGGACCGGGAAGGAAAACAAGACATTCCATGATTATAGGAGAGATTGTAGCTGGCATACTTGCCATTATTTTAGTTGCAAAATGATTTTATTATTTCTAAAACCAAAGACAATTTATTATTAGAAGTTGCTTTTCCTAATACTTGAAAACCAGAGGGATGTCATTTCATATGCAAGCTTTTTGCTATGTGCTTGCAAATAGTTATCGCTAAGTAAGCAACAAATAAGGGTCCGCTCACGAAACGGACGTCTCCACCAGAAGAATACAATAAGTATCATTTAACGACCGTATAATCAAACTTTTTTAAAATAGTATTTTCAACCATAAAAAGTTCGATTTATCGCATTTTATTAATCAGAGGTCTTTTTATCTTTGCTGATACGTATAATAGAACTTTTATGATTTTTGGTTACGCTCGGGTTTCCACTAAGAAATAAAATCTGAATTTACAAACTGATGCGCTTAAAAAAGCAGGGTGTGAAAAGATCTTCCAGGAGAAAGTTTCCGGGAGATCCCCAAACCGGCCAGAGTTTTTAAAACTCTTGGAACAGATTCGAACCGGTGACACTTTAATAGCTTTTAGCTTGGATCGCCTGGGGAGAACCACAAGAGAGCTGATAATACTTTTAAATGATTTTAAGGAAAAGGGGATACCATTTAAAAGTTTGACTGAGGGAATATTTGACACGTCAAGCCCGATGGGAGAGGCAATTTTTCAAATTATTGCCATCTTGAAGGCAATGGAAGTGAATGTGCTAAGAGAAAGAACCATAAAAGGAATTGAAGCAGCCAGGGCAAGGGGAGTAAAAGATCAACAATTTATCGATACCTTAGAAATGAGGGAGTAAAGATTAGTGGTTTTAAGAAAACAATAAAAAAAGATCTAAATAAATGACGGCACATTTAACCCTCTCCATGTTGTATACACTGGCACTTATGAAGTTACCCTCTAAAGTCCCTCATGTTACTAAAAAGCAAAAGAAAATTATTATGCTTCCTGCTCTTAAGGATTACATTTATCAGCCAAACTCAAAGCGCAAAAAACAAATACACTTCACGGGTATACATAATATGAAGGTAAGATTATTATTTCTTGTTATATTTTTCTTATCCTGTTTCCGGGTTACAGGGAACGATGGCTATAAACGAAATCCATCAATTGACATCATAAATTACAGCTTTTCAATTTCACTGAGCGATACAAATAATATTATCTGGGGTCATAGCCTTATTACTGTGAAATTTAATGGTCCGGTTAAATCAATTGTATTTGATCTGAAGAACAAAGGAACAGACGGTAAAGGAATGGTTGTTAAGGATGTGACATTTGACAATGGTACTATCACCTGGGTTCACGAAACTGACAGAATAACAATTACCTGCAAGGAGGAAATAAAGACAGGTACACAGGGAATATTCACGATTGACTATTCAGGAATACCGGCTGATGGGTTAATAATTTCAGATAATAAGTTTGGAAAACGAACCTTTTTTGCTGATAACTGGCCTAACAGGGGACGAAACTGGCTGCCATGCGTTGATCATCCTTATGATAAAGCTACAGTCGATTTTATCGTTACTTCTCCTGATCATTATGAGGTTGTAGGGAGCGGTCATCTTGTGGAGGAAAGCTGCATGCCTGAACACACAAAACTCACACATTGGAAAGAAGATGTGCCACTTGCTGTAAAAGTAATGGCAATAGGAGTTGCTGATTTTGCTGCCAGGTTTGAGGGAAATGTAAATGATGTCCCGGTGTGGACCTGGGTATTTTCCCAAAACAGGTCTGAAGGATTCAATGATTATGCTGTAGGTGTAAAACCTCTGGCGTTTTACAATCAGACCATAGGTTCATATTCGTACGAAAAACTGGCTAATGTGCAATCCAAAACTATTTTTGGCGGATTGGAGAATGCAGGATGTATATTCTATGCAGAAAATTCGGTTAATGGCAAGGGTACCGCGGAGGATCTTATGGCTCATGAGATTGCCCATCAGTGGTTTGGTAATTCTGTTACAGAGAACGACTGGCATCATATCTGGCTGAGTGAGGGCTTCGCTACTTACCTTACAGCAGCATATATTGAAAATGTATACGGGAAGGAAAGGTTTAATGCAACAATGATAACAGCAAGAAACCGGGTTCTTGGATTTTATCAGAGAACACAACGGCCGGTTATTGACACTACCGTTACAGATCTTATGCAGTTGCTGAATGCAAATTCTTATCAGAAAGGGTCGTGGGTTCTTCATATGCTGAGAAGGAAGATGGGTAATGATCTTTTCTGGAAGGGTATAAGATTGTATTATGAAAGATACAGAAATAAAAATGCCAGTACGTCAGATTTTCAAAGCGTTATGGAAAGCGTTTACAGGAAGGATCTGACGGCATTCTTTAGGCAATGGCTATATATGGGGGGGCAGCCGGAATTGAAGATTAAAACCAGAACCGGAAATAAAAAGGGAACAACCGATATAATTATTGAACAGATGCAGAATTCCCTGTTCAGTTTTGATCTTGAGTTGCAGATAACTGACCGTAATGGTCCTGAAATCATAAAAATTCCCATATCTGAAAAGACGACTACTCAGACTATAAGAACTGAAAAAATTTCAGGAATAATTCCTGATCCTGATATAAATTTGCTTTTCAGGATTGCTCCGGGAAGCGAGGTTACAAGCCAAGTAAAATAATAGCAAGCCCTGAGCAAAGTATCATGGTGCCTGCTATCAGATGACTGTATTTTTCAATCGGCTTTAAGTTAATCTTGTTCAGACCCAGCTTAAATACGAGTACTACCGACATCATTGTAGTAATTGTGACGATAGAAAAAAGTACAGATACTATAACGGCTCCCTGCATATCATGTTTTGCGGCAGGATACATCACCAGCGGAATAAGTGGCTCACAGGGGCCAAAGACAAAAATGAGGAAAAGTACCCAGGGGGTTTGATGAAATACTTCTTCTTCATGTATATGGGTATGATCATCAATATGGTTGTGCTCATGAAAATGCTGACCTCTGTTTAGATGAAAATGAGGATGCGAGTGTTTCTTTTTTTTAACGAGGTTCCTTATGCTGATGATCATATAAACTAATCCGAAAGCTATAAATAGCCATGCAGCTATATTACCTCTGAATGACTCTACTGAAACAAGCTTGGTAACTGAGATTCCGACAGCTATTCCTATTATTCCGAGTATAACTGAACTCATCACGTGTCCGATCCCGCAAAAAAATGTGACAATCATTGTTTTTCTGAGAGTCCATTTTTTTGCCTGGCTTAATACAATAAAAGGCAGGTAATGATCGGGTCCGAGAATAGTGTGCAGAAACCCTATCGAGATTGCTGTAAAAGAGAGCAGAGCGAGGGAACTATCCATCTGTTAAAATTAAAGTTCTAATTTTATTTTTCGATATGCAATAATATTTATAAAATCCGAGATAATTTGGTTTTTAAAAATGAAATCAATTAACCATTATAAAATATTACGGTGCTCTGCACCTATAAATATTACGCGGCTCTGCCGCTATAGATGTTATGCGGCTCTGCCGCTATAAATGTTATGTGGCTCTGCCTCTGTATATTATGACTCAAATCTTGATATTATATTTGTTGCAAAACTACGGAATATTTATCTGGTGCAGAGCACCATAATATTTGTAGCTATGAAAACGTAAAAATGTATTGTAGGTGCAGAGCACCGGAATATTTGTAGCACCGCAACCATAAAATATTAATTCAAAACGGGTTTATCAGATCTTAACACCCAAGCATTCCCGTCAAAGAAATATTCATTGACATTAATATTTTGTCCGTTAAGAAGATTTCGTGAATCGGTGATAAATTTTTTCATTTGAGAATATGCCTCAGGTTTGTCGAAAAACTCCTGTTTATTCTCAAATTCCGAGCAAGGTATGATATAGAATTGTTTCCTGTATTTAACGATTGGAGTATATACCCAGGTGAGGTAATAGCCTGCGTCTGAAACCTTGTATCTATCGCCTTCTTTTGTTAATTCTATTCTCACAATTGTTCCCCCGTCAGTCTTTGGTTTACGTTGGTTCGAGATGAAATTACCAAGTGAATAAACCACTACATTTTCTTTTTCTGAAATTGAATCCTTAACCCTTTCCATCCTCTGAATGACGTGAGGATGAGAACCGATAACCAGGTCAACACCTAATGATTTAAAATATGCCGCCAGTTCAGTCTGGGTTTTTGATGGTATAGTGTCATATTCAGTGCCCCAGTGAAGAAAGAGAATTATAAAGTCAGGGTTCATTGACTTTGCTTTTTTTACATCACTGGTAATTACATCCTTGTCGAGTAAGTTTACAATCACCGGAGGCCGGACTACAATTCCGTTAGTGCCATAAGTGTAATTAAGCAATGCTAATGATATACCGTTTTTGTGAATGATCATTGGAGAAAGACTGTCGCGGGAAGAGGAATTGATAAATGTGCCGGTATGCGGAATCCCAATACTGTCGAGTTTATTTATTGTGCTTATTATTCCCTTACTTCCCCTGTCGGCAGCATGATTATTTGCCGAAACAAAATAGTCAATTCCTGCATTTTTACATGCTGATGCGAGTGCAGCTGGTGAGCTAAACTGAGGATAACCCATGTACGGAGGGCCTGCAAGTGTGACTTCGAAATTTGCTATTGCAATATCAACATCGTTTATAACAGGTTTGATGTACTGAAAAACATTATCATAATTGAAGGTATGGTCTTCCCTGTTTTCTGCCGACCAGATCTGTTCATCGTGACCCATTACATCTCCGATAAAGAGAAGCGAAATTTTGTCGGGTCTGAGGCTCTGACCTCCGGCAGAAAAAAAAACAGAAACCAGAACAGATGAAAATAGCGTAAACCTGATAATAAAGGATTTCCGGGGCATAGTTTTCAAATTAATTGTTCAAAGATACATTAAATAGCATTTGTGGAAGATAAACAATCATTTATGTACTTTTGTCATTATTATTTCAGAATTGATTAATGATAAAGAAACCCGTCAGCACAAAAAGAATTCTTATTTCCGGGTTGCCATTTTTCCTGGCACTCATTGTGTTCATTATCGTAAAAACAGCTATAAAGCAGAGCAGTTTCATAGATGTTGAGTATTCAAGGGGTATTTATCCGGTAATAGCAAAACTGTTCTCTTCTGTCAGTCGCTTATTCCCATTTTCATTATGGGATGTCTTCTGGTCACTGGTTATTCTGTCAGTATTAGCCGGTTTAGTTCTTGTTATTCTGAAAAAAATTAAGCCGGGTTGGTATTTTCTGAAAATCCTTCAGTTGATAGCATTGCTGTATTCTTTCTTTTATTTCTCTTGGGGCTTTAATTATTTCAGACCAGGGATTGATAAAAGACTGAGCTGGGAAAAACCCGACAACAGCAAAGAATATTTCACGACGATTCTTGATTCCCTGATCGCGATGACCAACCGGAATTACATTTCAATCACTTCATCCGATTCTCATTTTGATTCACTTGTTGAAATATCGTACCATAAGAATTTCATGAGTCTGGGTTTAAGTTATCCTAATGGAGCGCGTCGTCCAAAAAAAATGATTTTCAGCTCATTCTTCTCGAAACTGGGAGTTAGTGGTTATTTTGGACCATTTTTTAATGAGATTCATTTAAACCGGAATCTTCTCCCTATTGATTATCCTTTTGTTCTTGCTCATGAAAAGGCACACCAGTTTGGCGTTACCAGTGAGGCTGAAGCCAATTTTATTGCCTTTGTGATTTGCATAAGTTCAGATGATCAGCAAATAAAATACTCAGGATGCCAGTCATTGCTTTTGTATTTCCTTAAAGACGCTTCTCAGTTGAAGGATTATCACAAAATATTTGATAAAATTGATAAGAGGGTTATAAGTGATCTGAGGATGCGGAAAAAGTATTATACAGGGCTTCAGAATGAAAGTCTTTCTGATATGCAGACGGCTGCCAATGACACGTATTTAAAGGTCAATAATATAGAAAAAGGAGTTAAGAACTACGACCAGATGGTCTCATTGGTAATGAGCTGGTATTATAATTCACGGTTTTTTGGTCAAATAGAAACAAAGGGGCATTAAAATAATTTCATCACAACGGGGTCTTAAAATCCTAATAATTATTAACTTTGCCCGCTTATTTTAAAAAATACCTGGAAGAAAAAGCAGGTGCGCATCCATGGGAAGAAAAGGACACCAATTAGATATCAGGAAGCTTTCATTTGCTGGTGTTATTGTCACAATGGGTATTGTATTCGGGGACCTTGGAACCAGTCCTCTGTACACTATGCGTGCAATAATTTCAAGTACACAGGGAAGATTGGATGAGTTGCTTATTTATGGAAGCATATCATGTATTTTCTGGACTCTGACTCTCTCAACCACCATTAAATATATAGTGATTACCCTCAGGGCTGATAACAAAGGAGAGGGTGGTATATTCGCGCTATTTGCATTGATAAAGAAAAAGTCAACATGGGCAGCGGTACTGACAATGGTAGGCGGTGCCGCATTGCTTGCTGATGGAGTAATTACACCGTCAATTACGGTGACATCTTCTATAGAAGGATTACATCTGTTCAATAACAGTATCCCTGTAGTTCCAATAGTATTGCTCATAATAGGATTAATCTTTTTCATTCAACAATTTGGAACCACTTTTGTGGGCAGCTCGTTTGGACCAATTATGCTGATATGGTTCTCAACCCTTGGTGTACTGGGTTTCTCACAGTTGATACTGCATCCGGGTATTTTAAAGGCAATCAATCCGGAATATGGATATCGTTTTCTTTCGCAATATCCGGGTGGATTTATACTCCTTGGTGCTGTTTTTCTTTGTACTACAGGTGCTGAAGCTCTTTACGCCGATCTTGGTCACTGCGGTAGAAAAAATATACGTGTATCCTGGATATTTGTAAAGATTGCGCTTCTCTTGAATTATTTTGGACAGGGGGCATGGTTAATGATGAATCTTGAGTCGGGAGCAAGCCTTAATCCTTTTTTCGAAATAATGCCTAAATGGTTTCTTTTGCCTGGAGTTATTCTTGCCACAGTAGCAGCTATAATAGCTAGTCAGGCAATAATCAGCGGATCATTTACATTAATCAGTGAAGCAGTTTCGCTCAACTTCTGGCCAAAGATAAAGATACTACAGCCCACTTCAGTAAGAGGACAGGTGTATATACCATTTGTAAACTGGTTTCTGTGGATTGCCTGCAGTATGGTTGTCTTTTCGTTTCAGCAATCTAACAAGATGAATGCGGCGTATGGTCTGGCAATTACTATAACAGAGATAATGACTACCATCCTGTTATCCTACTATTTATATCTGAAAGGAGTAAATCACCGGTTAGTCTTTTTACTTCTCTTAGTATATCTTACAATTGAGGGTAGTTTTCTTATTGCAAACCTGCACAAATTTAAATCGGGAGGATGGTTTACATTACTGCTCGCATCACTGTATTTTACAGTGATGGTTGGATGGTATTTTGGAAGGAAGCTTAAAAACAGATATGTAACTTTTACAAATCTGCAAAGCTATCTCGAGCTGTTTAAAGATCTGTCGAGAGATAAGTCAGTTCCAAAGACTGCTACAAACCTGGTATATATCATCAGGGCAAACCGTATTGATCAGGTAGAGTCGAAGGTTATCTATTCGATTTTCAGTAAACAACCCAAAAGGGCTGATACATACTGGTTCTTGCATATTGACAGGATGGACGAACCAGATCGGTTTGAATATAAGGTAACTCAAATAATCCCAGGTGTGTTGATAAGAGTGGATTTCATGCTTGGCTTTAAAGTGGAATCCAAAATAAATCTTTATTTCAAAGAAGTACTTGAAGATATGGTAAGCGCTGGTCAGATAAAGCTCGAGAGCAACTTTGATTCATTGAAAAAGCATTCTCTCCCGGCAGATTTTATGTATGTTCTGATCGATCGTGTTATGCCAAGGGATTATAAACTCTCAAGCATCGAAAACCTTACTCTTTCGCTTCACAGCATATCGAGATTATTTTGTATTTCTGACGTAAAAGCTCTGGAACTCGACTCTTCAAATACAATTGAAGAACAGGTTCCAATTACAATAGATCAGCCAATTGACTTCAGGATCAAACGTATTGAGTAATTCGTTATTCATAGTTTGAAATAATCAATTTTGCTGCCATCATTGAGAAACAGATTTGATCCTTAAACTGAAATGAAACCTGAAGAACATCATTTAGACGTAAAAAAGCTTTCTTTCGCAGGTCTGTTGGTTACCCTGGGGATTGTTTATGGTGATATAGGGACCAGTCCGCTTTATACTGTCAGGGCAATTATAGACAATGCTAAAACCTTTAATGAGCTACTGGTTTATGGATCATTGTCGCTCGTCTTCTGGACACTTACGATTCAGACTACTATAAAATATATAATTATTACTCTCAGGGCTGATAATAAGGGTGAAGGCGGAATATTCGCTTTATTTGCTCTGATAAGGAGAAAATCAGCATGGGCAGCTATTCTTACCATGATAGGAGGGGGAGCGCTTTTGGCGGATGGTGTTATAACACCTGCAATTACTGTTACATCCTCTATTGAAGGATTACAGCTTTTTAATCCTCAATTGTCGGTTTTGCCTATAGTTCTTATCATTTTTGCAGTTATTTTCTTCATGCAGCAATTCGGAACGAATGTTATAGGTGTGGCATTTGGCCCAATGATGGTTATCTGGTTTCTTATGCTCGGCATACTGGGGTTCTCACAGATAATTCTACACCCGACAATTCTCCATGCTCTTAGTCCTGTATATGGTGTACGCTTTCTTGCGGAGTACCCTGGAGCATTTATCCTGCTGGGAGCTGTCTTTCTCTGTACTACAGGCGCTGAAGCATTGTATTCCGATCTCGGTCATTGCGGCAAAGAGAATATCCGTGTATCATGGATTTTTGTGAAAACAACGCTTCTTCTCAACTATTTTGGTCAGGGCGCATGGCTTATGATGCATTATGATCCGTCCATGGAAATAACTCCATTCTTTGCAATAATGCCAAGGTGGTTTCTTCTGATCGGCATAATCATTTCAACAGCGGCATCTATCATTGCCAGCCAGGCTCTTATAAGCGGATCATTTACACTTATTAGTGAGGCTGTTTCTCTTAACTTCTGGCCAAAAATTAGGATCATTAATCCCACATTTGTAAAGGGTCAGGTTTACCTTCCATTCGTGAACTGGTCGCTGTGGATTATGTGCAGCCTGGTGGTTATCTCATTCGGCGCATCATCCAACATGGAAGCTGCCTACGGTCTCGCAATTA
This sequence comes from Bacteroidales bacterium, assembly GCA_038245405.1. GTDB lineage: Bacteria > Bacteroidota > Bacteroidia > Bacteroidales > VadinHA17 > LD21. The sequence goes on from JBBRSO010000011.1 coordinate 12,691, forward strand.
CCATAACAATGATAATGACTACATTATTGTTATCATACTTTCTCGTTCAGAGAGGTGCAAAGAAGTGGCTTATCGCAATTATGATGGTAATATTCCTGACAATTGAAGGTAGCTTCCTTGTAGCAAACCTTCATAAATTTCAATACGGCGGATGGTTTACACTTTTGCTGGCTACAGTCTATTTTCTGATCATGTTTAGCTGGTATTTCGGCAGGAAAATAAAAAACCGTCATATTTCATTTTCAAATCTTAGCGAATATATTGAATTATTCAAGGACCTTAGAAATGATGAAACAGTTTCCAAATATGCTACGAACCTGGTTTATATAATCAAAGCCAACCGGCCCGATCAGGTTGAATCGAAGGTTATCTATTCCATTTTCAATAAACAACCAAAACGTGCCGGGCGTTACTGGCTGTTACATTTAGACAGAGTAGATGAGCCCGACAGGTTTGATTACAAAGTCACTCATATTATTCCGGGCATACTTCTTCGTATTGATTTTCATATCGGCTTTAAAGTTGATCCAAAGGTGAATCTCTTTTTCAGGGAAATTGTAGAAGATCTTGTTGAATCAGGCGAAGTGAAAATTGAAAGCAGCTTCGATTCATTAAAGAAACATGGATTACCAGGCGATTTTAAATTCATCCTCATTGAGAGGATCATGCTGAATGACTTTAAATTAACAAAGACTGAAAATTTTATTCTTTCTATCAGGAGTCTTGTAAAACACATAAGTATCCCGGAAGTAAGAGCATTACAGCTCGATGTATCAACTACGATAGTTGAGCAGGTTCCAATCATTGTTAACCGCCCGATTGAAAAGAGAATAAGTCCGGTCGGTGAATCGTCTGTTCAAATCTGAGATCCGGGGTCATTCATTTCCTGATGTTGGGGAAATGCGTGCATTTGTACCTCCCAGTATTATTTCATCTGAATTAAGTAACAGATCAACATACTGCGCTCTTTTATAAATAAATGGGTTGCCAACGAGTTTGCTTTTTGACAATTTACCTCTGAAATCGTTAAGAGACTTATAATCTTTACTATCCATCCACTCTTCAATTTCTTTTCTCAGAGTGCTTATTTGTTTAAAACCATTTCGATAAATTGAACTCACAACCTGTACAGCAGTAGCGCCCGACAATAGGAGCTTTATCACATCTTCACCACTGAATATTCCATTGCTGCTGCATATATCGGCTTTTATATTATCATATAATAACCCTGTATATCTCAATGATTTCTTATAGTCACCAGGGTGACTGAGATTCGAGGTTTTATAGTGTTTTTCGCTATTGACATTTATATCGGGTTGGAAAAAAGAATTAAAAATTACAAAAGCATCAGCACCTGATTTGTCGAGTTTCGAAATGAAGTTCAGGATATTTGAATAATCAGGGCTAAGTTTTACACTTATTGGCACTGATATTGTTTTTCTTATTTCTTGCAGTGTATTTAATTGCTCATCTTCAATTTCTTTTGCGCTCTTTTTAAAATCGAGTGGTATCTGATAAAAATTGAGTTCAATACCATCAATTCCTGTTTCGCACAATAATTGAGCATATTTTTTCCAGGTCTCATTGTTTATTGCATTCAGACTTGCAATAAGTGGAACAGACAGGCTCTCCTTTGCCTTTCTTACATTATTAAGATGTTCATCGGGACCGGCATGTTCAATATTCGGGTGGATTGTCACCATCTCCGCATAGAGATCATTAAACTCTTTGAGTCGTTCTTCTAACTGAAAACTCTCAAGCTGGATCTGTTCTTCGAAAAGTGACCGGTAAACTATTGCTCCGACACCCTGGTCTTCAGCTTCTTTAAGATTATCAAGGCTTGTCACAAGATTTGATGCACCAAGAATTATGGGGTTACTAAGCTCAATCCCCATGTATGAAGTATTAAGTTTGTTCATTTTAATAAGATTAGCCAAAGAATTATTCTGAGTATTTAATTACCTCAACCGGACAACTGTCTGCTGCTTCCTTTATGCCTTCGGTAAATGCTGCATAATCCACACCTTTTATTACTGTCGCTAAGTCCTCTAGCTTAAATACTTCGGGACAAATATCTTCACACAGACCACATGCCGTGCATCCATCTTCAATCCAAACCTTTGTAACTGCCATGTCTTTGATTTTTTAATTGTTATAAATCATTTTCGGTATTCAATCAATCCTCTTCAAGATCATTATGGTCGTCTCCTCCCATACTGTAATAGTTATTTTCTTCATCCTCATCTCCAATAGTTTCCATGTTATCATCAAGTTCTGAACCGGGAACATCAAGATCATCTCCACTGAGGTCATCGGAAAAATCCTTTTCATTTCTGGACCCTGGCTTAGCGATAGCTTTCTTTTTGTCAAGCTCTTCGGGATTAATATTTCCAGCCTTTTGAAATTTTCCATAAACATCCTCAGTTGCCGGATAAGATGGATATCCTATCAGATCCTCATCTTCGTTGATATCTTTCTTATGGCGATGCATGTTATCTTTTGCTTTTCCTTTCATAAGCTTTTATCATTATTTGTTTCTATTTTATTAACATTTTCGCTTTATGATTAAACATAATCCGTACCTTTATTGTTCATTCTCCGGAATGAGTTAAACTCATCGGGTTTTTGAGAGATTTTATTATTTTTTGATCGTTGAAACCTTATTTGTTGATACCTTAGTTTATAATTTGTTTAACTTTATAAAACCTATAATATTTACAAAGCCTGATATAAATCCAGGTATAATATAGTTGAAACCCGTAAATTATGTTGTTGGTACAAAATATTACTTTCTGGCCATTTATCGTTTTCGCATTTATTGTGATTTTGCTTATTGTAATTATGTTAGGGTTATCCTATGTGCTTGGAGAGCGTCATAAAGAAAAATTAACTGATGAACCTTACGAATCGGGAATCCCCCCGACAGGTAATGCGCGCCTTAGATTTTCATCAGGATTTTACATTATAGCAATGTTTTTTGTCATTTTCGATCTTGATGCAGCATTTATCATGCTATGGGCAGTATCATTCAGGGAATTGGGTCTGGCAGGTTATATTGGTATTCTGGTATTCATCGGTATACTGGTTGTTCTGTTAGCATATGAATTGAGCATAGGCGCACTCGATTTTGGGCCAAACGGCAAAAAAATACTGAAATATAAAAACAGTTATAAAGAAGAAATTTGATGACAGCATCTATTAATAGAATTCCTGGTCAGGAATTAGACTTAAATGACGAAATCGGAAGAACGGTTTTGATGGGAAAACTCGATGATATGATTTCATGGGGAAGAAAAAATTCGCTCTGGCCTTTTGCATTTGGCTTATCGTGCTGTTTTGTTGAAATGGCTACATCGCTCACAAGCAGATATGATATAGCACGGTTTGGAGGAGAAGTTATCCGTGGTACACCCAGAGAGTCGGACGTGATAGTAATTGCCGGTACAGTATTTTTGAAAATGGCCCCTATCATACAACGTTTATATGAACAGATGATGGCTCCTAGATGGGTTATTTCAATGGGCTCCTGTGCAAATTCAGGCGGGATGTATGATATATATAGTGTCGTTCAGGGCGTGGATAAGTTCCTGCCCGTAGATGTCTACGTTTCGGGCTGTCCGCCAAGACCGGATGCGTTTCTTGAGGGCCTTCTTCTTTTACGCGACTCAGTAGGGAAAGAGGAACGTCCGTACAGCTGGGTAATCGGACCCCAGGGAATTCACAAACCTGAAAAAATATCGCTTCGTGATCAAAAGATGGAAGAGAGATCAAAAATGGGAACGATCAGACCCATGAATGAAATATAATCCGAATTCCGCAATCATAAGTTAAATGAGCCAGGACAAGAATAATATCAGCGTTGATTTAAAATCGAGATTCAGCGAAAGGATTATACTGAATCAACAAAATACAATTGACGGTACACCTACGTTCTGGATCGACCGTAATGATATCAACGATGTAGTAAAATATCTGAAAAATGATATCTCACTTCCGTATAAGATGCTTTATGATCTTACATGTATCGATGAGCGTACACGGACGAAACGTGATGGTCAGCCTGGCAGCGACTTCTCGGTTGTTTATCATCTGACATCATTTGACAGGAATAGTGATATAAGGTTAAAAGTGCCTCTGAAGAATGACGACACTAATATCCCGAGCATAACAAATGTTTGGGAATCTGCTAACTGGTATGAGCGTGAAGTATTTGATATGTTTGGAATACATTTCACGGGGCATCCCCGTCTCACAAGAATCCTTATGCCAAAAACATGGAAAGGTCATCCTTTGAGAAAAGAACACCACGCCAGGGCAACAGATCTTGAACCTTTTGTTCTCACCGATACACTCAGGGAAGAAGAAGATGCAAACCTTGTTTTTCACCCGGAAGATTACGGTCTTAATACTAAAACTGCAGACAGCGATTATATGTTCCTCAATGTAGGACCACAGCATCCCGGAACGCACGGTCTGCTGAGGCTGGTGCTGCAATTGCATGGTGAAGATATTGTAGATATTATTCCTGACATTGGTTTTCATCACCGGGGAGCAGAGAAAATGGGTGAGAGACAATCATGGCATACGTTTATACCTTATACCGATCGTATCGATTACCTGAGCGGTGTAATGAATAATCTTGCTTATCTCCTCTCTGTTGAGAAACTTGGAAGTATCCAGGTACCTGAGAGAGCACAGGTGATACGTGTAATGATGAGCGAACTTTTCCGCATAGCCAGTCACCTTGTATGGCTCGGCACGTTCGCACAGGATCTGGGGCAGATGTCGCCGGTTTTCTACGCATTTAATGACAGGGACCGAATATTCGATATAGTATCGGCCATTACCGGGGGACGCATGCATCCATCATGGTTCAGGATAGGAGGTGTTGCACATGATCTCCCGGATGGCTGGGATAAAATGATGCAGGATTTTGTTAATTATCTGCCAAAAAGATTAAAGGAATTTGAGAATACCATATTAAAGAATAGAATTTTTAAGGCACGGACAGTAGGCATCGGAGTTTATACCACAAAAGAAGCTATTGAATGGGGTATAACAGGATCAGGTTTGAGAGCAACCGGTTATGACTGGGATTACAGGAAGAAACGTCCATATTCAGGTATTGATAAATTTGAATTCGATATTCCTTTGGGAAAAAACGGAGACTGTTACGACAGGGCGATTGTTAGATTGGAGGAGATGCATCAGAGCCTGAGAATCATCCAGCAGTGCATAAGCAATATGCCATCAGGGTATTTTAAGTCAGATCACCCATTAGCTACTCCACCCAGAAAAGAAAAAACCATGACCGATATTGAAACACTCATTAATCATTTTGTAGGTGTATCCTGGGGTCCGGTAATACCTGCGGGTGAGGCTATGGTGCCTATAGAGGCTGCAAAAGGCAGTAATGGTTATTATCTCATTAGCGACGGTAGCACATCATCATATCGGACAAGGATACGGACACCGTCTTTTCCGCATATTCAGATGTTACCATTTATAACAAAAGGATACACCATTCCAGATCTTTTTGCAATACTTGGAGCCATGGATTTCGTTCTGGCAGACCTTGACAGATAATAAAAATTGGAGAGACAAAATATCTATAATTAACAACATATTTCATATTACTGATTCAACATGTTGAGTGAAGAAGAAATAAAAGAAATTCAAAAAGAGATAACGCAGTATCCCTATCCTGCTGTTGCTTGTATTGATGCACTTAAAATTGTCCAGAAGCATAAAGGATGGGTGTCAGATGAATCAGTGAAAGATATTGCCACCATGCTTAATATGTCGAATGAAGAAGTTGACGGGATCGCTACATTTTACAGCAGGATCTACAGGAAACCTGTTGGCAGGAATATTATTCTTATCTGCGATAGTGTTACTTGCCTGATAATGGGTTATGAATCGCTGTATGATCATATTTCAACTAAGCTCGGTATAAAATTCGGAGAAACAACATCCGACAGTAGATTCACAATCCTTCCAATCTCATGTCTCGGCGATTGTGACAATGCTCCGGTAATGATGGTTAATAATGATCATTATAATAAGCTGACAATTGAAAAGATTGACCAAATACTGAAAAGCTATAAATAGTCAGACATGGAAAGGCCATTAACTCAATATATTACACCAGACTCTACTGTTTATAATCTCACAGATTACGAAAAGACAGGAGGCTATTCGGCTCTGAAAAAGTCGTTTAAGAGCATGGCACCTGACGATGTTACAAACCTGGTAAAAGCTTCAAATTTACTGGGACGCGGAGGTGCTGGTTTTCCAACGGGTGCCAAGTGGAGCCTGGTACCAGCAGAGACTGACAAAACAAAACCAAAATATCTGGTATGCAACGCGGATGAGATGGAACCCGGGACCTTTAAAGACAGATACCTTCTTGAGGGCAATCCACATCAGCTGATTGAAGGCATGATAATTTCAGCTTATGCTATCCAGGCTCAGACGTCGTACATCTTTTTACGTTGGGCATATAAAAAAGCCGAAGCAATTCTGCGAAAAGCTATAGAGGATGCCTACAATGCAGGTTACCTTGGAAAAAATATTCTCGGGTCAGGGTTTGATCTTGATATGCATGTTCACTCGAGTGCAGGAAGATATATTTGCGGAGAAGAAACTGCATTACTCAACTCTCTGGAGGGAAAGCGGGCAATTCCACGTGCGAAACCGCCTTATCCTGCCCTTAATGGTTTATTCGGCAGACCCACTGTTGTTAATAACGTGGAAACACTATCGTGGATATCTCATATTGTTGAGAAAGGGGCTGAGTGGTTTAAAGGCTTAAGCATCACGGAAACTGGAGGTACCAAACTTTATGGAGTAAGCGGTAACGTGAATAAACCCGGAACATGGGAATTGCCGCTTGGGATAACTGTGAGAGAACTCCTTGAAGAACATGCCGGGGGAATGAAGCAGGGTTATAAGTTCAGAGGTGCATTGCCTGGTGGCGCTTCAACTGATTTTCTGGTGGAGGAACATCTTGATGTCCAGATGGATTTTAAAACTGTGGCAGCTGTCGGCAGCCGGCTTGGAACTGGTACTATGATCATACTCGACGATAAGACCTGCCCGGTTTCATTTATACATAATGTTGAGAAGTTTTTTGCTCTCGAGAGCTGCGGCTGGTGTACTCCATGCCGTGAAGGTTTGCCCTGGGTTGAGAAAATGCTTTCTTCAATAGAGGAAGGTACCGGCAAGATGGAATATCTCGATATTCTAAGCTACCAGGCAAAATATATGGGCCCTGGTAATACATTCTGTGCACACGCGCCGGGAGCAGCTGAACCATTGCAGAGCGGCCTTAAATATTTTCATGATGATTTTGTAAAACACATTACTGACAAAAAATGTCCCTGGAGGTAAGAATGGTAAAGATTGTTGTAGATGGAAAAACTTATGAGGCGAATCCTGAGAAGAATCTCCTTGAGAATTGTCTTGCACACGGGATTAATATACCTCATTTCTGTTACCATGCGGCTCTGGGCTCGGTTGGCGCATGCAGATTGTGTGCTGTCAAAAAATTCCGCGACAAGGATGACACGAGAGGAAGAATAGTAATGTCGTGTATGGAGCCTGTTGTTGAAGGTTTAATTGTGTCGGTTGAAGATTCTGATGCCCGCACATTCAGAGCATCTGTAATTGAGAGCCTTATGACGAATCATCCTCATGACTGCCCGGTTTGCGATGAAGGTGGAGAATGTCATTTACAGGATATGACAATCATGTCGGGGCATACTTACAGGAAGTTTGATTTCCCTAAAAGAACTTATAAGGACCAGGATCAGGGACCATTCATTGCTCATGAAATGAACAGGTGTATACAGTGTTACAGATGTGTGCGATTTTATAGCGATTATGCCGGAGGGAAGGATCTGAAAGTTTTTGCTTCACGTAACCATGTTTATTTCGGAAGACATGAGGATGGCCCACTCGAGAATGAATTCAGCGGGAACCTGGTGGAAGTATGTCCAACAGGCGTCTTCACTGATAAAACCCTGAAAAGACATTTTATACGTAAGTGGGATCTCTCAAATAGTCCATCCGTTTGTGTTCACTGCAGTGTTGGTTGTAATATAATAGCCAGTGAACGTTATGGTTCACTGAGAAGGATAATGAGCAGATATAATGGCGCAGTAAACGGTTATTTCATTTGCGACAGAGGCAGGTTTGGATATGAATTTGTAAATGACGGAAAAAGAATCAGAAATGCAGAGATCCGGACAAATAAAGAGGCTGACCTACAGCATGCTGATGCCGAAAAGCTGACTTCTTTTTTAAATCAGTCTATAAACAATTCTGTTAATATTCTGGGAATAGGGTCGCCACGAGCCACACTTGAATCAAACTTTGCATTGCTGAAGTTTGTCGGGAAAGACAACTTCTTTCATGGGATCTCACAGAAAGAACACAGGATGACAAAAGTTATTTCAGAATATCTTCAAAAAAGTTCTGTACATACACCATCATTAAAAGAGATTGAAAAGGCTGATGTTGTTCTTGTTCTTGGTGAAGATCTGATAAACACAGCGCCAATGATAGCTCTTGCTGTTCGTCAGGCTGCACGGAATGTGCCAAACGAAGAAGCAAAGAAAAATCATATTCCTCTCTGGAACGATATTCCTGTAAGACAGTTAGGTCAGAATCAGATCAGCCCGATATTCATTGCAACACCCTTTGAAGACTCTCTTGATGAAATAGCCGAAAAAAAGTTCAGGGCTTCATATGAAGAGATTGCAGACATGGCAGCTGGGATTGCATCAGGTTTTGATGAAAAGGCACCAAAAATAAATACTGGTAATAATCATTTCAAAGAATTTCAGGAGGGAATTTTACAGTCATTTAAAAATGCAAAAAATCCTCTTATTATATCCGGAATTTCAAGCGGTAATGAAGCAATTGTAAATGCTGCATTAAATCTTGCCACTGCTATGAAATCTGCAGGAGTCAAAATAATGCTTACAATGGTTGTTCCTGAATGCAATAGTATAGGTTTGTCGTTCTTTCCGGGAAAATCATTCGAGGAGATCATGTCATCAAAAGGTGATTCCGTTATAATTCTTGAAAATGATCTTTACCGAAGAGCGGATAAAACTTATGTGGATGATCTTCTGAATAACAGCAAGCAGGTAATTGTTATTGATCAGCTTGGTAACGCTACAACTGATAACTCTGATATCTTGTTGCCAGCAGCGACATTTTCTGAGTCGGAGGGGACAATTGTAAGCAACGAAGGTCGTGCTCAGAGATATTATAAGGCAGTCATTAATAAGGATCAGGTTAAAGAAAGCTGGAGGTGGCTTGATGATTTTATTAAGATAAAGGAGGCAAGCAATACGAATCTATGGAATAAGCTGGATGATGTTATCGGGGCGTTAGTAAAGGAATTACCATTCTTTGCAAAGCTGAAGAAATACATGCCAGATGCAGATTTCAGAATGTTAAACGCGAAAATCCCACGTCAGACTATGAGGTACAGTGGCAGAACCGCAATGACGGCAAATATCAGCGTCAGTGAACCAAAACTTGCAGAGGATAAGGATTCACCTCTTGCTTTCAGTATGGAGGGATTACCGGAAAAGCCTCCTTCTTCACTTGTACCATTTTACTGGACACCAGGTTGGAATTCAGTTCAGGCAATGTATAATTATGTTGATGAACCCGATGGTTCTCTGAAAGGCGGTGATCCGGGAATAAAACTATTTGAATCGGATGAAAATGTAACGGTATCATATATCAAACAGGAAAGCAGGGCATCAAAACCGACGGCTGACGAAATGTTAATAGTTCCAAAATACCAGATATTCGGAAGCGAGGAGCTTAGCTCATCAAGCAAATCGGTAATGCAGAAAATATCTGAGCCATTTGTACTTTTAAATCAAAAGGATGCTGATAATCTTTCAGTTAAAGACGATGATCATTTACAGCTGGCCATCCGTGATACCAGAATAGATGTAAAAGTAAAAATCGGAAGTGATATCGGGCAGGGAATAGCTGCGCTCTCCGTGAGTCTGAAAGGAATGCCATATATTGAGCTTCCGGGAAGCGGGAAATTTCATAAACTTTAATTTATTGTTAATGAAATATGTTTTTATAATCGGGGGAGTACTTATTATAGCGCTATCAATCGCAGCAGGTCTGATATGGGTAGAGCGGAGACTTCTTTCTGTTTGGCAGGACAGGCTTGGACCGAACAGGGTCGGGCCATTTGGTCTCGGACAGGTAGTAGCTGATACAGTAAAGCTGTTTTTTAAGGAAGACTGGGTTCCACCGTTCTCCGACAAACCGGTTTTTATTCTTGCTCCCGGTATACTGATGGTAACTATATTGCTGACATTTGCCGTAGTTCCTTTCGGTCCTGATTTTGTGGTTTTTGACTCCAATATTGGGATCCTGTTCTTCCTGGGTAACTCATCCCTCGGAGTATACAGCATAGTTCTGGGTGGCTGGTCGTCAAACAATAAATATTCCTTGATAGGAGCGATGAGAGCTTCCGCACAGATGCTCACATATGAAGTTTTTATGGGGCTATCGTTGATGGGAGTTGTAATGATGGCAGATAGTTTTAGTTTTTATAAGATTGTTGAGGCACAAAAAGGAGGTTGGTTTTTTATTCCTCAATTTGTAGGATTTATAGTTTTCTTTATTGCCGGAATAGCTGAAACACACCGGCTTCCGTTTGACCTACCTGAATCGGAAGGTGAGCTTGTTGCAGGCTATCATGCTGAATATTCTGGTATGAAATTCGGGATGTTCTTTGTTGGGGAATATCTGGGGATCACACTTATCTCGGCGATTATTTCAACATTGTTTTTCGGAGGCTGGCTGGGACCTTCGTTTTTACCTCCGGTTTTCTGGTTTTTACTAAAGACATTCTTCTTTATCGGCGTTTTCATTCTTCTCAGGGCATCGTTGCCCAGGCCGAGATATGATCAGCTGATGGAACTGGGGTGGAAAATCCTGCTACCGCTTGCGTTACTTAATTTGCTGGTAACAGGAGCTATATTGATATTCTTCAAATAAGATAAGTATATAATAAACACAAAATTAAAAATATATAACACTTTATATGATAAGTATTCTCCGTAGTATGTGGCTTACTTTTCTTCATGTTTTTCACAAGACAGAAACTGTGGAATATCCTGAAGTTAAACCATATCTGCCACCACGATACAGGGGTAGGATAATCCTTTCCCGCGATTCTGATCATAATGAGAGATGCGATGCATGTTATCTCTGTGCTGCAGTATGTCCGGTTGATTGTATTTCATTACAGGCTACTGAAGATGAACACGGGAGGAGATATCCCGAATTTTTCAGGATTAATTTTTCGAGGTGTATCTTTTGCGGTTTCTGTGAAGAGGCCTGCCCGACTTATGCGATTCAACTTATCCCTGATTTTGAGATGGGGGAGTATGACAGACAGAATATGGTATATGAGAAAAAACATCTTCTTATAGACGGTGAAGGAAAATACCCGGGGTATAATTTCTATAAAAATGCAGGTGTTGATATAGGAGTTAAAGGAAAAGGTGAGGGTTACAATGAAGAGAAACCTGTTGATGTAAATGATTTGTTACCTTAAACGATAATCTGAATGGATGTCTTTTTCTACATAGCAGCAGCAGTGGCAATAGTGTCGACCATTTTGGCAATTTCGGGTAAAAATGCGATTCACTCATTGCTGTATCTTATTCTTTCCCTACTGGCTGTATCGGTTATCTTTTACCTTCTCAGCGCTCCTTTTATAGCCGCACTCGAGGTGATTATTTATGCCGGAGCGATTATGGTACTTTTCATTTTTGTCACAATGATGCTAAACATAGGTCGTGAAAAGGAAACTGAAAAGAAATGGCTCAGGCCCAGAATGTGGATCATCCCATCCATACTGGCTGCAATCCTCCTTATTAATCTCATTCTGGCTATAAAAAATATAAATCCGATAACTCCCTATCAGGAATCAATTCAGCCGAAACAGGTCGGAATCTCTCTCTTCTCAACCTATCTTTTGGGAGTTGAGATTGCGGCCATATTATTGATGGCAGGAGTGATTGGTGCATATCACCTCGGCAGTCAGAAAAAAAAGGTAAAACATCGTTTTTTAGAAACCATATAGATTTATGCTTACAGTACCAGTTGAAATACAAATTTTGTTTGCCGGAATAATCTTCTTCCTCGGGTTGATCGGATTACTGGTGAGGAGGAATATGATTTTCATGTTAATGTCCATTGAGATAATGTTCAATGCTGCAGGTCTTGTTTTTATTATTGCAGGAACACATTGGAAACAACCCGATGGACAGGTGATGTTTATTTTTATTCTTGCAGTTACTGCAGTTGAAGTTGCAATTGCACTGGCAATGATACTTCAGGTTTATCATCATTTTAAAACCCTTGATGCTGATGCTGTTAATAATTTAAAAGATACAAATTAGAAGAAGTGACTAAAGTGAGCTAAAGTGACTAGAGTGACTAAAGTGACTAGAGTGACTAAAGTGAGCTAAAGTGACTAAAGTGACTAAAGTGACTAAAGTGACTAGAGTTGGAATATATTCTGGAAGTAACACAAAGGAGAAAAATAGAAGATGAATACGATTATTGCACTAATACCAGCCATCCCATTCCTGAGTTTCCTTATACTCTCGCTTTTCGGAAATAAGATCAGCAGAAAATCTGCCGGTTTGATTGGAACAGGTTCTCTGGGGATTATTGCAGCACTCACTATCTTTCTCGGGATCGTTTTTATTAAAGCACTTCCTGAAGTAAAAACATATTCCGTAAATGTATGGGAGTGGTTAAATACAGGAGGTCTTAAAGTCAATATTTCTTTCTCGCTCGACTCTCTTTCGCTGGTATTCTGTTTTGTTATCACTTTCGTAGGATTTCTTATACATCTCTACTCCATTGGCTTCATGGAGAAAGATGAAGGGTTCACACGATTCTTCGCCTATATGAATCTCTTTGTAGGATCAATGCTGGTACTTGTTCTTGCCGACAATATTTTATTGTTATATCTGGGATGGGAAGGAGTGGGACTTTGCAGTTATCTGCTGATCGGTTTCTGGTACAAAGAACCAGAAAATGATTATGCAGCCAGAAAAGCATTTATTTTCACCAGGATAGGCGATACATCAATGATAATCGGGATATTCATATTGTTCTTGAGCTTTGGCACCTTAAACATTAGTGAATTAATGCAGAGTGCTTCTGAAAAATGGATAGCAGGTTCATCAGTAGCAGTTATAACGGCAGCATTATTGCTTGGAGGCGCTCTTAGTAAATCAGCACAATTACCCTTACAAACATGGTTACCCGATGCTATGGCTGGTCCCTCGCCTGTTAGTGCATTAATCCATGCCGCCACTATGGTTACTGCAGGTGTGTATCTGATAGCCCGAACTCATGTTCTCTTCAGCCTGGCACCGGTAGTGCAGACTGCGATAGCAATAATCGGTGCTCTCACTTTGCTGATCGCGGGTTTCAGCGCTCTTGCTCAGCATGATCTTAAAAGGATTCTTGCTTATTCAACTATAAGTCAGATCGGCTATATGTTTCTCGCCCTTGGAGTGGGAGCCTGGTCGGCAGCAATTTTTCATTTCATGATACATGCATTTTTTAAGGCACTTCTATTCCTTGGCGCTGGTGTTGTTATCCTCGTTCTTGATGAAGAACATGATATATTCAAAATGGGAGGATTAAGAAAAAAGATGCCTGTAATATTTTATACCTTCCTTATTGGCTCGGCTTCTCTTTCAGCATTGCCACTGGTAACCGCTGGCTTTTACAGTAAGGACCAGATCCTCTGGTATGCCTTTTCAGCACAGGGGGGAAGCTTAATACTTTGGTTGGCAGGAATAGCAGGTGCATTTATGACCGCACTATATTCATTCAGGATGATATTTATTACTTTTTATGGTGAAGCAAAAACAGAACCTTCATTTCTTCCTGGAAAACTTATGACTGTTCCCCTGGTGATACTTGCAGTATTATCTCTCATCGGAGGATTCATTGAACTTCCCGGATCAATCGGAAATCTTCATCTCTTTTCTAACCTTGTAGATAATACACTTCCGCTTGTAGTTACAAAAGTTGAAGAGCACAAAGAGGTGCTTTTCCAGTTCCTTTCAGCACTTATTGCACTTTCTGGCATTTACATCGCGTATATAATTTATCTTAAGAAACCCTCACTTTCAGAACCATTCAGTCATAGTGCACTAAATAAATTTTTTGAAAAAGGATGGGGCTTCGATAAGTTATATGATACGTTATTTGTAAGACCTGTTGTTTGGCTTTCAGTTATTGATAAGAAAGACTTTATTGATCTCTGGAGTTTTGTTTTAGTACGTATAACAGTTTTTTTCAGCGGTGTACTTAGTACCACTCAAAATGGGAAAATGAGGTGGTATCTTTTGTCATTTGCGATTGGTATTGCAGTATTATTAACCTATATGCTTGTTAAATGATCCTTATTTATCTGATAGTTATTTTACTGGCAGGAGCGTTTCTTGCATGGATCACGGGAAAACAGAATCCTGTTTGGTCGCGTGTTATATCTATTGCAGCATTGTCTGTCGATCTGATCATTACTCTGTTATTTGCTTTGAATAATTCAGCCGGTGCCAAAGACTGGATGGCTGATATAAAGCTCGACTGGATTCCGGCATTTGGTATAAGTCTTCATTTTGCGCTTGACGGCCTCAGCCTGGTAATGCTTATCCTTACATTTTTCCTTGGAATAATTTCGGTCATTATCTCATGGAAAGAAATCAATAAAAGAGTCGGATTTTTTCATTTTAACCTTTTGCTTATTCTTGCAGGGATTACAGGTGTATTTATATCACTTGATCTTTTCCTTTTCTATTTTTTCTGGGAACTGATGCTTGTTCCTATGTACTTTCTTATCGGTATTTGGGGACATGAAAACCGGACGGCTGCTTCAAATAAATTCTTCCTTTATACACAAGCCAGCGGCCTGTTGATGTTTATAGCTATCATATCATTATATTTTATACACGGAAATTCTACCGGAGTATATACATTTGATTATCTGCAGCTTCTGGGAACTACAATGCCCGGTCCAACTGCATTTCTTATAATGCTTGGATTCCTGGCAGCATTTCTCGTTAAGCTTCCGGTTGTTCCGCTGCACAACTGGTTACCCGATGCTCACACGGAAGCTCCAACTGCTGGTAGCCTGATACTTGCATCATTGCTTCTTAAAACCGGAGCTTACGGTTTGATCCGCTTCATTATACCATTGTTCCCCTCCGAATCTGTTACATTTGCTCCTGTAGGAATGGCATTGGGTGTTGTTGGGATCTTATACGGCTCTAAGCTTGCCTTCGCCCAGACAGACCTTAAAAGGCTTGTTGCTTATACGAGTGTGAGTCATATGGGGTTTGTTATCCTCGGAGTGTTTTCATTTAATGAGCTGGCTTATCAGGGCGTTGTTGTTCAGATAATAGCTCATGGAATCAGTACAGGTGCACTCTTCGTTATGGTCGGACAGATATACGAACGCATACATACACGGGATATCAACAAGATGGGAGGGCTATGGCAATCTGCTCCCATATTAGGTGGCATCTGTCTGGTCTTTTCGATGGCTTCTCTCGGATTACCAGGATTAGGAAATTTTGTAGCAGAGTTTCTGGTCCTGCTAGGGGCTTTTAAGGCAAGCGTGTTATGGGCATGTCTTGGAAGTTTGGGGCTTATTGCTTCTGCAATTTATTCGCTCCGGATTGTTCAGAAAGTATTTTTTGGTCATAAGAATACGGATTGGAAAATGAACGATTTGAGTATACGTGAAAAGCTGGTATCGGCTGCTTTGGTGATTTCGATTGTGTGGTTAGGCCTTTACCCAAAACCTGTTTTAGACACTGCAAAACCCGCAATAGAAAAAACTTTAAATAGTCAAAAAGAAATTAGTTTACAGGATACACCTTCTTCCGACTCTGTGGCACTCTGTGGACACTCTGTGCCCCTCTGTGTTACAATAAAAACTTACACAGAGTTATACAGAGAAGCACAGAGAGCCACAGAGATATATAATTAAAAATTAAGGATTTATCCAAGATCATATGACCGAACAAGATTTTTTGACATTAACGCCTTTTTTGATTATCGCTTCAGCTCCGATTATTATTATGGTTGTAATTTCCATTGTTAGAAATTACAAGGTTGTTTACTGGTTTTCAGTTTTGTCATTAATAGCTGCCTTTGGTTCGATATTTTTAATCCTGCCTTCAATACCGCATATAATAGAACCATTGTTTATTATTGATGCTTATAGTCTGTTTTTTCTCGGGTTACTTATAATCACTGCACTTCTTGTTACGCTGATTTCATACAAGTATATCCGGCAGCTGGATGGAGTAAAGGAAGAATATTATATAATTCTTTTTACTTCAACTCTGGGAGCTTCATTACTGGCTGTGGCAAATCACTTTGTTCTCTTATTTTTAGGTTTTGAAACACTGAGCATCTCACTCTATATACTAATAGCGTTTCAAAGATCGAAAAGTAATTCAATTGAAGCAGGAATTAAATATCTGATTCTTGCTTCGGTTTCAGCGGCATTTCTTTTGTTTGGGATGGCCCTTATCTATACTGCCTATGGGACAATGCAGTTTACTGCTATAGTTAATGCACTTGGCAGCGGCGCTCAGCTTTCCCCATTAGTGATTATCGGATTTGGAATGATGATGGTTGGCATCGGCTTTAAGCTTGCCCTCTTTCCTTTTCATATGTGGACACCTGACGTATATCAGGGAGCCCCAGCACCTGTTTCGGCATTTGTTGCTACAGTTTCGAAGGGAGCCGTAATGGCGGTGTTAATTCGGTTTTTCTTTAATCTCAGAGGATTCGATAATCATTATCTGTTTGTAGCAATTTCAGGAATAGCAATACTTTCGATGGTTTTCGGAAATATCCTCGCTATTAAACAAAAAAATATTAAGAGACTTCTTGGGTATTCATCCATTGCAAATATGGGTTATCTCTTAATCATCCTTCTTACCGGAACAAGTAAAGGGATTCAGGCTTCAATATTTTATCTTGTATCATACTTTATAACTACCATAGCCGCTTTTGGAGTGATTTCCCTTCTATCAACAAAGGAACATGAAGCCGAGAATATTGATGATTACAAAGGTCTTTTCTGGCAAAGACCAGGTATAGCATTAGTTTTTACATTAGCATTATTGTCACTCGCCGGGATTCCTCTCACATCCGGGTTTATTGCTAAGTTTTATATTGTGCTCGAGGGAATGAATGCGGGTCTTTTCGTGCTTATTACTTCTCTGATAATTAATAGCGTAATTGGTTTGTATTATTACCTCAGAATTATTACCGCACTCTTTTCAGCAGAAAGTGATTTAAAATTACCGGCTGTATCGTTTATGGGAAATGTCACTCTGGCAATACTTGGGATTGCAATCTTATTGCTAGGAGTTTATCCGGGCTGGCTTGTTGATATTATCATCAGGTATGTTTCATTATAACAAAACTGTTTTTACGTACCAGTCTGCCGGGTTAATTCTTCGTCCTAAAGTGTTAGCCGATATTGCAGATACTTATTCAATACCTGAATAAAGCTTCATAAATTGAACTCTCTCAAGGGCAGCAGGATTTTCAAGTTTTGTTTTGCTGAGTTTTCCTCGGAAAGACGGCATCTGACGGTAGTCTGGAAAATACCTGGCGAATCTGGTGTCTCATTGTCCTGTTGTCAAAATGTTACAATATGAAAAGATTATACATTCTTATCTTTGCATTGATCCTGTCTGTTCAAGTTTCACTTGGTCAGAATCCCAGGACAGTAATTGATCTAAATGGTACTTGGGACTTTGATCAGACTGCCACAGCATTTCCACCTGAAACGTTTACAAGAACTATTCCAGTGCCAGGACTAATTCATCTTGCTGAGCCAAGAATTACAGATTACAATAAATTCTTTAAACGGCCAGACAGGGCAGAGGCAAAAGAGCAGTTCAATCTTTACAATCTTGATTATACTCCTCGTTACAGCTGGTATCATAAAAAAGTATTTATTCCGAAAGGGCTTGAAAAAAGGGAAGGGATAATAACATTAAAAAAAAGCCAGTACGTAACACAGGTTTTTATAAATGGAATGGATATGGGTTGCTCGATGGCATGTTATACTCCCGTTGAATTTCCTGTGACAAAAGCCCTGAAATACGGTTCAGATAATGATATCCTCATAAGAGTAGGGGAGAGGATCTGGCTGCCATCTGAAGCGGCTGGAGGTACTGATAAGGAAAAAGAACATTACCTTCCTGGTATTTGGGACGATGTTCTATTATCTTTTACAGGTGCCGTAAGGATAAACAGACTACTCATTCTTCCATCAGTAGCCGAAAAGAAAGTTATAGTAAAAACACAGTTGAGGAACTTTATTCCAGCTCAGATCTTCTATGGAGACCCAATGGAAGATTCTGTCAGCCTGGAGGTTGAGTTAACTGAAAAAATCAGTGGAATTCTGGTTGGAAAAGTTAACGGCAGGTTTAGCGCTAAAAGAGATAACATCACAGAGCTAAAACTTGAAATACAATTAGCCGATTTCAAAGTATGGACACCAGAGATTCCGTTTCTTTATAATGCAACAGCCAGGCTATCGACAGTAAAAGGTCAATCAGACGAATTTACCCGTCAGTTTGGCATGCGTGATTTCACGGCAAAAGGCAAATTCTTCTATCTGAATGGTGAGAAATACCCACTTAGAGGCACGAATATTACTCTTCAGCGTTTTTTTGAGGATCCGGATTGCGGAAATCTTGTTTGGGACAGGGAGTGGGTTAAAAAGCTTCTTGTAAGTTATCCTAAAATGCTCAGTTGGAATGCAATGAGGATTTGCGTAGGGATTGTTCCAGATTTCTGGTACGACATTGCAGATGAAAACGGCCTGCTATTTCAGAATGAATGGCTTTACTGGCAAAATCATGGGTGGGATGATGAAATCACAAAAGAATACACTGACTGGATCTGGTCTGACGGGAGTCATCCGAGTATTGCAATATGGGATGCCATCAATGAAAACACCGATATGTTTATAGGTAATACATTGATCCCGGAGTTGAAGAAACTTGATCCCACCCGCATCTGGGATGCAGGTTACATGAGGGAAGGAATCATGGAGACAGACGAGATGGATGAGCCACATCCTTATCAGACGAGAGTTGTATACGCAGAGCATAGTCAGGATAATTTTTCATATCCACTCGGGGATCTTGATTATAAACCCGATATTTTAAAAATAATCCGCAAAGCCTGCGTTCCCCAGCTGGTCAATGAATATGGCTGGATATGGCTATGGAGAAATGGACAGCCAAGTAAACTCACAGTTGATATATATGATTATTATCTTGGCCCAAATTCAACACCTGAACAAAATCGTGAGTTACAGGCATATCTTCTTCAGCTCGAAACTGAATGGCTCAGAAGTGAACCGGAGATAGCAGGTGTGCTTGCTTTCTGTTATCTTACCAATAACTACGGATATACCGGTGATTGGTTTACTGGCAATATAAGAGATCTTATTCCATCACCGGCGCTAAAGTGGTTCTCCGATTGTTTTTCCCCATCAGCAGTTTTCATTAATCTTACAGATGAACGATATGTGAAGCAGACAGTCCCGCATAGCCCGGGTGGAAAACTGTCGTTCAGCCTGGCTAAAGTCAACGACCTGTCAATTAATGTATCTGGTGAAATTACCATACGACTCCTAAGCAGTAATGGGAAATCTGTTATTAAGAAATCGCTGCCTGTTACTCTTGCTCCCTTTGACAGATCTTATTTTAAAGTTGAATTGTCGTTACCAAAAAAGGAAGGTGGTTATTTACTCCTGGCCGAATTCAGGACTGAAGGCAAAAAGGATCCTGTGATCTCGAGGAGATTCATTAAAGTCGGCGTTGCCACGGATTACAAATATTTTGAATTAAATCCATCTAACCTTAAGTAAAAGGAAACTAAAATTGTATTTTTCGATCTTTTGCTATACCAGGTAAAAAGATTAATATTGCCGTTGTTCTGAATAATAAGAATTTAAAATGGAGATATTTCAAACCCTCTTCGATTGGTACATGGCCAATCTCAATTATTTCACTATCGGGCTGTTGATGTTGATCGAGAGCACATTCCTTCCTCTTCCCTCAGAAGTTGTTATTCCGTTTGCAGCATATAAAGCAGGGCAGGGCGACCTGAATGTTTTTATAGTGGTTCTTGCGGGGACAATAGGTGCTCTTACCGGATCATTGATAAATTATACTCTTGCATATTACCTTGGACGCCCTATAGTTTACAAGTTTGCAGGGTCAAAGCTTGGAAAACTCTTCCTTCTTTCTGAGGAAAAAGTAAAACATGCAGAAGATTATTTTATTAAGAATGGCAAGACATCAACTTTTATCGGACGTCTTGTACCCGGTGTCCGCCACCTGATATCTATTCCGGCAGGTCTGGCAAAAATGAATCTTCGTGATTTTATGCTGTATACTTTTATCGGGGCGGGTATCTGGAATATTATTCTGGCAGTGATTGGCTTTTACCTGTACGAAATAAGAAATCAGATTTTCCCTTATATAGGCCACATACTCCTTGCTGTTGGGGTGATATTTGTTATCTACCTTATTTTAAAAGCAAGGAAAAACAGGAAGAAGAATGATTCTCAACCCTTATAGCGCTTATTTTGAGAGTTCACAAAAAAAGTATTTGCCAGGTTGGGCAATTCAAAAATAATTCGGATCATCCCTGTTTGCTGTTTCAGGCGTAAAAGCAGGAAGGCACACTGCAATATACTCTGCTCCGCCTTTAAATGGGGTACTGTATTTTACCCATTCGTTTTTTAAAGTAAGAATGGCCTGACCCTGCATTACATCGAACTCTTCAGTTTTTGTTTTAATCCTGAGTTTTCCTTTCAGGACAACTGTATACTCATTGAATTTGGGACACTGGCCCGGTTCTTCCCAGCCTTCGGGGCTTTGCATATGTGCAATACTTACCTCGGTTGTTTTGCTGTTGACAATACCGAAAAACTCTTTTATGATTTTTTCTTTTGTACCGACAGCTTTTACCAATGCCGGAGAATTAATAAATTGTGCCATAGGTATTTTATAGTTTGAGATTAATCTTCAAGGTACCCAAATTTTCCACTCTTGAAATCATCAAAAGCTTGTTTTATTTCAGCTTCGGTATTCATTACAAACGGTCCGTAGGAAGCGACTGGTTCACGTAACGGTTCCCCGCTCATTATAAGAACAATGGATTGTGCATTACCTTCAATCTGTATTTCTTCTGCGTTGTGACCAAAAAGCACAAAATTATCTTCAGATGCGGTTTTTATACCATTTATTTTAATTTCACCTTCTATCACGAGCATGCCGGTATTGTATTCTTTTTTAAAACTGAATACAGCCTTATCTCCTTTCCCGATTCTTGCATTAAAGAGGTTGATAGGAGAAAATGTGGTTGCAGGTCCCTTTGAACCATTGAATTCACCTGCAATAATTTCAACGCTGCTCTTCCCGTCATTTAACAATACTTTTGACATATCTTTGTTTAATATTGACTGGTATTTTGCCGGTGTCATTTTATTACTCGCTGGCAGGTTGACCCATAGCTGAACCATCTGGAATAACCCGCCGTTTTTGCTGAATTCCTCCTCGTGATACTCTTTATGCAAGACTCCTGCACCGGCTGTCATCCATTGTACATCTCCCTCACCAATTATTCCGCTATTTCCTGTGCTATCGTGGTGAGCTACTTTTCCATGGTATGCAATGGTAACGGTTTCGAAGCCCCTGTGCGGATGAACACCAACACCTCGTGGTGCGTTTGCAGGAGGAACGAGCCACTTGGACCCATAGTCGAGAAGAAAAAATGGATCCATACCCGTCATACCTATCTTAGGCTCTGAAGGGAAAAAATTATGTACCCTGAACCCATCACCAACCATATGAAAAGGCGGAGGCGGAAGAATTGCCACAATAGATTTCATGTCGTTATTCATAGGGCTTTTATTACTGAAACAATCAGTTCGGTAAATAGTTTTGTTAAACACCGATCGGATAAACTGCAACACATATTCCGCAGATCCTGCCATCCAATCCAAGACCGGCCTGTTTGAAAACAGATCATCCATAAATATGGCCGAAAGTCCGAAAATATTACCGAAACGGTGATCTAATAGGGCATTACTTTTTTTCTTTCAGGATATTTTCCAGCCATTTTCCAGCCAATACAGGCCAGGTTTCAGCTGCAATTTTGCCAGGCCGCAAGCCATATCCATGCCCTCCTTCAGGTAATAAATGTAATTCAACTGAAAGTTTAGCATTTCTTAAAGCAGATGCCATTACCAGTGCACTATTCCCATATGGATCATCGGCTGTCTGGAATATAAATATAGGTGGGACATCTTTACTTAATTGCAATTCAGGGGTTAATGATAATTCCGGACCCTGATCAAGGTAAGCAGGATAAATCAGCATTGTAAATGATGGTCTGCTGGATAAACTGTCAGACTTATCTACAGGGGAATAAGTTTTTTTATTAAAAAGGATGCTTGCCCTTGCACTAAGACTGCCACCCGCCGAAAAACCCATTATACCTACTTTATCAGGATTAATACCCCATTTTTGAGCATTACTCCTTACTAGTCTCAATGCTCTCTGAACATCCTGAAGAGCTCCTTCTTTTTTCTCAGGTATTCTGTACTGCAGAACAAAAGCGGTGAACCCCATTCTGTTAAGCCAGGCTGCAATCTCAATTCCCTCCAGATCGTAAGCAAGAATCTGATAACCTCCTCCCGGACAAACAATTACTGCAGAACCGTTTTTCTTTACCGGATCGGGAAGAAAAACTTCAAGTGCGGGGTTTGTTACTTCTGAATACCGGGTGATATTATCACTCTGGGATTTTGATAATAAGGGAGGCTGCTTCTCTTTAAGTTCACCCGGAACTTTTCCGGGCCAGAGATAGATAAGATCATTTTTTTGCGAAAAAACAGACATTGATAAGACTATTAATACAATTGCTAAGATGGTTTTCATGTTAAATTTATTTGAGTTAGGGAGAGGTAGTTAGTCTACTATTTCAGCATTATCAAATTTCTGGTTAGTCTGTACATGAACCCTGCCTGTTCTGACTCTGTTTGCTCCTTTGCTGCCAAAGAATCCCCAACCCCCACTGCCCAACAGAAATCCAAGTGCATATAACCCACCACTATTGTTCTGAGCATACATGGTTATCTTTTCGTTAAATAACATTCCAATAAAATCGAAAGGAGCTATAAAACCATGCCATAAACCGCCGAAGAAACCATAGGTATACCCATTCAGACAATCCTTTACGACTTCATTATTAGCGCATCCGGTAAGAAGGAGCAAAAGCAGAGCTACCAGAAACAAGTAATTCTTTTGAGTAATGAAAGTTTTCATCTTTTATCATAATTTGGTTATAATTAAATCTAAAATCAAGTCAGAAGAGTGTGAGGTCGACGGGCTGTCCTGAATATTTTTTTTCATGATCCAGAAGCCATCTTTTCCGTGTTAATCCTCCTCCGTAACCTGTGAGGTGACCGTTGGATCCAATGACCCTGTGACAAGGAATTATAATAGCAATCCTGTTCATACCATTTGCATTTGCTACTGCACGAATCGACTGAGGGTTATTAAGTGCGATAGATTGTTCAAGATATGTTCTTGTTGTGCCGAATGGGATATTCAGTAACTCCTTCCAAACGGCCTGTTGAAACGGGCGACCCGGTATTATAAGCGGAACTGTAAATTCTTTTCTCTTTCCTTCAAAATATTCCTTTAATTGTTTCTCCAGATCCTTCAGATGATTGTTTTCACCTTCTTCAAAGGTTGATTCCAATAGTCTGGAAAGATCTTTGTATTCAGACGAAAGAATTTTTCTATCGTGGAATTCGAGCAGACATACTCCTTCCGCTGTTGCACCCGCAACCATTTCTCCAAGAGGTGTTTCTATTTTAATTGTTTTAATCATTGTTAAGAGATTTCGGATTTCTTAATTTTGATTGCGGATTCATAAGACCGGAATCAAATATCCGGATTTCCGAATTTATTTACCAGGTTTTGGAGAGAATGACTTGATAAATTTCTTATTTCTGAATCTTAATGCCGACCAGTCGCGATCAATGGCTACCAGCCTGATTCCATGAAGCCCCGAATCATTGAGAGCTTTCCATCCATGGTCACGGTCAATATCTGAAGTGTACTTCTTTGATGATTTTTTGGGATAACAGAACCATAGAACACCGTCAGCCATCAGGTTATGAAGTGTCATCGGTGCATATAATTCTACTTCTGTCTGGCTTTTAACGAAAATTATTATAAACTCATAAGGATACCGTGGATCTATTTTCTGGTCAATAATTACTCCTTTAAGGTCGCCGGAAAGAGAATTAATAAATGACTCCTCCGCATTTATAATTGATATCCTTTTCTGTCCCTTATAATTAAGCTTTGTAAGTAGATTCTGCATTTTATCCTTAATTTGAATGCAATTTAACAATAATTTGATAAATCTGCTAAAAGATATTACCTTTGACCAATCAACGAATGGGGTGCCTTAATATGACGGGCTGAGATCAAACCCTTAAACCTGATCCGGGTAATGCCGGCGGAGGGAAAAGAGAGTATCTGTCAATTCAGCAAATTACAAACACCTCATTATCTTGATATTAATATTAACACAATTATCATGTCATGAGGCGAGTGATTTTATATTTCATATTTACATGGTTGCAAACCTTCTCATTATTTATAATAGCACAACCTAAAGGAATTGTGGTAAGCGGGAATATAACTGATGATAATGGATCTCCCCTTACCGGAGCTGGCGTTAGTGTTGAAAATACAAATATGGGTGTTCATTCCGGCCAGGATGGCAACTATACATTAATAATCCCTGCAACCGGTAAATATACCGTACAATACTCATTCATAGGCTTTGAATCAGAATTCCGTATTCTGAAGTTGTCGGACGATACAATTATCAATATTACTTTGGTCTCAAAATCGTTTGTTACAGAAGAGGTTCTTGTTAGTGCAACAAGGGCTGGAGAACATGCTCCGCTGGCTTATTCGACAATCACAAGAGCAGAAATATCAAAAAATAATACCGCTCAGGATATCCCGTATCTGTTAAGTAGTACTCCATCTTTAGTCGTCTCCTCCGATGCTGGTAATGGAGTAGGATATACCAATATTAACATAAGGGGCTCCGATGTAAAGCGTATAAATGTCACTATTGATGGAATACCGGTAAATGATGCTGAATCCCATGGTGTCTGGTGGGTTGACCTGCCCGATATTGTGTCGTCAGCTGATAACATTCAGATTCAGAGGGGTGTTGGTTCATCTACAAATGGGGCAGGAGCATTTGGCGCATCTATAAATTTTCAGACCTCCGACCTGCGCCGCGAACCATATGCGGAGCTGAATTCATCGTACGGATCATTTAATACATCGAAGAATACGATAAGCTTTGGAACAGGCTTAATTAATAAGAAGTATGCCGTTGATGCACGTCTGTCAAAAATATGGTCGGATGGTTATATTGACAGGGCATTCAGTGACCTGAAATCATTTTATGTTTCATGGACTCTATATGGAAAATCACTTATGTTGAAATTCCTTATTTTCTCAGGTTCAGAACGCACATATCAGGCCTGGAATGGAGTACCGAAGGACTCTCTGAAAACACACCGGACATACAACCTCTATAACTATAAAAATGAGACCGATAATTACTGGCAGGATAACTATCAGATTCATTTTTCAAAAGAGATTAACAGCGTTTTGAGTGCAAATGCTGCTTTACATTACACCAGGGGAAAAGGATATTTTGAAAATCTTGTAAATTCTGATTTTAGCTCATATAATCTACCCGAAGCAATCATTAATAACGATACTGTAAGAAGTTCAGATTTTATAACTCAGAAATGGTTAAGAAATGATTTCTACGGTTTCACATATTCAATAAAGTACTCTAAGAATAAGCTTAATGCCATTATCGGGGGCGGCTGGAACCGCTATATTGGGAATCATTTTGGAGATATTATCTGGGCAAGGGTAGTAACATATAACAACACATTATACAGATGGTATCAGGGCACAGGCGACAAGAGGGATCTGAATACATACCTGAAGATAACCTATTCATTGTCAGAAAAATTAAATCTTTATGCCGATATGCAGATCAGAAAAATCTATTACAACATCGAAGGATTTGATGATAACCTGAAAAATGTAACGCAGCTGCACAAATACAATTTCTTTAATCCAAAGGCTGGTATCACTTATAATTTTAATAAGGAACAAAAAATATTTGCTTCTTTTGGGATTTCCCACCGGGAACCCGACAGAAGCAACTTTACAGATGCAGATCCCGGGAAAGTCCCCACGCCTGAAAAGTTATCCGACTATGAAGCAGCATACGAATACCACTCAGGGGGACTCATGCTGAGAGGTAACCTTTTCTATATGTACTACTCCGATCAGCTGATTCTGACAGGTAAAATTAATACTGTCGGATCACCTATTATGACAAATGTTCCCAGGAGTTACAGACAGGGAATTGAGTTGGAATCAGGTATCCGGATGACAAAAAGCCTGAAATGGAATGGGAATCTTACACTCTCCAGAAATATTATTCCCGAATATACCGATTACACCGACAATTGGGATACAGGTATTCAGAACCAGGAAACTCTAAAAAATAAAATTATATCTTTCTCCCCGTCGGGAATCGCTTCTTCTTCATTTGATTATGCCCCGGTTAAGGATTTTCACATTCTCCTGAATACAAAGTATGTTGGGAAACAGTATATTGATAATACTCAGAATAATGAACGTATGCTGAATGCCTACATGGTAAATAATCTTCTTTTTACATATTCAGTAAACAGTAAATTATTTAACAATATTGATATCCAATTTGCTGTAAATAACTTATTTGATAAAAAATATGAAACCAACGCGTGGGTATACAAATATAATGAAGGAGGGGATTTACATATAATTGATGGTTACTTCCCACAGGCAGGGATTAACTATATGTTCAAATTAGGAATAAAATTCTGATATGGGTGTTATAAACTGGTTAACAGATAATTATATTGAAGTATTCGGTGCAGTTACAGGGATAATCTATGTTTTTCTTGAAATTAAACAGAAGATATGGCTGTGGCCTGTAGGAATTCTTACAAGCGCAGTTTATATATGGGTATTTTTTACCAACAAAATTTATGCTGATATGAGTCTGCAGGTCTATTATCTGATTATAAGTTTTCTTGGATGGTATTGGTGGGGGAGGAAGAGGGAGAGTGAGAGGGAGAAAGGGAGAAGGGGAGAGGTGGAGAAAGAGACATTGCATGTGACCAGATTAAAACAAAAGACAGGAATTGCTTTATCTGTAGTATTTGTATTGTTGTTTTTCATAATGTGGCTTATTCTTACCAGGCTTACAGATTCACCTGTTCCTGTAAGAGATTCATTTATTACTGCCTTATCGATCATAGCCACATGGATGCTTGCGCGCAAGATTTACGAGCATTGGTATTTATGGATTGTTGTGAATTTCGTGTCGTCAGTATTGTTTCTTTCCCGTGGATTATATCCGACTGTTATTTTATATCTGGTTTATGGCGCAATGTCATTTATCGGTTTGCTTGAATGGCGAAAAACAATAAAAGATAATTGATTTTTCTTCACCTGAGTGATAAAAAGATTATTTGGATATTTTATCAGATTGATTTTCTTTTTGTTTTAGATTTCAAATTTACTTTAACTTTATTCAAATTATGATGTGCCTCGTGGACACATTACTTTAACCTGAGTAATTAATAATGATATGGGATTAAGAAAACTGATGTTGAGGCAGTTACTTCTAGTTATTGGGTTTTTTTTAATTTTAAAATGCAGTAATGATCCAGGTAATCCGGTTAAAATAGATCGTAAGCCTGATATTTTACCGGATTATACAGGTGTAACCATTCCCCCAAATATTGCTCCAATGAATTTTTCCATTCTGGAAAAAGGTCAGTCATTTAATGTTATTGCTACTTCCCGTCTGACTGGTTACCAGGTAAAAATTACCTCTTCTGACGGAATGATACATTTTCCTGAAAAACGTTGGAGGAAATTATTGAAAGAAAGCCTGGGAGATAGTATAATATTCAGAATATATTCCCTGGACAAGCCTGTCAATAAGCTGGTCGAGTATAATTCTTTTGCTATGATAGTAGCGAAGGAAAAGATTGATGCCTACCTTGTTTACAGGCTAATCCTTCCCGGCTATTACAGCTGGTCTGATATCAAAATTGTTCAGCGGTCAACAGAGAGCTTTTCAGTACATTCAATTATTGAAAACCAGATCATAGAGAAGAACTGTGCTAATTGCCATTCATTCAATAATAATAATCCTGCGAGATTTATGATTCATGTAAGGGGGTCTCTTGGCGGAACATATTTTGTTGAAGATGGGAAGATAACCAGAACAGATCCAAAAATTGATGCTATGACAGGAGGAGCAACCTATCCGTCATGGCATCCTGGAGGCAGATTCCTGGCATTTTCAACCAACCAGGTAAAACAGAGTTTTTATTCCGACTCTGCAAAGAATATTGAAGTATTTGATCTGACTTCCTCATTGGTACTATATGACAGAAAAAACAATGAAATTGTAAATATTACTGAAAGTGATACGATAAAACATTTACTTACTTTTCCTTCATGGTCACCCGACGGAAAATATTTGTATTTCTGCAAGGCACTTCAAAACATAAATAGTTCAGATCCGGAGCTTGAACAGATAAAGAATACACATTACGATCTGGTGAGGAAATCATTTGATCCCGAAACAAGAACATTCGGAGAGACAGAGCTTGTTTACAATGCCTCAGGATTAAACAGAAGCGCCTCTTTTCCAAGGATTTCGCCTGATGGCAAACATCTGGTATTCACCCTTGCTGATTATGGTACATTTCCAATCTGGCATCGTGAAGCTGATCTCTATATGTTCGACCTGAAAAGCAAATCTGTCAAAAGAATGGACATTAACAGTAATGAGACTGAAAGTTATCACTCATGGTCACTGAACAGTAATTGGCTGGTTTTTAGCAGCAAAAGGACAGATGGACGGAGTGCCAGACCTTATATTGTCTATGTTGATTCGTCGGGCAATCAGGGAAAAGAATTTGTACTGCCACAAGAAGACCCTTCGCTTTACGGAAGAATGCTTGAGTCATTTAATATACCTGAATTTGTAAACGGGAGGGTTGAACTTAATCCACGTGAATTTGCCAAAGCCACCAGGCAAAAACCACTTAAAGCCAGGTCTGGTAATCCTTTGATAACAATTGATATACTCACAGGAGCGAAGACCAACTCATTAAAATAAGATGGATAGAATCAGAACAATTAAGGGGAAGGGTATCTTTATTTCAGCAGGTATATTTTTCCTTGCAGCATTTGGATATTTTTTCTTTGTTGCAAATTATGTTCTCTATTTTCAGGAAACACAATCACTCTTTGTCTTTTCAGCTGAGTACCTCGGGAAATATATTTTAAAACCAGGTGGACTGCTGGAATATACAGGCAGATTTCTAACTCAATTTTATGCTGACAGACTTACCGGATCATTAATACTTTCGGTGATTCTAACTCTGCCCTGTGTGATTTTATATTTCATAGCCGGAAGAATAAAGCGAGGATTTTCGTTCCCGCTGCTTTTTATTATGATTCCATCGTGCCTTATGTTAATCATGCAGGCAAATTACTATCATCTGATGGAATATAATATTGGTTTCATTCTGATCCTGGGTTATTATCAACTGTCGGTTTTATCCGACAAAAAGTTTTACAAAATACTGGTGCTAGTCATATGGCCATTATTTTATTATCTGGCAGGCGCATATGCATTGATCTTTGCAATAATGTATATTCTCAATAATCTTATTCTGACAAGGGGAAAACAGGGGCTTTTTCATTCATTGATCTTACTTGTTATTGTTGCGGCTTCGTTTCTTATCTTCTGGAAAATATTATTTTTTCAACCAGTAGAGCATATTTTATTTTTTCCACTTCCTCTTTTAGAAAATACAATCTATCGATCAGCATTTATTCTGCTGACTGTTTATTTAATTTTTTATCCCCTAATTTGTTCAACTAATATAGGTGATAAGTACAGTTGGCTGAATAAAAGAATTTTTTCTTTTTTATCGGTTGTTTTTGTATTAATGGTCGGGGCGCTTATCCTTGTGAAAATTTATTCACCGCAAACAGCCAGGGTGGTAGAGCTTGAAAAGTTGATATTTAATGAAAAATGGCAGGAGGCAATAAATTACCAGGAGAAAAAACCTGCCAAAAACCTTATTGGCGTATATTTTTACAATATCGCACTCTCGGAAACAAACCAGCTTTGT
Source organism: Bacteroidales bacterium (assembly GCA_038245405.1). Classification (GTDB taxonomy): domain Bacteria; phylum Bacteroidota; class Bacteroidia; order Bacteroidales; family VadinHA17; genus LD21. Next base: position 43,175 of record JBBRSO010000011.1, read on the forward strand.
GACAGATTGTTTTTCGGAAATCAGGATTTTGGATCTGGAGCGTTGGTTTTGCCATGGGGTGATGAGCATCTGAACAGAGGTGCATACTTTTATTACACTGTAGGTTTGATAAAAGAAGCACAACGCTGGTCTTATGAGGAAATGGTAGTGTATGGATATCGTCCTGAAAACATAAAGCTGCTTGCAAAGACAAGTCTGATAAATGGTGATTTCAGAATGGCTGAGAAATACATAAACATCCTTAAAAAGACAATATATTACAGGGATATTGCAAAAGAATATAGCAAGATAGTCTCCAATCCTGATCTGGTTTATTCTGATCCTGAGCTTTCGTCCAAAAGAAAGATACTTCCTAAAAGCAGGTTTTTCATCCAGTTTAATGAACCTCAAAATAATCTGCCACTGCTACTCTCTTCACAACCTGATAACAGGAAAGCTTTTGAGTATTATATTGCCGGGCTTCTTCTTACAAAAAATATTGAAGTTGTAATGAAAAATATTGGCAAATTGAAAGAGGCAGGTTATGACCATATTCCCCGTTTTATTGAGGAAGCGGTTCTGATTTATTACAACAGTACCAAAAGTTATCCTGATCTGGGTGGGTTAAAAGTAAGTTCAGATACTCAGGAACGGTTCACAAAGTATTTTTCAGCTTTCGTTGAAGCCCGTAAGGATCCTTCGACACTTAAAGAGACTATGCAGAAAAAATTTGGTAATACCTTTTGGTTCTATTATCATTTTAAATAGAAAACCGGATTTGGACCGTGCCGCATACCAACATCCCATTTTTCCCCGGCAACCCCCCAACCCCCCAATTGGGGGGCTAATCCCACGAAGGATTGTTTTCAAGTCCCCCATTTGGGGGATTTAGGGGGTTGCCAGGAAGAAGGAGAATTTAGGGGGTTGCCAGGAAGAAGGATAATTTAGGGGGTTGCCAGGAAGAAGGAGGATTTACTGGTTGCCAGGAAGAAGGGGGAACTTAGGGGTCTGTATAAAATAAAAAGAGGTTGTCCATTCAGGGACAACCTCTTTTATATATTCAGTTAACTTGATCAATAAGATGCATCCTGAGTCAGAACGCCTTTCTGAAGATCAACCTGATCCTGTGGCAATGGCCAGTAATCATTTTTTGTTGCATTGAAAGATGCTCCCTTCAGGAAGTTACGGAATTTTGAATCGTTGGCTATATAAGCATTGAGTGTGGTTGACAGAATACCCCAACGTCTAAGGTCAAAGAAACGGAGGTTTTCGGTAGCAAACTCAATCCTCATTTCTTCCCTTACAGCTTTTCTTGCTTCAGCCTGTGATGCGAAAGCAGGTGATGTAACATCATAAGGTTCTACCTTATAGTTAGCTGCAGGTTTCGTATAGTCAACAGTTGGGGTAACCGTTCCAAGGTTTATATAGGATGTGCAGAGACCCATTACCGGTGTACTGGTTTTAGCCCTGTTACGGATCTGATTCACGAGAAGACGGGCAGCGTCAAGCTGATTCTCTTCTACTGCAACTTCAGCTCTCCAGAGCAGGATATGGGAATACCTGTACATTCTGTAGTTCTTGCCGTTATCAAAACCTGTTCCATTAGCATTTAAAGATTGTTCCTCTTTTTTATGCATGTATTTCTTGGTCATATACGGACCACCGTTGTTTTGCTCGCGGATCCATGAGTTTCCCGGGTGTATGCCCCAGCCAAGGTAATCAACTCCACGACGTGCGATTGTCCAGTCAACGCGAGGATCGAGCAATGCACTTGTTGGTGTGAATGCGTCGCCGCTTCCTTTACCCATATCATTGGCAAGAGGTACGCGCGCTGTAGGATCGAGTATCGGCAATCCGTTAGCATCAACCTGGTATGCTTCAAAAAGATCCTCTGAGGGCTGGAAGAAACCCCAACCGCCACAGCTGGCAGGTCCTGCCTGATGCATGGTTGGACCTGCAAGCATCATAGCCTGCTGGCTGGCTCCTGTAGTTGAACACTGCAATTCGAAAATCGACTCAGCATTGTTCTCATGAGTCATGTCAAAATTCCAGTAAAAATCTACAAGACTGAATTTAGCGCTGCTGATAATATCATCAAGGAGTGGTTTTGCAGCGCTGAATTTATTCTGACTCATATAAACATGAGCTTTGACAGCTTCAGCAGCATATTTGGTAAGACGACCTACCTCACTCTTTATTTTTGTAACAGGCAGATTGTCAATAGCATACTGCAAATCTTCTTCGATGCCTGTCCAACCAGGATCAGTATTAGGAACCATTTCAGGCAAAGTTGCACCTAGTTCAGTCTGCGTTTTAATATATGGTATGTTTTCGAAAACCTTATTGGCTTCGAAATGGAACCATGCTCTTAGCAATTTGGCTTCTGCTTCAA